>JBAZCI010000014.1:0-29536 GCA_041671025.1 Patescibacteria group bacterium | reverse complement strand
ACGAGTTTTGTTAACGACTCAACAGCCTGCGGTGAAGGCGTATTACCCTGATATTCACCAAGCAGGGCAATGCCGATGCTTCCCCGGTTATATCCAACTTTTTTCTGCTCGTTATAGGTATGACCGGCTACTACACCATCGCCGCCAGCACGACCTTCGTAGATATTGCCCTGACTGTCGATAAGATAATTATACCCGATATCTCCCCAGCTTAACCCCACAGCATGCCAGTAGTAAATCCCGCGTATAATGCTCGTCGGGTCGCTCCCTCCGTCAGAGCCGGCAGTATGATGAACGATTATTTTTTGCGGCTGAGCATACTCACGCTCCCACAATTCTGACCCGTCACTTGTATGCCGCCATGCTTCATTTGCTCCCCAGCCGGTGCGGGAGACTAAGTCAAAATTTATCGCCGAATCAGCTGACGCTTTGCCGACAATAAAATTAAGTATGTCCTTAAAAAAGTTTGTCTGCTTCGAACCGCTGGCCGTATCAAAATAGGTAAATGAAAGTTCTGCAGGAATGGTGACAAGATCACCCGTGGGTGCCCATAATTCAAATTGCCATGCGGTACTTGGCTCTACAAATAACGGCTCGGAAAATGCATGTTCATTTTCCCAATGGTCTTTGATATCACGGAGTACTGGAATTTCCTCCCATGAACTCCATCCATGTTCATCCTGTACGCGCACGGACAGACGCACATCATCCGGAATATCTCCCTTCCATTCCGCTCCAATTCCGTTAAACGGAAAATCAGCAGGCATGACCTGTGACTGGTACACCGATGTGCTCAGCGCCTGCTCATTCTCAGTAACCTGTTCACTCACCGCTCTCACCGCCCCTTCATCTGCACGGACGGGAACAGACATGCGCATATAGACAAAAAGACCTGCGATCAATGAGACCCCAAGCAGAGCGAACGTGATGCGTTTTCCTCTCTTTTGTACTTTCATTTTTATTTTATTTGTTCATGTATTATACACTATTTTGGGCATTTTGTCCAGTCTTTCATGATGTTCTTTACAAATCAATTCCCTCATGATAAATTCGCATTGACTGAAAAAGTAAGGAGGTGTTCTTTTGATGAAAAGAAAAATAGTAGTATTTGCATCCGGTGGACCGGGAGCAGATGACGGGGGTTCGGGTTTTCAAGAACTTGAAGAAAATACCCATACGGGCATCCTCAATGCAGAAGTTGCCGTAGTGGTGTCCAACCACGAGCATGGCGGCGTACGTACAAAAGCTGATAAGCTCGGCATACCCTTTGTGTATATGCCGGCACCGTACGATGCGGAGACGTATCAGCGCGTCATTGATGAATATCATCCGGATCTCATTTGCCTGTCAGGATGGCTGAAGCTCATTCCAAAAGAATGTATCGGAAATATTCCGATCATGAATATTCATCCGGGACTTTTGCCAAAATTCGGCGGACACAAAATGTACGGCCATCATGTTCACGAGGCCACGATTGCTGCGTACAAGCGAGGCGAAATTACGTATACAGCGGTCACGATGCATTTCGTGAATGCCGAATACGACAAGGGAAGGATATTCTTCGAATATCGCATTCTCATTCGTGATGACGACACTGCTGAAACATTGCAAAAGCGCGTTAATAAGATTGAACACGCCTGGCAGTCATATATCACCAACTTAGTGCTCCACGGGCATATCCGCATGGAAAATGACACTCTCATCGTCCCCGAGGGATATCAATTCCTTCCTCAAGCTGCATAGCAACTGAGGATTTTTTTATTTCAATAAAAAAACTCCACACCACTACAAAACTGTGCGTTCACGACCAAAATCTACTCTATTTCCTTACTCCGTGGCGGTTCTACCGAGAATCGCATCGCTACCAATACTGCCGCCAACGCCCAAAACATGACCGCGAGATCATTTTTGAAATACGGCGTATCGAAAAATCCATGAGTAATAACGGCTACCAATGCAGCCATGACTCCAACAGCGTATGGCCGGTATTCGGCGTACTGCGACTTCACTACGAACACTCCTGTTCTCAACCATTTCACGATAATCCATAAAAATACCGCGAGACCCAGCAATCCCATCTCAACCCAGAGCGTTAAAAACAAATGGTCGGGATTTGGGAAAAACTCAACGTGCGACGCTTCCTTGTACTGTTCATATAGTTCCGGGAAACCGGCCAGTCCTGCTCCAAAAATCGGTCGGTCGGCTATCATGCGCAGAGTCCCTTTCCACATCACCACGTGAACATCCGCAGAGGTGTCCTGGATGTTTACAATTGATACGAGTTCGTGACGAGTTACGGGAATGACCAGGCACAGAACGGCAATTGATGCGATGCCAATGAGTAGCCATTTTCTCCATCTGGAAAAGAAACTGACAAACACCAGCGCCGCGCCGACACCAATCAGTGCTCCACGTGAAACAGAAAGCATAAGCGCCATGATTCCAAAACCGATGACGCCGATATACATCACATTTCCTGAATGCCACATCCCGCGCCCAACCGACTTTGTTTTTACCAAAAGCAAGCTTAGAAACACTGCCAAGATTGGCGCGACATACTTGCCCACTGCCGTTGGAAATTCAAAAAGCGATGTAGAGCGGGGCGGATGTTCGAGCAGATATGAACCTGCGCCCGGCAATATGTCCGCCTGCTGAAAAAGTGCCGCTAAACCAATAATCACGACGGACGAGCCAAGGGCAAAAAATATCTTTTTCCAATGCGCCGGTGTTTTCATGACATTCACAACAACGATGAAAAACAGCACCGGCTCGATAACATATGCTTTGTATAAACCGAGCGCGTTGCGGATATTTGGGGAGACCGCGACGGCAACAGCCCCGGCTACCGCAAATGCACATATCAGCCAGCGCCACGGCCACCGAGTTTCGCGCCACTGATGCCGCACAGTTATCTGAACAGCCCATACCGCAAGACAGATGACAATCATCACTTCAAGATACGTTGAAGGGATAAACAGGGTAAAACGGAATTGATACGCGGGCAATAAAAACAGCAGTAGTGCAATGGCGATGTCTAGCCTCCGCCACGCCAGCCACAGATACAAGATGATGAATGCTCCGAGATGAAGCCAGGGGTTCATAGCGAGTTGTATGTTGAGACGCGAGCATTAAAATACCCGACAGCCTGGAGCGCAATATTCATCCCGACCAAAAACCAAATATGCATAATATACAAAGTTGAGAAGGTCAGATACTGGATGAGCGAACCGACAAGTGCGGCAAGTGCAGCGATCATCACCGTGCGTATAAGCTCTGATGATGTACGCCTGATGGTCAGTACTGATCGAATCATGATTGTCGAAAAAAATAGCGCTAAAGCGGCGACACCCAAGATGCCTGTTTCTGCAAGCACCTCCACATATTCATTATTAACGATCTTCCACCCATCCTTCGGCTGAACATATGGATGAGGCGCCGTGTAGGGACCAAATGACCCTACGCCGATGCCAATGAACGGATGCTCGTGCCACGCGATTCTGGCTAATTCGAACGTCGCCACGCGCTCATCATACGATGCACCCAAAAATACGCCCTGGACATGCCCGGTAAATTTATCAAGTGTAAAGGCATCCCCTCCAAATCCTAGTGTTTTAACGACGATCCACCACACCGCAACTACAATAATCGGGATCAATACAATATTACGCAGGGTAAACACTCGCTTGAAATAATAAACTGCAATAATACCTAACGCTCCCACGAGTCCCAAATACGCGCCGCGAGACACGGTGAGTACAAAACTTACGCATCCAATGAGCAAAAACGTGACGAGCCACGAGACAGGGATTAATTTTATTTTTCCCAGCAAAAAACAAAGTCCTGCGCTGAGCGCAAACAACAAATAATTCGCAAAATACAACGGTTCATAGGCGGTAGACTGAATGCGTGGGAATCCTAATACATTCTTTGTATACAGGTCTCGGAGTCCGGTCATACTCTGTGGCAATCCGATCATGTCACCAAAAAATTGATACAGGCCGAACACGCTGACGACTCCGGCGGTTACGAGCAATGTGACGACTACAATGCGCACACGATGTTCAGACGTAACAATCGCGGGTACCATCCACGTCAGGAGCATGGTAAAGAGGGTAAAAACAAGAATCGTGATTGATCGATCGATATTCGCCGAATTAACAAGCGACACAATAGCCACAAGCATATACACACCAAGAATCGCCGTTACAGGATACCGTACCGGTGTTTTTAATCGCGAGCCCATCAAACGAATACCCATCGAAATAGTGATGAGTACGAGCAACACTTGGCTCATCCGTAGTGTCATGCCCTGTACCTCATAGGCGCCGATACGCTCCAGTGGCAATGAAGCGACCAATAGCAAAAGTCCTATAAATGGGGACCGCATAATCACCCCGGCCACACCCAGCAGAATGAAAACTCCGAGCGCAACTAGCGGTGAAATAACCAGTGCCAGTGCGAGAAACAAGATCGCTCCCGCACCTATTGCTGCCCACGCCCAGAACGGGAGTAAGGATATGTGTCTCGTCAGCGAAATACTCATTGGAGCATGTCTTCAAATAATTTGATAAACGACCTGATCATCGCGTCGTGTCTGAACCGCTCCTCGACAACTCTCCGACCGGCTTGTGAAAACTCGGCGACTCGTTCGCGGTGATAGTAGAGATATAATACCTTTTCTGCAATTTCATGTGCATTTCGCGGAGGAACCAAATAGCCGGTTTTTCCGTCTTCAATAATCTCAACTACCCCGCCGTGTTTTGTTGCAATAACGGGAACGCCTGCCGCCATCGCCTCAATGACAACGATGCCGAATGATTCCGGCTTCACCGAGGGAAGAACAAATACATCGAAGTGATTGTACCATCGTTGTGCCTCGCGCTGAAATCCCACCCATTGAACAACCTGCTCCAATCCCAGCCGCGACGAAAGCCACATGAGATTTTTTCGCTCCGGGCCGTTACCTACAACGAGCAAACGAAGCGACGAGATGTGTTCCCGCAATTCCACCATTGCCTTCAAAAGATGCGCTATTCCTGTTCCCTGTTCCAACCCTGCCACTGTACCGATAATAAATGCTCCGTGACGGTCTTGATGAACGCGGGGCCATGGAAACGGACGGATATCAATGCCGATAGGAATGATACGAAGGCGCTTTTCCGGCACACCGATGTGTATAAGTTGGTCAGCGACCGCGCGGGAAATCGTGACTGTGGTTGCAACCTTTGCCTGGAGAGCATACAGTACGCGCAAAGGATTCCTGGTCAGCCAGCGCTCGATCAGCCGGTGTTCCATGAAAACAACGCGCATACCCAAGCAACGGGCAATCAGAGGGACGAGCACCTTTTCTGTTAAAGACAGACAATACACCACCTTCACCCGGCGAACAATCCGGTAATACAGGAGAAGCGGAATAAAAAATAATAGGAGAAAAGGGACAAAAAACGGAAAGACGAGAATTGCCCCGGCTGTCACCGGTTCAATACCCGCCCATACCCGATGTGCCGCCCATCGTCGACGTCGAAATTCCTGTACAAGAACACGGCAGGATGAAACCAGGTGTACGGCATACCCACGCTCCTTGAGGGCGCTCACTAAATCAAGCGTGTGTTTTTCCCCCCCGCCAAACCGGGATGAAAGGGGAAATTTGAGTATAAGTAACGATGACATAGTATTAGATGGTCATAGCGCGTAAATCCTTGGGAATACGCGCAGTAAGAACCGTGCCCGCAGTCGCGTCTACCCGAATCATGTCTTCTATGCGAATGCCGCCCCATCCACGGACATATATTCCCGGCTCAATAGTAACAACCGAACCCTTTTGTAGCAACTCCCGGCTGTTGGGGCCTATCCGGGGTTTCTGATGAATACGCGTTCCCACCCCGTGACCGGTTGTATGACGAAACGCAAGCCCGTACCCGTTTACCGTCAGAAGCGTTCGAGCGGCTGCATCAACATGTGAACAGAGCGCGCCGGTGCGCACCACGTGCAAAGCTTTTTGACACGCTGAATAAACGAGGTGATACCTGCGCGCATAGTACGCCGACGGTTTGCCGACAAAAAATGTACGCGTCGTATCAGTACACCATCCGTCCGACCGTACGCCGAAATCAATGACGATCATATCTCCACGTCGGACCTTTCGCGAGCATGGTGTGTGGTGCAGGTCATATGCATGTGGGCCGGCGGCTACAATGATTGGAAATGATAATCGAGCAAAGCCATCCCGCTCAAGAAGCTGGCGGATACGCTCGGCAATTTCCCTCTCCGATATCCCCGGATGGATTTCTTTTTTTATCCGCGCATATACTCTGCGTATGACCGGAAGTGCTTTTGCTATGGCCCGTTGCTGTGACAAAGTCATGAGGTGCCTCGGAGTCGCATGACCTCCTGAATCATACGCTTGTCAATGCCTTTTATCAGATACAGCACGGCAACATATACTCCTGCGCCTATACACGCAAGCCAGATAACATGCACATTATCCAATACACTCAGTGTAATCGCCATAACGGCTGTTGCCAAAAATACTTTGCCCGCAACGGTCATTGAAATCCGTATATGCGTTGTTCGTATGACGAGCCACATGGCAAATGACGTGATCAGCAATTCTGAAATGAGGTTCATCCACGCTGCACCAAAATAGGAAAAACGCGGTATCAATAGTAAGTTGCCGGCAAGCGACACTGTGGCAACAACGCAGTAGAGCCACATCATCGTACGTTGACGGTTCACCGCTAGCACGGCGATACCGAACAGATTGCCGATAAAAATAATAGACGTCGCGACAATCAAAATCTGAAGAATTTTTCCCGCATCAACGAATCCTTCGCCCGTCACCAGCTGCATAACCGGCTGTGCCACGATCAACACGCCTCCAAGCAACGGCAAAGCGATCATCACCAGGAAATCAAACGATCGCTGAACCACAAATTGAAACCGCACACGGTCGCCCGATACCCAGGCTGACGCCAACAAAGGCAGAATGAGTCCGGCAAACATCGCCGGGAACGTCACCAGCACCTCTAATACTTTATTGCTTGAGCCGAATACCCCTACATCGGCGGACGTTTTCATCAATGACAAGATTAATATCCCCGATTTTAAATACACCAGGTTGAATACGATAGAAACCGCAATGGGCCATGCTTCTCTGATGATGTCCCTCCAATACGCAAAATCAAATCGAAACATGATGGGTACGATACGCCTTGCAAAACCATAGAGAAGCCCGACATTTGCAATGCTACCTGCGACTACAGCGGCCATGATCCAGAGCAAATCTTTATCCTGCGCAATCACCCACCACGTCGCTACGGCAAGTACGATACGTCCGGCGACTTCTGCAATGGACACCAGATGCATACGTAAATGCCGTTGAAAAATTCCGGAGAGCGTCTGTACAAGCGTCACCGCGAAGATAGATATCGTGGTTACCGCGATGCCGACTTTGACAACATGCGGATAGGGAAGTGCGAGTGCAAGTAACGGGGCCACGCCCAGAAAAACCACTGCGGACAGACAGCGCATGGTGAATACATTTGAAACTGCGCGTGACTCGTCAACGCCGGGCTCAGATATTTTTTTCACCAAAATGACATACAGACCGAAATCAACGATCACGCCGAAAAATTGCAGATACGTCATGATCGTGTAGTACTGCCCAAATCCTTCCTCGGCAAGATACCGCGTCAGCATGCCGATGACCACAAGACCTATCGCAGTCGAAACGGCTTTTCCGATGATCTGAACAAATGTATTGTGCGCAATCTTTCGCGTAAGAGACATGACGGGTGATCAATAGGTAAAGCGAAGTATATACCATATTGTATGTCAGGAATTGACAAAATGCAATTTTCATGCTATGATGTATATAGAAAATAATTGTTCTTTGTAACAAAAAAACAACACCATCTTACAGACGCATCTTGATTACTCGTCGTGTTCTCTATCACGAGGATTTTTTGCGCCTGTAAATAATATACATACTATGAAAAAGAAATTTTTTCCCTCGCTCTTTGCGACGATCATGCTCGGCATGATCATGCCGTTATTTCCTTTTCTCCTGCAGTCGAATCAGTCGTCCCAGCAAGAGGCCCGGCAAGATGCCGGACCCTTAAGCGCGTCAGTACAAATTTCTTCGTTTATTACCCAGGGATATGTCGGCGCCCCGACTCGTATGCCGGAAGCTTCCGCTCAAGCGCTCGCCGAACCTTCGGTAAACAATGCCGTCAGTGAACGTACCGCGCCGCTCAAAGCGGCAATCGCCCCCGAGCCACGTGAACCAGCCAAGACCACGCCACTCCAGGAAGCACGCGTAGCTGGATCGCAAGAATCTACAGTCCGTATTGCTGCCGCATCACGAGCATTACCATACGAAGCTCTCGAAGTGGCACGATCATCCGACGCTGTTATGATCAACCCAGGCCAAGCGGTCACACTCTGGGTTGATTTTAAGAATGTCGGAACGGCAACGTGGAATAATCGCGGCGCCAACTTTATTGCGCTCAACGTCACGAATCCCGCCGGCCGGTCGAGTGTTTTTCGTCACTCATACTGGGGCGCTGATTATCGCGCAGGTCGCATGACTCCGTCTCAAGTGAGACCGGGGGAAGTTGGCCGTATTCGTTTTGCCATTCAGGCGCCGCAAGAAACGGGCGTGTACGAGGAGTCATTTCATTTAGTCGCGGAACATTTGACCTGGATTACCGGCGGCAAAACTACATTTACCATCGGCGTAGGCCAGCGTCCTACTTACCCTCAGCATTGGAAAGCGACAGAGACCGCACGAAGCGCCTCGGGAACCGTACATATCGACCCCGGAAAAGCGCTTACTTTTTCCGTTGATTACCGTAACGACGGCAGCGTACCGTGGTTTTCGTCAGGTAACAATTTTGTTGCACTCAACGTCACCAATCCCGTTGGCAGATCAAGCATCTTCAGGCATGGGACATGGAAAGCGGCCTACCGACCCGCACAATTAACTCAGCCGTTCGTCAGGCCCGGTGAAACGGCGCAATTTCGGTTTGCAATCCAGGCTCCTCAACAGGAAGGGATATACACCGAAACATTTCAGCTTGTCGCTGAAGGACTTACCTGGATCGATGGAAGCACTATAACCGTACTGATACAGGTCGGTAACCCTGTTGTACAAGAAACTGCTATCCCGCTGGCAGGTGAACCGGTAATTCGGGTTGGTCTGTTTACCACAACTGCTCCAGTTACCATAACATCCACTGGCGGATATACGGTGAGCGACTCCGGCGGAACGCGGGCAACACGTGCGGCAGCGGAATCTACGCAAATCACTTCCACCGGTGGTACATACAGCGTTTCCTCCGGTGAATCCTGGCAATCGTCCAGTCCCATTCGCATTACACCGCAAGGCGACAACGGTATTGTAGAAATTACGTCATACGAAAATCGTCCTTCCTGGAATACATTGCTCAATGACAATACGTTTCGAGGCGTCATTGAAATCCGTTATGTTACATCAACAAACACGACGTGGGTCATCAATGAACTCCCGCTTGAATCCTACCTTCGCGGCGTTGCGGAAACATCCAATGAGCTGCCTGCTGAATATTTGAAGGCAATGGCCATCGCCGAACGTTCATACACCCTGTGGCATTATCTCGCAGGCGGAAAATATTCATCCGAACAATTTACCGTTAATGCAACCACAGACCAGGTCTACCGTGGATACGGTTATGAGTCCCGATCTATCGATCCGCGCGCGGCAGTTATCGCTACAGCGGGAAAAGTACTCACACATCCGGATGCCGTCTCCATTCGTAATACCCGCGGAATCATCGTTACCCCGTACTCATCTGGAACTGACGGCCGTACACGCAATTGGTCGGAAGTGTGGCAAGGATCATTTTCATGGCTCCAGTCCGTTGACGACCCATACGGGATCATTCCGGACGCGCTCACCAGGTCAGGCAATCATATGGTGGGAATGTCGGCGAAGGGCGCGCTTGGGTACGCAACGAATGGATCTACCGCTGAATCTATTCTCACACATTTTTATACCGGGACCCATCTCGAATCGGCATATTAAGCGTTTTTCTTTTTTACCGCATTATCGTATACTTGCCGCATATGGAGGAAACACACCCGTCAGACGTCAGCGTCGAAGACTGGCAACAGATGGTCATAGAGCTCACCAATTACTCGCAGGCTCACCTATGGAGGGATTTTGCATGGCATGCAGCGCGCATGGCCATTATCGACCATGAAAAATTTCTTCGGATGCGCATCACGAATGATGACTGGGAGGGGATGCGCCGTGAATTGGAAAATTACCGCCGGCAAAAAGCCTGGGATTCTTTTGCCGCTCGCGCCGCACGCATGGCGATCATTGACCCGCCCCGTTTCATCGACATTGATATCGATGCCGACGTCTGGCAGGGCATGGTGGACATGATAAAAAAATACCGCACCCAAAACAGCTGGATGAATATCGCCTCACAACTATACCACCTCAAAACTATCGACGCCGAACGATTTCGATTGATACCTATTGAAGATGCAGATTGGAAGGCCTTACGTATCCAACTTGAGAATTTCAAAAAACAGGAAATGTGGGGACAATTCGCAAAGCTAGCGGCGTATATGCGCATACTGAACCCCGAACGTTTCCAGGATGATGCCGTGCTTTCCGGGCAAGAGTGGAGCAGTATGCGACAGGAACTTGAAATGAAACGGCAGAAAAATTATTGGGCAGCATTTGCCGCCCAGGCAAGTAGGATAAAGATATTGCAAAGTTAAATTGTGTATTGGCGCATTTTTTAATACTGCCCGCACCCTAGAAAGGGTGCTCTTTTTTAATAATCCCAAGTGCGCCCCGCTGAGAGTGCGCGTGGTTGTAATACCTACGAGCGCAGGCGTACCTACCTGCGCTATGTTTTTAGGAAAAGAGAGCACCCTTCCCGCCTGCCTCGCCTGCAGCGAATCAATGGCGGGCAGGTCTAGGGTGCGGAAGAATGAGTAGAATCGTTCTCCGACGTACCTGTTTCTGCGGCAACCGGCGTAACGGGCTGCTCAGCTGTAGCCGGCATCATCTTCTGATGAAGTTCCATGACCTTGCGTGCGGTCTCATACGGATGCGGAATGTTTCGAAAAACAAACTGACTTTGTTCGCCGGCTGTCTGGATACGAATATCGCCGAATTTGAGCATGGTTGCAAACATACCGTGCACATTACTGGTCACATCCTGTACACGGTCCAAGGTCAGCTCGGAGACAATACGCGAAAACAATCCGCGCTGTTCGATGGCAATAATGCGGTCATGGGTGACAACCCAGATGTCCAGATAATAATCAATCCATGCGGTAAAGAAAAATAACAGGACAAAAAGGAGATACAAACTTCCGCCCATCATCAATAGTGCCCAGGTCAGCGACGCATGGTCGACAATAATTGTTGTCCGAGATTGTAAAAGCACATAGGCCACAACGGGTATGCAGGTAGCAAAAATAAGTACGCATACTTGCCCAATCAATACTGACCAATGTCTTCGTATAATCATCAGCACCTGTTCGCCATCTTTTTGTCCGGGAAAATGCATATTAATTCTGGACAACAACAAACGGAAGATTGAGCTCTGCTTCCTGGGTCCAGTCAATATCGCGTATGCCCAGCCACGTCATGCCCAATACCACGATCACACAGGCAAGAAAAAGATACAAGCCGATCAGCCCGCTCTTGGACATACGCGCAAACCGGACAACGTGGTATATGCTCAAAGAGGCTAACAGCAAAAAAATGGCAAATCCGATGCCATACGCGACGAGAATTATCCAATACGGAATCATCATATATGTACTCCTCTAGTGTACATTAATACATGTTACTTGTCCCGCGTTTGTTTCTTGCCGACATGCGCATATGCGCTCGGCGTAACCTCTCTGCCCCGGGGGGTGCGGACCAAAAAGCCCATTTGGATAAGGAAAGGCTCATAAATGTCTTCGACGGTGTCCATTTCCACACCGACCGCGGCTGCGATCGTATTGATGCCAACCGGTCCACCATGAAACCGATCGATGATTATTTCGACAATACGACGGTCCATTGCATCCAATCCGAGAGAGTCGATATCCATCAAGGCGAGCGCGTGTTCTGCAATTTCTGTAGTAATGCTTCCATCGCCTTCTACCTGAGCGTAGTCACGAACGCGCTTTAATAATCGGTTCGCGATACGCGGCGTCCAGCGCGCACGCCGGGCGATAAGTCCAACCGCCGATTCCTCAATATCGACTTTTAAAATTTCTGCAGACCGTCGGATAATCCGCTCCATATCTTCAGGGGTATAAAAATCTAAACGGTACGCAACGCCAAACCGGTCCCGCAGGGGAGCGGAGAGCAGATTGGGACGCGTCGTCGCGCCAATCAGCGTGAAACGCGGAAGTTCCAGCCGCATCGTACGGGCGGATGGTCCTTTGCCGAGAACAATATCGAGTGCATAATCTTCCATCGCCGGATACAGCATTTCTTCAACGACACGGCGTACCCGATGAATTTCATCGACGAAGAGCATGTCACCGTCCTCCAGATTAGTTAAAATCGCAGCGAGGTCGCCGCCATGTTCAATCGCCGGACCGCTCGTGACACGAATTTCGCTACCCATCTCATGTGCAATGATGTGGGCGAGCGTCGTCTTGCCCAGTCCGGGGCCTCCGTGCAAAAGAATGTGCTCAACCGGTTCTTTGCGTTTTTTTGCAGCTGACAAAAAGATGGTCAAGTTTTTTTTGACCTTTTCCTGACCGACATATTCATCCAGACGGCGGGGACGCAAGTTACGATCCAGATTCACATCCTCGCCTCCTGCCTGGGCTGACACGAGGCGTCCTGTCGCCATAGATTATTTTTTACGCGCTTTCTTTTTTCGAGCAGTAAAGCGCTTGACCCGGATTAATCCTGAACAGGGGATAATTTCAATGCCCTTCTTTTCCAATTCATCAAGAAATAAATTCATACCGAGCGAATCTGAGGACATATGACCCGCAATAATCACGCTAATATGATGTTTTTCCGCCTCTCTCTTGTGATCCTCTTTCATGTGCATACCAATAATCGTCCCGACGCCTGCTTGAGACAGTTTTTCGTACATGTGTTTGGAGCCTTCAGTGCCGCCAGTAACCTCGGTTAACGCAATCTTGCCGGCAAGTCTCTGCTCTGATCCGGCGTACAGTGAAATACCAGACTTCAGCGCCTGCCCTTGCTGATACTCCGGGACTCCTTTGAGAATGTGGATGACATCTCCGACGGTATCAATGTTCTTTTTATTGCGATCAAGCAATTTCTTCAAAAAATCTGCCACAAGATTGTCCGTCGCCGTGTGCGTGCACATTAACGGGAATCCGAGAAGTTTAGCGGCATCGACGGCACGGTTGTGATTGACGGGACTGACGGAACGGGACACTTCATCCATACGGACATGCATGAGTGATTCGGCAATATTGATCGGAACTCCGTACACAGCCATAACCTCGGCCTGCATATGCATCACTTCATGAAGTCCGGCAAGCGCCGTACCGATAGGATGATGCGCAAGAATAAGGTCAATTTTCGGACCTTGTTCCGAAAGTGCTTTCGCCAGCAATACCTCTTCAGTATCAATATCAATACCCGCCATAATTCTTTTCACGGGTAGATTTGGCGTATCGGTATAGAAGCGGGTATCTGCAAACGGATTCGTCAAATGCTCGGTATCATACTCCTTTTTCTGCTCGGAAGTCATCGCATCATAGCGCTTCTTTTCCCGCCAAAGCACACGCTTCACCGCCGGCACACCGCGTAAATCATGCTGAGTGCCCAGCCGAATTGCTAAATCGTAAATGTTTCGTATCGTCATCATAGAAAATTTCGCTAAGGTATTACGTGTTTCACTGTACCATGGGGATTTACCCCTTGACAAGAAAAGATACCTATGATAGGATCTCCAGTTCGCTTCATAGCGCATACATTCATGCCTACGCGAAAAACAACTAAAAAAGCCTATTCATAAGTAGCCAGGAATCTGTGGACACGACAAGCATGGGGATTCTTCGACAGGGTGACTCGGGATTCGTCCTTAATCTTCCCTTCGAAAAATCTTCTTGTCCACAGATTTCTGGTTATTCATTTTGACTAAAAATACTCAGCAAGTCAAATCACGCTCATTACTTTTACCTGTATGTGGAGGTGAATATGCTGACACCCGAGGACGCCGTACGCATATGTTTACTTGTACTGGTAGTAATTGCGGCGATATTTATTGTATCGCTGGCAGTACGCCACGCACGTAAGATTATGATCGTCGGATTCGTGGCCTTGGCGATCGTTGGTTACTCTGAGTATGGCGACGTATTGCTGTCTTATGTAGAGACAGCAAAAAAAGTACTCGCTGCACTTGGATGAAGTGCATTGAGCGATTCTCCTTCAGAGAATCCAAACCCGGACCTATATTACTCTGCCCGGGTTTTTTATTATTGTTTATCTGAACTTAATTCTGTATCGCATTCGTATCCGGCGCGTTTTCAATCTGCGTATCCGGTGTTTCAGGCGCCTTTTCGGCTACACCGACCAAACAGACTTCCTGCCACGGACGATAGTGACTTTTGAATACTTCTGACTCTACGCGTCCATCGCCGTAGGTGACCGTATAGGTAAACTCCGCATCAGCGCCATTGTGCGCTTTTTCGATGCACTTACGCTGGCCGGGGGCAAGGTCGGTCGTTTCGATAATCTTGGTCGGACCGGGTTTTGTCACATTAAATACACGCGGCGCAGTCGATACTGCTTTTCGCCCGTCCTTACTCCCGTAAAAATCAAAGATAAGATTGTCGCCCTCGATGCGTGCTTGCAATAACAGGTGCGTACCGTAGTCATTGGTAAAACGAAAATCCGGCTTCGGATCGTAAATCGTCGCATCCATCCCTACCGGAGGCTCATAGTAGGAAACACGGTATGAATGGTTTTTGCGCTCAAGAACGGGCAGACCGCTCTCGAGCACGAGACGAAAAAATGTCGTCCCAACCTGGCACAATCCGCCCCCTACTTCAGGAATTGTTTTATTGCCCTTGATGACCAACTCGGGCAGATACCCGTTACTTTTTTCAATAGGCGAGAGGGCTTTAACAAGCGAAAACTCTTCGCCCGGCGCAATAAGCATACCGTTGAGCTTTTCAGCTGCAACGCCAATATTATGACGGCGATTTTTTGGACTGCCGGCAAAACTGGTTTTGCCCGTAGCTACAAGTTCTTTAATGCCCATGGTATTTGCGTCCGCGGTTGTAACATCCGGCTCAGTTTCGTCGACTACGAGCGGCAAATCAGTTGTTCCCCCTGTACTGACCAGAGTGTTTATTGATGCGATAGTCTTTGGGATATTCAGCGAAAGGCCGTTTTGCTGGGGTTCAAACTGCGTCACTTTGCCGCCGGTGATTTCGAATTTTGCCGGAGAAGGCTCTCTGTTGATTTCCGCGGTTATTGGTGTTACAAATTCTTGAAATGCTTCCGGAGCAAATCCTGCTGCAACCTCATTGGTTCCGGCATCTTCCTTCCGAAAAAAGCCTGCAAGTGTTTGAGTTTTTTCCTTGGTAATCTCCCAGGTCTTGTCGCCGTATGTGAGTTGATAGGGTGCCGCGGCTACAATTTTTGTGACTTCAGGTACAAGATCCTTTACTTCAGATTGGATAATACCCGGTCGGTCAGTTTGCAATGCAATCGCCAGCGAGGGTGGAGCAAGATGCTGGTATTGATTCACGATTTCGTTAATCATTTCATCGTAGGGAAAAGTTTTTCCGGATTTTTCAGCAACTATTGCCAGCGTATCTCCTACAAATGACACCGACGCGTCTTGCGCGGGTGATTCCAGAGGACGCAATTCGGTTGCAAGCTGTTCACGCAATCGGTTTACGTCAACCGCAATTGTGGGAGCATACGACGCACCGGCAATAAATCGCGCCGCCCGGACGGCCGGATTAAGTGCGCTTTCTTTTTCTTCAATGCGTTTGATCGTCTCCGCCGTATTGACGTTCATGAGCGAGAGGGCAATTTCTGAATTTGCCGGATCGGCAAGCTGAGCGCTGACATGAATTTGCTGGTCGTTATATTTGAGCGTAATACCAGCATCTACTACCGCCCGACCGCGCGCCTCCAGTACATCTTCAGCCTGTTCAAATGTCATCCCTCCGACTTTTACGGTGCCAATTTGCGTATGCGGAGTTATTTTTCCCTCACTGACATACTCAACAATAAAAATAAATGACAGAACAAAAAAAGCAGGGATACCGATACTTGCTCCCAGCATGCGAAGACTGTCCATCCATGTGGAATCCAGTTTGGCTTTTTTCGCTGATTCTTTTTTGGCTTTTGGCATATACTCTTGATAGTGAAGCGAGAAGAAGACGCGAGGCTATTCGGCTCTCGTTTGATGCGTCCGATCGGCGCCTGTATTAAGTGCGTAGTATTGCGTTAATGAACTCGTGGGCCCGCTTTCGACGTTCACCGATATCTGTCTCCGGATCCACAACCGAGACACGGACAGTCATACCGACGGCACTCCCTGCGGGAAGACCCTTCACCGGCCATGACATACGTTGTTGATCAGCAGTGCGAATCATCGCCCGCGTTTCATCCATGGATTCAATCACCGCCTCCATCGAACCGATGTCGCCGGGCAGTACCATGCGCTATTCTTCCTTTACCTTAATGACCTTGACCTTATTTGCTTTGATAACCTTCGGGAGCGTGATCGTCAAAATGCCGTTTTTTAACCCCGCCTGTACACGATCCGCTTTTACTTCGACGGGCAAAATAATCGACCGTGAAAATCCGCCCCAATAGCATTCCTTATAAAAATACTGGTCATCAGTGATCGTCATGTCCTGTTCCCGGCGTCCCCGTATCGTTACCATGTCGTTATTGATGGAAATGTCGATTTCTTCGGGTCGGACTCCGGCAATTGTTGAAACAATCACGACCTCCTTTTCAGTCTGATATACATCCACGGCAAGCTGACCGGAGTAGTCCTGCAACAGCCAGTCGCGTCCGTCGGATTCATGCTCAACTACCGGTACCAACGTTGGCTTGCCCTCTTTGGATGATTTTGCCGTTTCGTTTTTGTGTTCCTTGTCATTGACCATAATAGATGTAGTGTAGCAAGAGTATCAAAGGTTTTCAATCGGCTAACGCATATTACCTCCGCACCTTAGAAAAGGTGCTCTCGTCAACCTCCAAAACCCCCTAGCGCACCTTCTCTAAGGTGCGCTGAGAATGTAGTTAAAAGCCATTGGGTAGCTCAGAGCCCTCGCTCTGAGCGCAACAAAAAAAGACGGGAGTATTTTCTCACCGTCTATTCGAGAGTGCCTGAAGAAAAAACTTCCTCATTATTCAGATTTCTCTGCCTTGGCCTTGTTTTTTCTCCTTTTCCGCTCTTCTTTGAAGCTGTCGTAGACGACGTCCAATTTCCCCTTGCTACTAAGCCCGGCAACAACCAGTACGCTTGAACACGGTATTGGCTGTCTCTCGGTTACTTGAGTCTGAGCAGTGTCCGAATTCTTATTCACACTATCACCTCCAAAGTTAAAAAAGAAAGAACGAATTCCTCGATACGCATCACGGTGTAGTACCAAATACCTTATATATCCATGAAATCGGTACATCCGACTCTGTGGCTAATTCTTCCACGCTCATACCGACTTCCTGGGAACAACGCTGGGCTTCAATTGTAAGCGAGTTATCGTATTCGTTAACCCATTTAACAGATACGTCGGCATATGCCTGACGAATACATCGTATTGCTTCGTTTCGCCATCCTTTTCTGCGAAGCGCAAGCAATTCCTCGCGATTTGTCCCCAACCAATTTAGAAAATTAGATAATGAGTCACCAAGATCAATGAAGGTCTCTACATAGCCTGCAACGTTATTGGAATCAGCTCGAATGACAGCTCGATGATACATTGCTTTCATTTCATAGAGAAAACAGGAATCATCCATCATCTTCAGTTGCTCAGGGGTTGGTCCGAGACCGCCATACAAACAGCCGCCATATCGCATTGCATCACGAATTCGTGATATGAGCCGATGGGCATCGTCACAAGGATACTCCACCGCATAATCGATTTCTTGCAATTCCTCCCATAGTTGCTGGACTTGATATGCTTCCGAATAACAGACTAATGAATCAAGATGCAGAGAGTCTGGGCCAAACTCTTCCCCGAGCATAGTGACTTTGATAAACCGAAGTTCATCGATAGTCTTCCGATCAAATTGTTGCACTTGATAATTTTTCTCAATTACTCTGACTTGATCGGCATACCGCTTGGCCAGATCCCGCTTCTTCTGAGCCACCTCATCGACGTGTGATTTTCCACACTGTATAGCGAGAGACATCAAGACTATGCATGCCCACCACTGGACTTTAAGTAAACGATTGCTACTAAACATATTCCCTCCAGAGGATTGTAAATTTACTATTTTATTCAGATAACAGTATCATACCGCAGTTGAAAAAGTCAATCATTTGGCCCCCGCTCACGACAGAAAAAATATGTATCAAAAAATAAAAAACTCCCGCCGAAGCAGGAGAAAGAATATTATTCAACGCAAAGATCAATACTTGCGCAGATGCGCTATGCAACCGGGGCATCGCGGCAAAAGACCAGATAGTGTTGCTGTGAGGGAAAAAAATTCTTTCTTATCCCTCCCTCCAAGACGGACTCGTAACCATGCCATCATAGTCAAGAAAGCAATCATCGCTCCTCCCATGATGTACCCGTTGACCATTCCGGTAAGCAGGCCAACGCCAAGTCCCATACCGAGTGCGACGCCAATCCCACAACTGTAGATTCCCCGCGGTTCTATAGAAACCATAACAAACTGAAGAAATGGGCATCCGGCACATACGATAAGCAACAAGGCCAGAGGCGAGGCAGTAAGAGCACTCCCGATAAGGCTAAGCACTAATCCCGAATAGAATATTATCGCACATGCGGCTCCCTCTATTGGCCCTCCGGCGGTAAACAAGAAAAATAAACCGATAGGTACACAGGCCGCGGTAATGAAGCCCCCAAACATCAATTGCGCGTACGTACTGATGGACTGCGCTTCCATAAAATCAGCTGCCAATCCAATACCAAGCCCACATCCCAATGCGATTGCCGGAAAAAAAGCGTCTAGCATCTTTTTACGAACATCGAGATATGAAAATTTCCGCATTCGCATATATACTACGCAGAATAGATACGGCAACAGCAATGCAATATCCAGCCATCTAGATACCCAAGATGGCAGTGGCGTACTGAGTATATACATCGTCGGCATCATCCCGAAAAGAGCCCGTTCAGCCACCAGATAGCCTGCACATATGAGCACGCCTGTACCCAGGGCTATTATCATCTTTTTTTGGAACGCCAGTTTCATGAGAGTTCCCTCCGTAAAATTGTTTATGTTCTTCTTTTGAATTTCTGATTTTGTCCGACTTCACCCTACATCCGAGAGCTCAGATGTGTCAATCCGCCAACCCGTCACGTCTACAGGCATTACAAAGTCTTCTCGTCCACACGTATCAATGAAGGCAACCTTGACTCCTCTCCCAAAACCTGGCAGGGTGCGGAGAATAAAAAAAACTCCCACCGTAGCAGGAGCAAACTATCACCAATGGAGAAGCGACTAGAAGGATCCCCAGGATCCGTCAAATTCAATTTTGGGTCCCGTTCCTTCTTTTATTTCCCCGATCGGATAGGCTTCATAGTCAGATCCCTTTACAAGCGCAAATGCCTCGCCGGGAGGAAGCACAACCAGAAATCCTACGCCAAGATTAAAGGTTTTAATCATGTCCTCCCAAGGAACATCTCCCATTTCTTGAGTCATCCGCATAATCGGCGGGATTCTTCCCTCGATTACATCTTGCCGCAACACAGCACAGCATCCATCCGGTATTACCCGCTCCAAATTACCGGGAATACCACCACCGGTGACATTTGCCATACCGTGAATATCACAGCCGGCATCTAATGCCGGCAAGATAATCGGGGCATAACAGCGAGAAGGCTCGAGAAGCGCCTCAGCATACGTCCTGGTTCCAAGCGAATCATGATGCTCATTCAAGACAATATTTGCAAAGACCCGACGGAGCAACGAATACCCATTACAGTGCGGTCCGCTGGATAACAGGGCATAGACCAGATCTCCGGGCGCTACTTTGGACCCGTCAATTACGCGATCAGCCCGGACCATTCCATGCACACAGGCTACCAAATCGTATTCCCCTTCATGATAGACGGAGGGCATTTCTGCAAGCTCGCCGCCCACTAGAGCGATTCCGTGTTGTTTGCATCCGTCGGCAATGCTACCAACAATTGCCGCGGCGGTTTCCGCGTTCAGTCCGGCCGTTGCGACATAATCGAGCAGAACTCGCGTCCGAATACCGGCCGTCAGCATGTCATTGACGCAATGTGCCACCAGACACGGTCCGACAACATCCAGTCGATCCATGCGCATTGCCAGCATCAGTTTCGTACCGATACCATCCATGCTGTAGCCCGAAGCAACATCCGGAAATTCTTTGAATCTGACCAATGAGGCGAATTGTCCGAATTTGCTCACGGTAACACCCTCGATATTTTCGTACGTTGCAGCAACTCTTGCTGCAAAAAGTTTTTTCGCGCGAGCAGCTTCACTAATGTTCACTCCCGCGTCCTTGTACGTAAGCGACATAACACTCTCCAGTTTTGAGGTTCAATTGTTTCTTATGGTTTCTGTTTCGGACTCCACCACCTTATGCCAGCCTTGCCTCATTGTCAACCTTGACACCACTCCCAAAACCTGGCAGGGTGTATACGAACAAAATAGACCTTACCATAACTATCCGGAGGGGATATGCGCTTCATCAGAACCATTGTTGTTATCGCGACAGGACTTTCACTCTTTGCCCTTGCGGCCGCTGTATTCATCAGTGACGGCATCGGACTAGTCCAATACATGTGGCTGCCCATCATTTCATGCGGTATCTTTGCCGCGTGCACAAAGCCGAATGAAGAAAGCCGGAAAAAGTGGACTAGCGTCATTATGTTCACGGGCATCGTGACCGGAGCAGGATACCTGCTCATATACAACTACTACTCAACGGCAAAGTACCCCGAACATTGGGAGGTAGGCCTCGCTACTTTGATCATTTGTATCACTCTCGGCATCATCAACGCGTACTACCACAAGCTTGAGGATACGCTGATTGAAAAAGAGGCCGAAGCCCTTATCAAGGAATACGAGCAGAACACTCTGTAGATGCAGTAGACCGATCTCTCCCAGAACGGTCTTTTTTTATTCTCCAAAAAATAGAATACCAAAAAAGGCGTCTCTATTGAAACGCCTTTTCAGATCCAACTAATTCGTAATAGTCCAGCGAAGCTCCCAGCTACTCGTCACTTGTTCCACAGTAAGCCCTGTGCGACTTGCTATGGATGCGGCAATTTCTGCCTGATTACTCGTTTGCAGGGACCATTTTTGTTCACTGTCGTTTTGCTTTACTTCAATTTCTGCAGTCCCATTTTTCATATCTACGCGTATTTCTGTGCCCGATGAACTGTTATCGCCGTCATTATTATCATCACTACTATTTGAATTGGTGTTAGAGTTAGCATCGCTATTGGAATTTGTATTTGACGAGGAGGGCGAGTCATCATCTGAGTCATCGCTGTCATCAGTACTATTTGTGTTTACCTGCGTATTGGTATTCGCGTTCGTATTGCTATTTGAATTTGTGTTTGAATTACTGTTTGAGCGTTCCAGTTTGAGCAAAGCCTGTATACGTTCATCGGTAATTCCGGTGCGTTCACGGATTGCCGCAATAATCGATGCCTCATCAGTTGCCTGTATTTGAAAGCGTATTTCCTGGCCGTTGAATTTTATCTTAATCTTGGTGACAGTCCCTTCCACTTCCGCTTCCACCTCGCTCAATCCCTGGGGTAAGGTGTTTACGATACTTCTGCTGCGTTCTCTCAGATCGTTAATCCGGTCTTCGGCATCTTGCAGACTGCTATCTTCGTCCAAAGAAGAATCCGAACCTTCCCGAGCATCATTGAGCGCGCGCTGAGCTTTTTCCAAAGCATTGTCGACATCGTCCTGAGCTGATTGTAACAGTTCCGTCTTTTGCTTGTCTGATAATTCTTGCAACTCATGCGATCGTTCTTCGGCAATCTCAGTTTGAATGCGGGCTTTAGCGCTGTCCGAAAATGACAACGCAAGTCGTGTGTTTTCCGCTGCACGATCGATGCCGTATAAAGCGTCACCGGGCTTGGCATTATTTGCCGCTGCAACGGTACCGCCGGTCAAGGCAATAACGACAACGATAAGTATTGATACGATCATAGGCGTGTGGCTAAATGATACGTTACTGGTTAGATACGTATTATACCGACTCGCGCCGTCAGACGTTACAGTGCGGGCGGCATGAAGCACGGTTGAGCGTATGCTATCCTTGGCATCAGGATGCAAGCTAAAACGCCCGGAATTGCGTATTTTTGCAATCAGTTCTTCGTCAGATGGTAGTTGGTGAAAAAATTTCTTCATATATGTACATCTGCTGGAAGATGCTTGCGGAGCGCCTTAAGTGCGCGGCTCTGAAGCACCCGTACATGGAGGGTAGTAAGCCGCATACTACGTGCGACCTCTTCATGCGTGAGCTCTTCACGGAAGCGGAGGTGCAAAACGGTCTGATACCGTTCTGGAAGCTTCGCCAATGCCGCATCCATACGCGACGGCCACACCACATCGACCTGAGCGTCAACAATGAGCGACGGGTGTTCAAACAGTGATTCATCAAATGGCAAGGGCGGGGGCGCCTTTCGATAATGGTCAATAAGCCGGAAACGAGCAATTTGGAAAAGCCATGTTGAAAATTTGGCCTTCTGCTGCTTATACCGTTTGAGCGCCTGAATCATTTCAAGAAAGACGGTCTGAGTAAGGTCTTCTGCGGTATGCCGGTCAGCTACCCGCGCTCTCAAATAACGAAAGACCCGCTCACTAAACAATTCAAATAGCCGGGCCACACTTGCCTCATCACCGGATTGCGCAGAAGCGACAATCTCCTGGATTTCTTCTTCAGAGGTCATCAGTATATATATCGTTAATGAGTCGTAAACATAACAGCGGGGCTGTGTTTCTGAGGCAACCAGAGGGCGACAAGCGCGATGGGAACAATAACAATATAATAAGGAATCACCAATCCCTCAAGGCTCGGGATGAGAAGCCGCAATACGATACGGGCAAATGCAATACACACGGCAACCATTAAGGCGCGTTTCCACCCAAATTGTTTGTACACTCCCGCAACAATGAGAGAAGCTAAAAAGAAATCGCCGATACCCAGTATTGCGGACCCGAATATAATATCGCCATTAAAAAGGAGTTGAGCATCGCTAAACAGTTCCGACGGGGCTGTAGCCACGAACACGTTATATGCATCAACTGCCATGGCTGCCAGCAATGCTACGGAGAACCACATCCGAGATACGGTAAACTTCCGGAATATGAATGCTCCCACCCATACCACAGATATTGCCATGAGAACATTTTGCATCCACTGCCAATGGGTGAATATTCCCAGCACAAAAAATGGTGCCGGGATTACTACCGCGGCCCATATTCTTTTTTTCACATTCTGAATTGGCACAAATAACAGGCACCCGATCACCGTGGAGAGATAAAAAAGAACTCCGTAAAAATATTCTAAAAGCACGGGTCCGGAATGGTAGATAAACAGATACCCGATTCCCACAGCAACTGCCACATCAATACCGATAAATAGCATCATCGCCCGCCTGGAGACGATAATTTTTCTGCCCGTACTTAAAAAGCTCAAATCTAAGCGCCGATATGCCTCAATTGATAAGAGGAGAAAAATGAAGAAAAAACACGAAAGAAGAAATGATGACATAGAAAAAGGTAGCACCGGCGCCATTATGATTGACTAAAACACCTGTATACTATACCATGTCGGCATCCTAAAGCGATGTACCGTGGCCCCATCGTCTAATGGTTAGGACACCACGCTTTCAATGTGGTAATAGGGGTTCGATTCCCCTTGGGGCTACCATCCGATAATAAATCAGCAGGTCTACTGTAATTTACATTTTCGTTTTTGAATGCGAAGGAATCGAAGGGTATCCGAAGCGACTGCCACTGGCAGTCGATGAGGAACCCCGGCTGCGAAGGAGGAGTAAACCGGAACCGCGAGCACGCGGTGGTTTACGACGGGTGAGCAGGATTCCCCTTGGGGCTACCAGCAACTCATCTACATACCTGCAAAGAATTATACTCGTAGTCGATTCTATACGCGAAGGAATCGAAGGGTACATCAAAAAACTAAACGGCTTTAGTTTTTTGGGGACCCGGGCTCTGGAGGAGGAGCGAGCCTGCGGCGATGCCGCGCTACGAGCGACGGGGGAAGAGGATTTTTTGCAGATTCTTTGGTTCTACTATACGAGTTCATTGAAGCAAAAACTTTCCTCATACTGAGCCTAGCATCCAATAAATACATAACTGCAACGATCAAAGCGGTGTAGCTTGTGGTCATTCTTTGGTCCAAGATGGTATAATCTCCTCATAAAAACTATGACATTCTCAAAGGGTTTTTGGTGGACACTAATCACCTCAATGATCATATTGGGTAGTTTGCTGACAATGTACGCCACAAACAGACTACCGACTACTGTGACCGTTTCTCCAAAAATTGTAGTCCACACGGCAGATTATGGTCGCGACAACATGTCGCCAGCACTTCTCGAAATACATCTTGGTGATTCAAAAACAATGCGTTTCGGTAATACTGAGGCTGAGTTAAATTTGGCTGATTGGGAGCAGGTTAGGAAATACCGCTGGTGGTGGTTGCCTACCGGAGTAATGAAAACTACGTTATTTGCTGAATTTAAAAATGCTAATGATAAAGTTAGTCGACGTCACGTACAGGTATCTTTGCATCGTGATACTGTATCAGCGCCATGTCTGAACGTCTTTCAGATTGACGGGCCCTGCTCCCCTGGCCCGAATCTCGATGATCAACTTATGAATAATCAAGCAGTGATTTCTCCAGTGTCTTTTGAAAATGGTACAAACCATTGGTGGACATATTATTTTAGTAATCACCTCCCGTATAATATTTTTTATCCGGTTACTTGGCATAATCAGGGCGGAGTAAACAATGGGGCATATATTTCTACTGACGACTCTAGATGGGCTATCGATACGCCAGAGACCCCAAACTCTATCCTCGCATTCTTGACTTACCAACAATGGTCCGGGAATACCTCAGCCAATTTAAGTAACAAATCGATTTCATTTTACTTGCGGGGAGATAAACTCATGACGAAAGGAGCTCAAATATATTTTTGGATAGTAAATAACAAAACCCACGCTCGATGGCACTACACAGCGTACGCCCTACAAGCTGCAGAGGGTAACTGGAGTGAAAAAATCACGTTTATTCTGGTTAACGACCCTGCATCTTGGCATAATAGCTGGAGTCCAATCAAGCCTGGAGAAAATCCTGGTACACTCAATGAAGCCTTAGCAAATGTCGATAGCTATGGAATTTCCTTTATTGGTTTTCCTGCCGGGGACAAACCAACGGGACAGCTTTCAATCGACGAATTTTCTATCGATAGTACTGAATGAATATACTATTGACTCAATCTCTTAGACAAGTCGCAAAGATCGTGTACCGAAAATATTATTCTAAACCCCAAAATCTACTGTAACTCAGCGGGCGTTTTTGGATACGAAGGAATCGAAGGGCTACAGTGTGCGGTATCGACCATGACCCGATTCCCATTGAGGCTACCATCCTATGTATTACCTTTATCTTCTCAAATGCGCAGACGGCACCCTCTACACAGGGATCACCGTAGATTTAGCGCAAAGAATAAAAGAACATAACTACGGTAAACGTGGTGCAAAGTATACTCGATCCCGACGACCGGTAAAATTAGTGTATTCAAAAAAATTCCGTACTCGATCTACGGCATCGCGAGCGGAATACCGTCTGAAACAACTACCACGACAGAAAAAGTTGAAACTAATCAAAAAAAGACGTGCGTAATGCACATCTTGAGTGTTGCCGTCCTTGCCCGTTAAATCAAATAGTCCACGGGCTGAATCTCTGACACAGCGAACGAAATGAACAGCGTTCAGAGCGCAAACGGTTAATTCTGTCCCGTTCTTGCTGCTGGACTTCTTCTGCAATATCCACGGCGCGCAAATATCGTTGTAACCGGCTCCCTCCATTCGCGAGAACTTCGCGGATAAACATCGTATTCTGCCTTGATCTTCCTTGTGACATCAGCGGCCTCTGTTCCGTTTCGGTTGCTTCCAGGGGTGGAATTGGCTTTCCCATTGGAATTCTTCGACTTCAACGTATTTCATACTATTCGATACTCCGTGTCTCCCTGACAAAGACGAAGATAAAGACCGTCCATTTTGCCTTGCATACCCGTATGCACTTTTTGAGCGCTCCCCGGTCCGTACTTTTACTTCAGGTACCATCTGCTGACCTCCAGTCTGCGTATTGATAATGATCTATCTTATCTGCATAAAGTGTAGCAAAGATACTACGCACGAAACAATAGGATGATGACTTGTATTTGGACTCATCCTCACGCATACTTATCTCATGGACGTTATCGCAACTATTTGGAAAAAACCGTACTATCATGACCGCAACCAGCGGATGATTGAGGCAGGAATAAATTGCTTCCGTGTAAAATGTTCACACTGGGGACTTGAGGATATTGCAACCGCGCTCCAAAATGCCCGCAACCAGCTTGATGAATCCGGAAAACGCGTCAAACTTCTCGCCGATCTTCCTGAAGCAAAAATTCGATTAGGACATTTCCCGCAAGAAAAAATACTGCTTAAAGCCGGCACTTCCTTACATTTCAAATATGCCGAAGAGTCCGCCGATCCCTTCGAATTCGTACCGATGACTCTGGAAGGATTTGGAAATAATTTGCGCGTGAACGACATTTTTTATACGGGGGACGGACAGGTGGCTTATCGTGTAGACACGGTTGTCGACCCAAATCATGTGATAGTTACAACGGAAAATGCGGGAGTGCTCAACTTTCATACCGCCGTCACCATCCCACATGCCGCTGATCAACTCAATCATGTAACACCTTTTGTGAAGGAAATAATTAATATCCTGCCACAATGCCGGCCCGAGATGGTGGCATTTTCTTTTGTAAATTCGGGGGACATGGCTAAGGAGCTTGTCGGCATGCTACAGAAGGTAACTACAACGAATTGGAATCCGCAGATCATTGCAAAAATAGAATCGCCCAAAGGCATAGAACATATTGACCAGATACTGGATCATGTTGGCGGCATCATGGTGGCACGTGGCGACTTAGGATTATTGGTACCCTATGCCAAACTCGGGAAAGTGCAAAAATATCTGATCCGCAAAGCGCACGAAAAGAAAAAATACGTTATTGTCGCTACGCAAATACTTCAGTCTCTCCTGGACAATCATATCCCCATGCGTTCCGATATTTTGGATCTCACCAATATATGCCTTGATGGCGCCGACGCCGTCATGCTCTGTGCGGAAACTGCGCATAGCACAACGCCCGAACGTGCGGTAACGGTGGCAAAGGAAATTATCCGGGAAATGGAAACGCCCGGGCTATCTGTTATGAAATAACGGCAATGACCATCCTCTCCATTGAAACTTCATGCGATGAAACGGCAATCAGCGTTGTCGATGCGGTACGCAACCACTTTTTCGTGCGCGCGCACGTCGTTTCATCCCAAATCCCGACACACGCTAAATATGGCGGCGTCGTGCCCGAAGTTGCCGCACGCGAACATGTGCGCAATATCATTCCGACCCTCGCATACGCATTGAAAAAAGCTCGCATCACCGAGCGAAATATCGACCTGATCACGGTTACCCGCGGACCCGGTCTCATGACGTCGCTTGCCGTAGGCGTGCAAACAGCCGCTTCACTTGCGTTTATCTGGAAGAAACCGCTCGTAGGCGTTAACCATATCGAAGGCCACATCTATTCAAACTGGGTCCAGCATCCTGACATACTCTTTCCGGCCGTGAGCCTGGTTGTCTCCGGCGGCCATACGGAGCTCATCCTGATGAAAAAACACGGCTCATACACGCTCATCGGGAGGACACGCGATGATGCGGCAGGGGAGGCATTCGACAAGGTGGCAAAAATTCTTCATCTCTCATATCCCGGCGGCCCCGCGATACAAAAAGCGGCAACCAAAGGCAGTCCGGACGCATACGATTTCCCGCGACCGATGTTGAATGACAAAAATCACGAATTCAGTTTTGCCGGATTGAAAACATCTGTGCTCTATACCGTTCAAAAGAAAAAGAAGATAACGGCAAAAGACAAATCAAACATTGCCGCGTCATTCCAACAGGCGGCCGTCGATGTACTTGTAGAAAAAACTGTTATTGCCGCTGAGAAGTTCAAAGCTAAAACCGTCCTCCTCGCAGGCGGAGTTGCCGCTAATACACCTTTGAGAGAAACACTTCGGTCCAGCCTCAAAACTGCACTTCCAAAAGCCGCCTTCTATACACCGCCGATGAATTTGTGCACAGACAACGCAACCATGATTGCCGTGGCTGGATATTTTAACTACAAAAATAAGAAAAGCGACCGCTGGGACAGGATTGACGCGGATCCAAATTGGGAGTTGGTATAAAAAAGTCAGATAAAGATATCTGACTTAAGTGCTTTTTTTGTTGGGGAAATTCCCTGTCGACCGTCTCACATTGTCGTTACTTTTTGCTCACTCGCTCAAAGACAACGAAACATTCGTCCTTGCCGTCCGCGATTCTATCCGTCGGGGTCGTCATTGCAACAAGTCGCATGTTGTAACCCGGATTATTCAGGTATGCAATCGTCTGTGCAATTTGATCATATGTACCGTACAGACGATACACGCCATTTTCGTAACGATGTCCGTAGGTAATCTCCGGCCATTTGAACGTATCGGCCGGTTGCGCTGTTGTGAAGTTTACAAAAACCAAGATACTGAGCCCTACGGCTATAGCGCATATGCCCACTACTCGTGAGGAAATACTCCTCTTCATGAATGACAACTGCATCATTGCCTCCTCAAAAGGGGTTGTTGATATATTAGGTACAAATTTATTCAACCTTAACAAACTGCTTTGATTTGTCAACTTTTCTAGTATAAAAAAGAGGTTCATCTATGTGAACCCCGTACCCACGCAGTGCGCTTATTTTGGCACACCATAGTGTGCAAGATTGAAATCCCTATACCCGGAACTCCTGCTGACTTTTTTGCCGACTAACCCCCTCGGCAGTATGAGTCGTTGCGCCGATTCAAGAGAAGCGCATTCGTGCGTGAGCAGGATCAAACCTTCATGCCTGCCACGGAATACATCTACGAAAATCGGAAATCCTCCGTGATCAATCGTATACCGGGTTTTCGCGAACCACCTATTCCCAGCCGCCTCACACAATTGGTCAAACGCCCATTTGGAAATTTTCTTCGTGTGCT
>JBAZCI010000013.1:0-30092 GCA_041671025.1 Patescibacteria group bacterium | reverse complement strand
GGCTACCGAGTCAGTCACCCGTTTAATGCTTGGGAAGTACCTCGGTTTCGATGTTACTCAAAAGGTGAGAAAAAGAACACCGATCCTGCGTTCTCCGGAAGTCACGTCAGTACATTAACGTGTGACTTGAATTGAATACACATAAAATGAACTGGCGCCCGAGTCCCCAGGACGCGTTTTTATGACAGAATCAAGTTGTAGATCGGGAAATTGGTACCCATAGGATACAATTTTTGTTCCGGGACGCAGTGCTGTCTGCAGATATTCGGCTACTTTTTGCATAACATCTCCGATGTGGAAGCAAAATACTACTGTAGCACGTGTTAAATCTGATTTCATGAAGTTTTCATACACCACTTCGGTTTTTAACCGTCGTGTGACAATACGTCCCTTGGCTAAAAAAAATGCCAGCGGGGATATCTCAAAGCCTTTTGTTGATGCGCCGGTTTTTCTTTCAATATATTCCAGAACAGCGGCGTCACCGCAACCTAGATCATACACCCTGTCTGACGGGGTGATTACAAAGTTTTCCAGTAGAAGCGCAATATTTTTTTCTGGAGTCTTCACCCAGGGTACACGTGTGTACAACAGGGTGAGTAAGATCCAAATTACCAGGAAGAGACCGAGAATGCTAAAAAAGAGCGCCATGATGGTGCCAAGGACAAACATATTCATCACTCAAGAACAACCGGAAGCTTACCGCCAAAGCCATTTACAAACTCTTTTGCGGTCATCGGCTTTTTACCAGCAATCTGCAAGCGGAGAATGGACAATTGTTCTGCCGTCGTATCGACGAGAAGTTGGGCACCATCCCACGTAAGTTTTCCGGCTATTGGTCCTGCGGGTAAACGTACAGGTTTCGCATCTAAAATTTTCATATTTTCTCCGATAAATTGCGTGAAGGAGCCTGGCCAAGGGGTCATGGCCCGAATATGACCGTCTATCTCAATAGCGGACTGCTTCCAGTCAATCTTTCCGTCCTCCCTCTTAAGCACACCGCATATTGTCGCGCCTTCCTCCTGCTGAGGAATGCTCTTAATCGTCCCTTCAAGATACGATATGAGCGATGAGCCGACTATTTTTGCACCCAATGCGCTGAGCTTTCCGTGAAGTGTTTCAGATGTCTCACGTGGCCCGATAGGTATTTTTTCCGACGTAAGAACCGGTCCGGTATCAAGTCCTGCATCCATGCGCATGAGCGTTACCCCTGTCTCTGTAAACCCATGCAAAATAGCATGAGCTATCGGCGATGCTCCGCGTAGCTTGGGAAGTACCGAGGCATGTACGTTGAGCCACCCAAAAGGAAAGAGGTCGAGGAGCTTTTGGGGGATTATTTTCCCGTAGGCCGCTGTAACCGCAACATCAATATGCAAATCACTAAGAGCTACAGCTACCTCGGGTGTTGATAGCTTTTCATAGGTAAATACCGGCGTGCCGTGCGCTGTAGCAGCCTTTTTTACTTCTGAGGGGGTCATACGCTGAGATCTGCCCGTCGGCTTATCAGGCTGCGTTAAAACCCCTAAAACGCTTATGTGCGGCAGGGAATAGAGTATTTCGAGGATAGGTACGGCAAATTGCGGCGTACCCGCAAAAAGCACATTATACGTTCTTTTTTCCATCTGGCATGTTTCCTTTTGTTACTTTTGTCATCCTGTCGATACATAAGTACCCGTTGAGATGATCCAGCTCATGTTGGATGAGACGGGCGAGAAGTCCCTTTGCCTTTATGGTAACCGGCTTACCATGCCGGTCAAAAGCTTCCATGGTTATGGAGAGATGGCGCTTTACCAAACCAAACACGCCCGGAATTGACAAACATCCTTCCTCATCGTTTTCTTTTCGAAAAGATCGGTAGGTGATACGTGGGTTGATGACCGGTTGAGGACCTTCGTCCGTACTCAAAATCGCCAACGATAGATTTTTACCCACCTGATTTGCCGCGATGCCGATCCCGTTTTTGGCGAACATTGTTTCGGTCATATCATCGATAAGTTTCTGAATTTTCACCGTGCGAAGCTCATTCAGATCAACCCGCGTAAGGGTAGCGCGTAGGAGGCTGTTCGGATGGTAGGTGAGAGGGAGGACTGGCATAGAAAAGTAAGTAAGTAATATATATTATGCAAGTAACGAGACTGGATCGCGGTCTATAACCCACTGATTTGGGATGCACTGTACTATCTCTGAGAAATTACTACGCTCATTGCCGAGATCAGTAATCTTGAGAATGACCCGAGCCGGCGAGTGTTTTATTTTTGCAGTCGCATAAGGCTTGAGCACATAGCTTGTACCAAAACGCGACAGCGTCAGCGCAAGCTTTTGCGCCTCTTGTTCAGCAAGAGTAGCATTTTTGTATCCCGAAATCAATTTGAGTACGGTAGAAAATGGGGGATAATGCAGGACGCGACGATCGGCTAACTCCTTCGTATAAAATAACTCCGGTTCATTTTTTTCAACGCTGCTAATAACAGGATTCTCCGGTGAAAAGGTTTGAATAATGCAGTGAGCGCTAGAGGGAGCAAGTTCTAGGAGGGAGCGTAACTGACGGTACGTACGCTCTGAAGACGAAAAGTCTGGAACATGAAAGAGGGTGTCAGCCGATACGACACCGATTACGGCAAATTCGTATAACGCGAGTATTGAAAAACTGGATTCTGTACCAATAATAATATCTCCATCTGGCGTAGTGTCTGAGGTGTCCCGATCAATTCTCATGCACTTCGCGAGAGGGTACGCCCGCTCGATGTCAGTGTGTAATTGTTGCGTACCGGCGCTTGCGAAGCGAAATTGTACAGACCCGCACGAAGGACATGACAGAAGGCTTTTCGAAAAATCACAATGATGACACTTGAGTACATCCGCCTTTTCCTCACGATGCAATACGAGAGGCCTGTCGCAGTTTGGACAATGAATAATTGATTTGCAGTCCCTACACTCAACAATATGAGCTGCTCCACGTTTATTGAGAAAGAGAAATATACGTTTCTTCCCAGCAAGGGCGTGTTGAATCGCGTCAGCAAGTCGGTCAGAAACAAGTGAAAAATTTCTTTTTTTTCTTTCATCACGCATATCGACAATCTCTGTTTTACCTTTTCTGCCATCAGTTTTGCGAATGAGCTGGTAGGCGGACGTTGAAATGCTACGGTACGTATCTAGAGTAGGGGCTGAAGTGAGGTATACCACAGAGGAGTTCATGAGCACGCCAAGCTCACGTGCAACGCGCCGGGCGTCAAATCTTGGGTTTTGGTCATATTGTTTGTGCGTATCATCATCTTCGCGGTCAACAACAATTAATTCGAGTTGAAGAAACGGCATGAATAACGCAATTTTTGTCCCGATAATTATTTTTGCCTGGCCGGTGCGAATTCGATTCCACGCATTGTGCATGTCGCCAATACGCAGCTTGCTGTGCATGAAAACGACTTGCTCACGGTCTTCCGGAGAAATAAACTTTTTAATCTGCTCACAGTCTTCAATATCAGGCACAATGAAAAGGGTTTGTTTCTTTTTTACCCGTAAAAGTGCTGCATACCAAGATTCATGCTGGTGACGTTGGTGAAACCATAAAACCGTAGGTTTTTGAACATCGAGCGTAAAGTCCGGTTGTGTATCGGGAATAGGATGAAATTGTTCCGGCCAGCGCACAGCAAGCACCTTCTCCCGATGCGGTATGTCCGGGAGCATCATTTTTATGACCGTACCAAGTGAAACGCAATAGTAACTCGAAATCCAGCGCGCCAAATTAAGTTGGGCGTCGGTTAGTACAGGGTCATTGTCGACAATATCGTCGAGTGCAAGTATCTTTTTACCGAAAATAGGTCTGGCTTTCACGGTGATCACAACGCCTTCTACCTGTGACGAGCGAAAGGGCGCACGAACAAGCTGGCCTACACGAATGCGGCTTGCCAGGTGGTCAGGGATGCGATAATCAAATATGCCGAGTGTTTTGGGAAATCGGCGGGAGAGTGTAATTTCGGCGAACATAGGCGTCAATCCTATTGTATCATCAGCTCACTCGCGTCGCCAGTGTTATCCGCGATATCCGGGAATCCATCCGCCGGTAACTTCAACAATTGATCCGTTCGCGGACGGCGTATTGATCAAAAAAAGAATAGCCTTCATGATATCGGCAAATTGAACGGGCTTGCCACCCGGCATCTTTGGCCGTACGACGCTTGTCGGAAGCGGTCCCGGGGAAATAACGTTCATCCGTATGCCGTAGCGCGCATTTTCGGCGGCCCATGCTTTTGTCATGCCGATAACAAAAGATTTTGCCATGTAGTAGAGGGTCGTTTTTTCACGCACCGTAACCTGTTCCGCTCCTGCACACCCAAAATTGATAAGAAGACCTTTTCTTTGTACACGAAAAAAGGGGAGCGACGCTTTCGTCATATTCCATACGGTAGTCACGTTGCTTTCAAACGTATTTCTGAGGTTTTCCGTTGTTTCGAGATTTAGCGTGGAGTAGCTGAAATCTCCGACAGTGTTGATGACAATGTCGAGACGGTGAAACTTTTGAATAATTTTTTTTACTGCCTTTTTTGCATCTTTCTCATTGCTCAGGTCAACGCGGATGAATATGGACTCCGGGCGTATACGTTGAATCTTCTTTAGTAGTGTTTGCGAGCGGGGATTACCAGACCGGGAGAGAATGACCGGAATGTAGCCATGGTGTGCAAAATAAACAGCAAGGTGCGAGACAAGCACAGAACCCGCCCCCGTAATACATACGACAGGCAGGCTATCTTTTTTTTGCTGAACAGGCAAAGGCACTACAAGTTTCGTCTAAGAAATTCACGGGACGCAACGTATTCGGCACGGACGAGTGGTGATACAAATTGCATTCCACGCACACGGGCGAGCCAGGCCAACGCAGTGTTGGTTGAAAGGGAAATAAGCGCAACACCGGCCGTGAACAGCATGCGCTCAACAAACACTACAGGAATCAAGGCTATCCAAACTTCCGCCGGAAGGTTAAACGCGTACAGAAATGCAACTCCGCCTACAGCGTGAGCGGTAAAAGTAGCGCCAAGGCTGTTCAGCACGAGGCTCTTTTTTGCAAAAACTGCTGCAACCGGGATAAGCCAATATAGAGAATAATACCACGCCTGGCGTCCTTCAGGATGCATAATAAAGAAAACCATTGAGACGAGAGGGATAACGGCAGCTACGGCCTTGTATTTCTTGAGACCAAAGTAGAGTGCACCGGCGGCCAATGGGAAAAGCCGGATGATTGTTGTAGTATCAAAAGTTGCTCCATGTGCCAGAACATTAAAAAATTTAACGGCTATTACCGCAAGTGCTCCCCAAATCGATCCGACAAATCCTCCAAAAGAGGGTGCCATGAAATCAAAAAGGGAAAAATGTTGATTCTGACCGCCAATGACATATGAAAAAGGTATCTGCATGGACGCAAATCCGAGCAGGCCAAGCGCTGAAAAAATAAGTATTTTCTTAAGCATACACGTGCTATGAGATTAAAGATTGGAACATATCCCGCTGCTTTGAGATGCGTAATTCTCGGGTAAGAATATACGCAGAACGTTTGGATAGGGTAATTCCTGCGTCACGGATCAGAATAAATGGCCGTCGTTCAGATCGTTCACCCATCAGATGATTAGCCGCCGAGGCAAGTGTATCAGCGGTATTTATCGTTGTCAATCGCATTTTGCGGCCGTATAAATCGCGTTTTCCGCGCTCGTCACGGATACCCTCAAAACCCGCGATTGCAAGAGCAACTGCCGTTGTGCCTTTACGAAGCGGCGAACAAACTGAATCGGTGATGACGATTCCTGCACGTACGCCAAAAGTTTTTAAAATTGCTGTATGAATTTTTGCCGCCCAAAGTGCCGGATGTTCCGGCCAACGCACCGCGTATCCTTCAGGAACATTTGATAGGTCGATTCCGCTGTTGGCCACGGCAATTCCTTGAGCGATCGTGAGTAAAACACCTCGAACACCGCCGATGATCACCCCATCCCTCCTGACGAGCTCGACGAGCTCGGGGGAGACGCGATACTTGCGGCCAATGCGTTTTGATTCAGTTGAAGGAGATATCGTGGAGAGTTTGATGAGGCGATTTTCTGATACGGCAATACTTTTTGACGTTATCGCAACAATGTCACCGGTACGCGGCTTGTGTTTCGCTAGAGAACCGACTACGCAGGCGATAAAATCGTCGCCGGGACGTATGAGAGGCGCTGAAAGAGGAAAAAGTTTCATCAACGTTAATTGTCTATTTTGAAATTTGCGGTCAAATATCCTACGCCAAATGGCGCTTCATAGGAGAGCACCTGTATCTCCGAGCGGATGCTATTGAGAATCCCAAGCAGTATAACAATAGATCGCAGTCCACATTCCGCAGCTTCCTCAATGATATCTCGGTCAAAAGACAGAATTTCTTTTATTTTATTGTCATACAAGAGAGAAAGAATGGCATCATCAAACTTTTTTCCGGCCGGACTGAATCCCGCGGGAGAAGTCTCGGAGAGCCGGTGGGACAGATCACCGGAAGCAATAACCGCCACTCTCCGCGTGTCATTCAATATTTTATCCTGCAGTGCTCTTCCGAATTTGAAATGATTCTCAAGATCAAGAAGTGAAAATGATATTGGGATAACGCGTGTTTTTTCCCGATTCAAATTTTCTGTAAGAAAATACAACGGCACGCCTACGCCATGATCCAGACGCTCTTGTGAAGCGAGAACAACGGGAAGCTGCGTTTCAACGCCTTCTTTAATGTGGTGACTGAAACCGGTATCGCCGAGGACCGTAAATGCAGTGGTAAGATCGCCGAATTCCTTAAAATCTACCGAAAACTGCGGGACAACATTAAGGGTAAACGCGTTTTGTAGCATCGTCCCGTGCGGTGAAATAATAATAATCGTATCCGGTTGGGATGCGTATATTTCTTCCGCAAGCTGGTGAAACGCGGTCGTCGTTTTTGCGACGTAGCGCAGATTTTCCTTGCCAATTGAGGGGATTGCTATTGGAGGATGGGGGGTAATTGCGGCGAATACGAGCATAGAGTTAGCTAGAGATATCGGATGAAATGTCGATTGGTTCTCCCGTCGGATGTATATCAAGCGCGCGCTGGGATGTACGAATAATATTTTTCCATTTAAATCCAAGCGAGTCAAACGCTTCCTTGGACGCTATCGGCCGTTTTATGCCGTTTGCGATGAAATACACGCTCCGTGATTCAGGCGAGGTAACAATCTCACCGTCGTTGAAAAAAACGGGATCTCCGTTGGTATATTGCAGAATAGCATCAGTATCGGCCATGACAATTGATTTGTTCCTAAATCGTGACTGTAAAATTTCTTTTGACCAGATCGAGTGTCGAATTCCGTTTTGTATAAAAGATATTCCTCCGTTTTGTCGCGATTGGAGTAACGTACCGGTAGGGAATGAACTTTCAATTGAGATAAATTCTCCGTTGGGGTAGAGGGCAAGCTCTTCCGCAGTGCCTGTAATAATTTCTTCCGGATTAAACCCAAGGATTCGGAACACTTCGGGTGAGAGAATGCGTCGTTTGGTGTCCCCGTCAATCAAGTACGTGTGCTCGCCCGGTACGCGCACGAGAGCATAATTAGGGAATTGTATAGGCGCGCCAATTTCGTATACATCAAGCACATTTTTGGACACTTGAATAATTTGTGTTGACTGAAACCTTGAGAAAAATGCTGCACGGTTTTTGAACGGACGTCGTTTACCGTTCTCTATCTTCCAGATTCCTCCGGTTGTTTCATCCTGCAAAAGTGACCCGTCGGGGTATTGAGGGACAAACCAACGATTCCACAGTGTCCAGATCAAAAAATTCCCATGTACATGAGGCGTATATGTATACATAGCAGCCGTTGCATTATTCAAAGGAGTTACCGTATCACCTTCGGTGGTAACCCGGGTAATGCCAGGACCCCATCCGGTAAATGTTTGCCCCGTTGCTTCAAGATCGGGCAGATATCGTTCACGAAGCCGCCGTGCCGCCCAGTTTACCTGATTAAAAAAGCCTTTGTACTGCTGTATAGCCGGATCATCTTTACTGCATGAATCGCAAACGGCATAGCCTGTCGCCCAATCAAGTTGCCTTTGTGTCGGTGTGCCCGTTGAAACTAGGCTCTGCTCCACTTGAAGGCGTACGAGAAGATATTTGGGGCTAATCTTCCAAAACTGACCGGCATCATAAATAATATCGGAAGCTTTTTTTTGTGCGCCGGGCGCATCGGTAGTAAGCGTTGAAAGACCACTCCCTTGACCCTCGAGAAACTGCTGGATGCGCAAAGCTGAAAGAGCATCCTGATCAACTAGGTCCCGATCAGACAGTATATAATTTGGATTAAAAGCAGCTATGGCCGGTGTTGAAGCCATAGTGAACAGTAGTCCTATTGCTATGATGAGTAGTGATCGAGAACGTATTGAAAATCGCATGTTTGCAACGATTATGATAGCATGATGGCGTCTCCTTGTCGAGAGGTTCTGAAACTGATTTGTGCACGTACAACCCATTTTTTGCTATACTTAGGACATGAAACACACATTACACATCTAACGCACTCGTTTGCCCGTATGACACTGCGCATCCTTGATGTCCGTGTAGACACAGTTACACAACACACGATTGACGATTACATTCATCGTTTTCTTCGTGAAAAAAAACTTCATCACATTGTAACAGTCAATCCTGAAATCGTTATGTACGCTCAAACAGATAATGCGTATGCGCGCATACTGGATGAGGCAAGTCTTTGCGTACCTGACGGAATCGGACTTGTGTATGCTGCACGACACAGCGGAACCCGTATCAAACGTCTGACGGGATACGATCTCCTTACACATCTCATGCATGTAGCAGAACACGAGCAGGTACCAGTCTTTTTTCTTGGAGGCGGGCAGGATGTTGCACACGCAGCCGCATTACGTATTAAAAAAAAGTTTCCTGGTCTTCGCGTCGTCGGCGCCGAAGAAGGTCTTCGGCACCCCCATGAGGGCGTCCCCGACACGTCAGACGACGAACAACACAAATACCTGATTGAGCACCTTAATCTTGTGCAACCGAAAATTCTGCTCGTCGCATTTGGTCATCCAAAACAAGAAAAATGGATTTATGAGTATGCGTCAAAAATCCCTTCTGTGCATATCGCAGTAGGCGTCGGCGGGTTATTTGACTATATTTCCGGTAAGGTCCGCAGGGCTCCGTGGATTTTTAGAGCAGCAGGATTGGAGTGGCTCTTCCGCCTTGTCCGTCAGCCTTGGCGACTGCCGCGAATCGGCGTTGCGACATTTAAATTCGTAAGGCAGATTACAAAAAAACGGAAGACGCAGTAGCTCCTCATGAAATAGTACAATGCCCAGGGTAAAATACGGTGGGTCGTTTGACGTCAAAAAGTGAATTATTGGCCGGCTGGAGAGTCTGCGCATACATGTGTATGCAACTCTCCAGCCGTCGTATATGGTTCCGGGTATCACGCGCAGTGATATCTTTCATGTTTCAAAATCCTTTCATCCCAAAGACGATGTTACCTACGGGACAATGTTCGACCGTGAGGGTATGCATGCTGTTTGCGTGCGTTGCGCTTATGCATAACCTTTGAAAAAATACCAAGGACAAACGGTACGAGCATAAGCACGCACGTCTCAACCATGCGCCTCGGTACGCTATACTTCGAAATGGTGGCAAATTCTATCACATACATGACTAACATCGCGAACCACCATCCGATAAGGAAAAGTTCTCCTGTGTCGTGTTTCCACTGACGCCGAAGCCACTGTTCGACTTCCACATACAGCAGGAACAGCAGAACGTAGACAAAAGGCATTTCGGCCGGGACTGTAAACTTGTCGGTATACAAGAATTCAGTCAAACACATTGTGAACTGGAGGGCCGACCAGATCACACAAAAAATCAACAGGGAGGCTGATTTCAGTCTGCCTATCGTGAGCACGCCGTTCTTTTTCATTGTCATCAACTCCTCTCAAGATGTCATCCGACGACAAACTCACGCGCCTTTTACTTAAGGCCCGAGAACCATATGTCAATGTGCCCTTTTGGGCGACTTAACTTTACTTCCGCAGACCGCCTTCCTGTCAAGTACGCAACTGTGCCGTAGCAGCGTTGCACGGTGGATAAGTCGTGTTTACCAGTAAGCACAGCGAGAATTCACTGATCAACGGTCTCATGTCATGTTTTTTTGATATTTTTGAGCAATAAAAGTGTTCATCTTGTAGTTTTTTTTGTTTTAAGGGAAAATACCCTATATGCCGGAAAAAATATACACAGTATCTGAATTTGTCGGTGCGGCGAAACTATATCTGGAAGACGGTTTAGGGGAGATTGCGATTCAAGGTGAAGTGGTTGAATTTCGTAAAGCTCAAGAGCGTCTTATTTTTTTTGAGCTCAAAGACAAAAGCTCTCGCGTGCTGTGCTTCATGATGGCATCAGAGTTAAAGACGATACTTGAAGAGGGGATGGAAATACGGGTATACGGCCGAGCGTCCCTGTTCAAAACGTCCGGCAAGTTCCATATTCGCGTGAGAGAAATCGAACTTGTCGGTGCAGGAGCGCTTCATAAAGCTTTTGAAGCATTAAAAGCAAAACTTGAGCAGGAAGGATTGTTTGATGTATCGCGCAAACGTCTTTTACCCCGCTTTCCGTCAAAAATCGGACTAATCACTTCGTCTGATGCAGCCGCCTACACAGATGTTTTGCGCGTAATGAAAAATCGTTGGTCAGGAGTTGCAGTGCGGTTTATTCCGTGTTCCGTACAAGGTCCCGGGTCAATCGCCCAAATTGTGCGTGCATTTGAATACTTCAAAGAGCAGGAACATGTAGATGTTATCATTCTTACCCGTGGCGGCGGTTCGCTGGAAGATCTGCAGACGTTTAATTCTGAAGATGTTGCCCGTGCAATATTTTCATCATCGACGCCTGTTGTCTGCGGAGTAGGGCATGAGCGCGATTGGACTATTGCGGACTTCGTTGCCGATCGACGGGCATCAACACCTTCTCATGCGGCTGAAATCGTGGTCCCGGATCGTCGGGAAGTTCTATTTCAAATAGACACCATGTGTATCAACATGGAGGATAATTTCATGAATTCTGTGACCCAGCATCGAACGCGCGTACAAGAATCTCTCCATAAAATCGAATATGCCGTACGAAAGGAAACTCAGCGTATACGGGATGTAGCAGCTAATTTTTCGCAAACGTACAAGATTTTTTTTCACCGACTATCGACTAAACAGCAGGCTCTTGATACCATGATTGCGCGGCTCACTCAGCACATCACGCATTCACTCTCTCGGGCAAAGGAAACACTCAAACACCAGCGCACACTTTTGCACGCACTTTCTCCGCAATCAACGATTGAACGCGGGTATAGTATCAGCAGAGTCGCCGGGAAAGTTATCCGTGTAAAAAAGGGAGTGCATCCCGGTGATCACATGGAAACACAAGTGGCTAACGGGATAATACATTCAACTATTGAATAATTGATACACTATGAAAAAAGATTCACACATACATTTTGCAAAAGCATTCGAAGAGCTCGAGGCGATAACACGCTCATTCGAAGCATCGTCAATGGACCTTGATGAGGGTGTAAAAAAATTTGAGCGCGGCCTTGAACTTGCTCAGATGCTCAAATCAAAATTGCAGGACGTGGAGAACAAAGTTGAAACCATCAGAAAGAAATTTGACGGTGAGTACCGAACAAAAACGGAAAATACATAATTATAATTATTAAAACATATGGAAGAGGCACCAACACTACTAGGAGAAATCTACAGCGCGAGCCGTAACAAGATGCGCGACGCTTCATTGACTTCGTATGAAGAATATACGGAATGCGTAGATGAAGTGATCGATGAACGGATCGATAAAGGGCTAATGACTGAAGATGAAGATACTAAGGCCCTTCGTGAAGGACTTGAGCGAATGTACTGGCAAACTTCGGAGGATGCAGAGCCGGAAGTCTTCCCGGAGCATAGCGAAGATTCTGAAGAATAGGGCATGAATACCCGTTTACGAACATCCTTTACTCAGCTTCAAAGAAATCGACACACGGCTTTTTCACTTTCGCAGGAAGCGTTACGCTCATCCAAAAAAGCTATTTTTTGCCTGCAACGGGATGATGATGCAGGCGCACGTGCGTGTATTCGTATCGCAGATAGTTTTTTGAAGCGCATTCTACGTCTAACTCGCAAATTCCCTTCTGTGCGCTACGATGGCGGGATAAAGGCCGCATTTGAAGAGTACGCAGAAGCGCAAATCTGCCTCAGTGTGTTTAACACGGGCAAGGTACCGGCGCTTCATACATTTGCTGTTTCTGATGAAGAGTATATTGGCGGACTTGCTGATGCAACCGGAGAATGCGTACGGAGAGCGACGCTGAGTGCAACCAATGGGCATCTCGTTGAAGTCGTAAGACTAAAAAATATTGTCACTCACATTGTCGATGATCTTGTGATGCTCAATCTTACCGGCTATTTACGTCAGAAGTTTGATGAGGCTCAGCGCAATCTCCATAAAATTGAAGAAATTCACTACCGCATGAAGGTCTAGCTGCGTTTTGTAGTCACCTGAGTCCTGCCGATTGATAAATGTCGGTATTTGTGGTATACTCACATTCGAATACGCGTATCATGGAGGAACACAAAATCATAAAAAGAAAGCGCAATCGCTTTGCCCAAATCATGGCAGCTGGGTCTGCGATTATGCTGTTGGCCTTCAGTGTCAGCTTGTGGCAGCTCTCTGCAATAGTACGAGGGCAGTCTTTAGGTTCAAGCGCTTTTCTCGGATATTTTATTATCCTTTTTTCGTTACTCATTTTTTTTATCATTACGGCTGTAGCAGTGCGGTTCGGATTTATTTTTTCAACTTTCCGAAAAGATGCGCATAGCGGTGTAGCCGGTAAGAAGGGGATTGGGTTGATTGAAACCTTAATTACCGTGGGTATTTTGGCTACAGTCGGCGTTTCGCTAGTCAGTATACTCATATCCTCGTTCAGCCTTCTCGGACGAGCAAAAGTACGGATCATTGCAGGAGGGGTCGCAAATCAACAGATTGAAATTTTGAGAAATCTTCCCTACGGTCAATTGGGAACAACCACAGGTTGGCCTTCAGGTTCGATCCCCGCGAGTCAAACAATAACTGAAGGGCAACAAAGTTTCACTGTAGCTACCCGCATTGATTACATAGATGACCCGTTCGATGGTAATGCTCAAGGTACAATCCAGGGAAAGCCAAAAGATACAGCGCCGAGTGACTACAAGCGTGGCGAGGTTACGGTGAGCTGGGGAGCCGGGGAGAGTTTCACACTTTCGAGCCGGTTTAGTCCAAAAGGTGTCGAAGCTGAAGATGGAACAGGCTCACTGTTTGTTCATGTTTTTGGCGCGTCGGGACAGCCCATTGCAAATGCAGATGTACACATTACCAATTCTGTGGTCGTTCCCGCAATCAATATCATTAACATCACCGATGTGAACGGAGAACTGCAGGTCATTGGCTTACCTCCCGCTCAGAACCAGTACCACGTAACCGTGGGTAAAGTAGGATATTCAAGCGATCAAACATACGCATCTTCGGCGCAGCTGCCAAACCCTTCAAAGCCAGACGTTTCTGTAATCGCTGGCGATGTGACTGATGTGAGTTTTGGCATTGATCTTGTTAGCACGCTCGCCGTCAACACGATAGGGGAGAATTGTACCCCAGAACCCCTTGTTGACTTTGATCTGATTGGAGAAAAGTTAATAGGCCAAAACCCAGACACGATTAAATATGCGCAGTCACATCAAACTGACGCAAACGGATTAACGCAAATTGGCGGATTGGAATGGGATAACTACACTCTACTGCTTCAGGAGCCGACAAAAGATGTTGGGGGTATTATTCCACCTGGAGCCCTGCATATGCTACCTGGTACCCAAGCGTCGACTACCCTCGTATTACACCCTAACTCCGACAATTCCTTGCTTGTCACCGTGCAGGACGCGAGTACCGGACTTACGGTCAATGACGCCCAGGTTCAATTGACCAAGGTGGGATATGACCAGACTAAAACAAGCGGAAGAGGATTTTTCGCGCAGACAGACTGGAGTGGTGGCGCAGGACAGCCAATATTCTCTGAAATACACAAATATGATTCGCAGGACGGTCATATTGACGACTCAGGAACAGGAGGACAGATTCGTCTCGTTTCGTCCGTAACTTCGCCTACAGTCAGTGAAGATTTCAGTACCGTTGACAGAAAGGATGTGCCGAACACAACGGCTGATTGGGACGGAGGAGGCAATGTAGAATTGGTGCAAAGTGCAGGTGAATTTGTTTCGCCGGGCACTGTACAGTCGCTTACGTTAAATCCCACAAGCGGAAGTATCACTGCCGCAACCCTTTCAGCAGTCGACTCCACAAACGGCCAGACAATACAATACTACCTTTCCAACGATGGCGGACTCACCTACGACGAAGTCACTCCTAATGTCGAGCATGTCTTCTCGCTTGTCGGCAACGATTTGCGTTTTAGACTGGTACTCAGTACATCGTCTCCGCTCGTCAGTCCGATTGTTGATGCAGTATCGGTAAACTACGAATTTACCGCCTACCAGTCGACAGGGTCACTCATATCTTCATCATACGACACCGGATCTCAGAGCGAATTTTCGCTTTTAACCTGGGCTCCGTCTTCGCAGCAACTGGAGACTGGATCTGAAAGCGTTCGTTTACAGATTGCTACAAACGATGACGGAACGACATGGGATTTTGTCGGTCCCGACGGAACATCGGCAACTTATTTTACGGTCAGCGGCGCACAGCTTCCCCAGGCACTGAGCGGACATCGGTATGTAAAATATAAAGTATACTTATCGACAGTCGACACATTTTATACTCCGACACTCAGCGACATCGCTCTGGTGTATACGTCGGGGTGCACTCCGCCCGGACAGGTATTTTTTCCTGATCTCGAGTCAGCTACGTATACATTGGATATCACGCGCGACGGATATACCCCGTCAAATTCGTCAGTTCAAATTAACGGCGACGGGACTACGACTATGTTACTATTCCCCGTATGAGCATAAAAAGACAAATCGGATTTACGGTGGTGGAAATGATCATAGCCGTGGGCATTGCCGCTTTTACAACACTGCTTGCCAGTACGTTTTTTTATCAGGGATTTCGTTTGTGGCGCCTAAATCAGTATCAAATCGAAGCGCAAAATAATATACGTACAGCTGTTCGTTCCCTTGTCGCAGAATTGCGCGAAGCGCGGACTGCAGATAACGGAGCCTATCCGATAGAGGCGGCCGCGCCAACAACGATAACATTTTTTAGTAACATCGATGCGGATGCCAGCCAGGAACGTATTCGTTATTTTATTCAGGGCACAGATTTGCTCAAAGGGGTGACTAACCCGACCGGAGTGCCTGCGACATATCCTCCGGCTAACGAAACTGTAAAAACAGTAGCATCGTTTATACGCAATACTGACCCCGTGTTCACCTATTTCCCCGATACATATACGGGGACCGGTCAGTCGATGACCGTTCCGGTGGTCATTGGAAATGTACGCCTGGTAAAGATTTCTGTGACGGTTGATTCGAATCTTACCGAATACCCGGCGGCGACACGTCTCGAAACATCTGTTTCGCTTCGTAACCTTAAGGATAACTTAGGCGACTAACATGAACCGAACTCGAAAAAAACATACACCGCCACGAACAGGCAGTCAGCTGATCACCGCGTTGGTAGTGATATTTGTGTTTAGCATCCTTGGAATTGCGTCGACGCAGTACGTCATAAACCAATTTCGGATTGCAACATATCAGGTGGATCGTGAATCCACATTAGCTATAGCGGAGGCCGGAGCAGAGTACTATCGCTGGCATCTCGCACACTCACCAAGTGATTTTCAGGATGGGACAGGAGCCCCGGGCCCATATCTCCATGACTACTATAATGCAAACAACGTAAAAATTGGCACATTCAGTCTGACCATCGTCCCTCCGCCCATTGGTTCAACAATCACTACAATTCAATCAACCGGCTATTTGCTTAAAAATCCAAATCAAAAAAGAACGGTTGTCATGCAGATGGGAATTCCCTCATTTAGTCAGTACGCAGTCGTTGCAAACGACGTTATGCGTTTCGGAAGCGGTACTGAAGTATGGGGGCCTATTCATTCAAATTTTGGAATCCGATTTGACGGACTTGCCCATAACCTTATCACGAGCTCCGTTTCGCAGTATAACGATCCTGACCATTCTGGCGGCAATGAGTTCGGAGTGCACACGCATGTTAATCCGGTTGACCCGCTGCCTCCCGCCTTACCAGCGCCTCAGCCACCGCCGCCAAACCGTCCTGATGTTTTCGCCGCCGGACGCACATTTCCCGTCGCTCCGGTTAATTTCACCGGGATCACAGGGAATCTCAACCAGATGAAGGCTGACGCGATTGCAAACGGGATTTGGCTACCACCCTCTGGAGTGAACGGGTATCATATTACGGTAAAAAACAACGATACCGTGGACATTCGAGTCGTTAATACGCTTTCAACATGCCGATATCGACTGTCCGGTCAGTGGTATTCTTATGCCGATGTACGTTCAATAGCGACACAGAGTACCTTTACCTACGAAGGGCAGGTGTCTCTCAATATTCCGCTGCCAGCAAATGGACTTATTTTTTCCGAAGATGACACCTGGGTAGACGGCCAAATTGACGGAGGACATCTGACAATCATCGCCGCAGAGGAGCCGCTTGCGTCGGGACAGGCAAATATTATTGTTAATAATGATCTGACGTACACGCTGTACGACGGAACTGACACGATTGGACTGATCGGCCAGCAAAATGTTGGCGTTGGCTTCTACAGCGACACAAATCTTCGCATCGATGCCGCATTAATCGCACAAAATGGATGGGTCCGTAGATGGTACTACCAGCCCGTGTCTAGTAGTCAATGGAATCCTGCCGGATGCAATCAAAACGTATATAAAAATAGTATCACAACATTCGGTTCAATCGCTACAAACCAGCGCTACGGCTTTGCATATACGGATGGAACGGGCTATCAAGATCGCTTTCTCAACTACGACGACAAACTCAAATACGGACCGCCTCCATCGTTTCCAACAACGGGGGTATATACGGTCATTTCTTGGGAAGAGCGGTAGTGTTGAGCTAAAAAATTCCGCTCACGTGGGAAAGAATTAAACGAAAGTTGCTCGGAAATGCACTGAATGTTTTACGCATGCTCACGTCCTTTCCGTTAAAGTAATGGAGGGTGAGATTTGGTGTAGCTGCAGTACCCACGCTAATGAGCACTTCATCTGATCCATTTTTGTCAGTATCAACACAGGAGAGGCGGGTACCAAGAGGACTGGATTGGCCAAAGGCAAAAAAACCCGGGCTCAAGACATCGAGTTTTCCTGCTCGGTTAATACCAAGCACACGGACATGTGTACTACCTTTTTTCACCGATGCGAATACTTCATCCTTACCGTCACCATGAATGTCTCCTGCGGCAATGGTATATCCGGTACGAAGAGTCGGCGCAAATGCGTCTACACTTAATGCTACAGGACGGACAACTTGATTGCGTAATCCGAATACACGCAGATTAGGCCCGCCCGCAGTGAAGGGGAGTGTGGCAATCTCATCTTTGCTGTCACCGTCAACATCTGCGGCGGCCAATGAAATACCTCCCTTAAACGTTTGCGAGTAAGCGAAAAAGCTCGGCAAAACTTCTGTATATCTGCCGTCCTGAAATCCAAAAATTCGTATGCGGGGTTCGCCACTTCGAGGTGCGACGACAATCTCCTTCTTCCCATCCCCCGAAAGATCCGCCAGAATAACGTTGATACCGGATGAATACGAACCTCCAAATGGCGTAAAAGAGCTGATTGTCGATCCGTCAGAACGGAGGATACGCACCTCTCCCGTTCTTCCCGCGCCCGGCGCAACGACAATTTCATCGTGACCATCATCTCCGAGATCTCCAACGGCAAATGAAAGGCCTCCGCGGTACGAAGACTCAAACACACTGAATTGTCGTATAAGCCGCTGTTCGGCGGTAAACAATCTTATCATCGCGCTCCCACCTTCTTCAACCCCTACTGCAATAAATGCATTTTGCTGTACCCGGAAAAATGAAGTTGCCGGGGAGGGGTCGGTATTTCCGGCCTCATCCTGTACTCGTACCTGTAACTGATGATCACCGTTGCGAAGCCTGCGTAAGGTTGCGCTGGTACTATTCGACCAATCTGACCATGGCTGACTGTCAAGCTTGTACGAAAATTGCAAGTTTGCAAGGATGGTAACGTCATCGAGAGCGCTCCAGCTGAATGTAAAGATTGATGTGGCCACGGTTTCAGTCGGGCGTGTCACAAAAAATGCATTTGGTGCAACACTGTCAACAGTATTCGGATTAATTTCGCCTCCCTGTTCAGAACACACCTGTGAAAGTGACGGTCGGTTCAGTACGGTTCCACATAATGCTTGGTCTGTACACGCTCTCGTGAGCGATCCGTCTATGCACGCGGACCATTCTTCACATGTCCAGTTTTCTACGCAATCGGCGCTCGCAGATTCAGCACGGGTGCGGACTGAAGCCACGTTGGATAGCACCGACCAGTTTCCCGCTTCGTCACGAGCCTTTAATGCAAAATGATACGTCGTCGCTGGCGTCAGTCCGGACACAATAAGCTGTTCTGAAGAATTTGCCGGTTTTGGTGTAGGCAATGAAGAAACTGCTGTAGCGCTCGAAAAGTTTCCATCGGACAGCACTGATGTCGAATAGCGAATATCATATGCGGACGCAGAACCCACACCGCCATCATCTCCCGGTGCGGACCAGGAAAGCAAAGCGGAGTTGGTGCTTGAACCCTCAACTACGGCAGCGATAACAACGACTTGATCGTCGCCGGAACCCGAATCATTTATCGCGCTCATGACAAATGGCACCGCAGAAGCAAATCCCAGTGCTGATATAATCATGAGGGCGTACTTACTCTTGATATGCATTTTCAGTTTACTCTCGGTTTTAGTCGCGGTCTCATTGTTCATACGAGATATTTTTTTATCAGGATTATCCATTTATTTTATTGATTAATACTATTTTCCTCAATAATGATTACGCATATCAGTTGTTGATAATCATTACTATTTCGCTTTATTTTAACACATTTCATTGCTCTTGGCAAGCTGTGATTGAGGCAGTATTGACATATTTATCTGTGTGCAGTATTATGAAGTGCTGAATTGCTCTTTGAATGAGACGAATAGGCAAAAACACTTTATTATTAAGTGTCTACCCATATGTCTCAATTGCATATGGTCTTGTTTGGCGGAGTTCTGATACTATTGGTTCTGCGCCGGCCAAGATCTTCGCATAAGTCGATAAAAGGTTTTTTGTCGATTTGGGCAGTAGCTGTTGAATCCCTTGTCTTTCTTCTGGGATTCCTGCTGATCCTCTTCGGCATGAAATAAATCAAGAGGCTTCTTCTTTCTTTGAAGAAGCTTTCTGTTTTGAACAGCATGACATAAATTCGATAGCATATTTATCACACGCATGAGAAAGTACAGCACCTATTTCATTGTCTTGGCGGCATTGCTTTGGAGCCTTGATACTCTTCTTCGGAAACCATTAACTGGACACCTGAACAGCTCGACAATTGTTTTTTTTGAGCATGCGTTTGGTGTTCTCCTTTTACTACCGGTGTTGATCAAAGGTTCTCGCGTCTTTCAAACACTGAGTCGGAAAGATTGGCTTGCACTACTTTTCATCGGAATAGGCGGCTCAGCGCTGGCAACCTATTTTTTCACATTATCGTTTTCCTACGTCTCTCCTTCAGTTGCAATTCTTTTACAAAAAGTTCAGCCCCTGATAGCACTTGGACTTGCCGCCGTTCTTTTAAAAGAGCGCCTAGCAAAGACTTTTTGGCTCTGGGGATTGGTTGCGATACTCGGCGCATACTTTGTTTCTTTTCCGAAAGGCATTGATGCACTTTCCGTATTTGAGACCCGCGGTGTGTATTTCGCCTTACTTGCGGCAGTATTATGGGGTGGCTCAACGGTATTCGGCAGACACCTTGTCAAAAAAATGACTTTTCCCACATTGACTGCCTTACGTCTACTCACGGCATTCATTTTCCTCTCATTTTTTATCACCGCCCGACGCGAACTTTCCAGTCTGGCGGATGTTTCGTTAGGCGACTTGGGATCATTGATTGCCATAACGCTATTTACAGGCACAGGAGCTTTGCTTCTCTATTATTACGGACTCAAAGGAACAAAAGCTTCCGTCGCGACCATTGCTGAATTATTTTTCCCTTTTTCGGCCGTTGTGATCAATTGGATCTTTTTAAACGAACGTCTCGATACGATTCAGATCATCGGAGGTATCGTACTGATGGGTGCCATTTATATGACACAACGTGCCGGAAAAAAAGATATCGACCAACGAGACCATTACGCCGCAAGCATAGCTACTCAGGAGCCATCCATAATTAAATAACATAGGCTTTCCTCAGGGATAGGCCTCTTTTTCGTTATTTGACACTTCGGTATTTCTTCGGGTATACTGAACGGGTGTTTTTTTAATAAAAAAACGGTCAGATATGCTGACCGGTTTAACCTGGTATCTCGACAGTCGTCGACAGTCCAGCGCCTAGATTGGATTCGGTGCCGCAGGAAACGCAGACAACATTATTTCCTCCGACGGGGAAGTCTGTCGCGCATCCGTGGCAAAACGTACTGTGACAGTTCCGACATTCCAGGAGGGACCCGGAATGAGATTCGTGACAGCAGGGACACACCTCGGAACTTTTCACATGCCTAATAACGGGAATATCCTGCGAACTGGATCCCATGAGCATTGTCCATCCGTAGGACGCTGCGGTAAAAGGATCAGGAAAGTGCTCGGCTACATTGAGAGCCTTCATGATTTCCTCCTGTGGTGAGCGGTATGATATGTGTATTTGCGAGAAGCCTAGCATTAACATGGTATATACGTCAATAATCAATGACTATTCTTTACAACACTTCAGCTGAATCTGTCCGCGTATTTGTTGATTTTAATCCGCATGAAAAAACAACAATTGTTCGGCCGGTAGCTTTTTTATGGAACGGAAAAAGGTACGAAGTTTCAAAAGTTAATTTAGTGTATCGAAAATATGTCGGAACACGGTATGTCTGGTGTTTTGCCGTTTCTGATGAAGCGAACACCTACGGGCTGACGTATGACCCGGAAAAGCTTACCTGGACCATCAACGAAGTCCAAATGGAAGGCTGATATGCAGCGAATCATTTTGCATCTTGATATGAACTCATACTTTGCCTCTGTCGAACAGCAGGCAAACCCGTCATTGCGCGGTAAACCTGTCGGTGTTGTTGCAACCATGACGCCGCACGGATGCATACTCGCCTCGTCAAAAGAGGCAAAAGCACTGGGCATAAAAACCGGCTGCCGGGCTGACGAAGCGCGTTTCATATATCCCAAAATTGTACTCATCGAAGTGGATCCGCCGAAGTACCGTTCTACGACACAAAAAATATTTGCAATTTTGCGAAGATATTCGGAAGAAATTGAACCGTACTCAATTGACGAGGCATTCGTAAACTTAACAGGATACGCGCATTCATTTGAAGAAGCTCGTCGAATTGGCATGCGTATCAAGAAGGATATTCTCCGCGAAGCAGGGGAGTGGCTCAACTGTTCAATGGGTATCGCACCGACCCGGTGGCTGGCAAAATTTGGCTCGGACACCTGTCCAAAGGGAGGGAGTATTGTATTAGACTCTGCGACATTACCAGCGCACCTGTATAACAGAGAGCTCACTGAAGCGTGGGGGATTGCGAATGCTACAGCGAATCATCTGAAAGCGCTAGGTATACATACCTTGGCGCAGCTCGCTCAGTACTCCCCATACCCCCTGATGCGCGCAATGGGAATTAAAGGTTACGAGCTGTGGGCAAACGTCAACGGTATTGAGACATCGTTCGACCCTTTGCGGGAGCATGAAAAGCGTCCCAAATCTATCGGCCATTCACACGTACTTCGTAAGCGAACACATGATTTCCGATTTCACCGAGCATTGACGATGCGACTGACCGAGCGTACAGGAAGAAAGCTTCGCGCATTACAGATGGAGGCTCGCGGTATTTTTGCATACATGAACACGGATGAACAAGGTTCACGAGGCGGCAGTATAAAGATAGGCTCACCTATTCAAAAAAGTGAGGATATCTTTTCACACGCGTGGAAATTGATGGCATATGGGAATCATAAAGACATGCCGACGTGTATCGCCGTAGGTGTTTTTAATCTTGAACCGGTGTCCCGCCAAATAAGCCTGTGGTCCCAACCGTCTTCTGCACGACTTGCTGAAGCTCTCGATCAGGTCAATAATCGTTTCGGAGAGGAAACAATTATACGGGGCGTGTTACTTGGATTGGACAGATACCACGCTCCGGATCGTATTGGCTTCAGGAAAAGCGTTAATGTACCGCTGGACGATGCTGCAGATGCCCTTCATCACGGACCTCCGTTGACGGAAATTTCACTGGAGCCCTTAGAATAGGCGCGTAAACCCTGTTTTTGAGTCGATAAAGCGTGGTATACTACTCGTAATATCCACAGTTTTTTGACGATGAAAAAAAATACGCTTAATACACTGTTAGGGATAGCACTGCTCACAGGGACAATGATCGGAGTCGGCATGTTTGGTCTGCCGTACGTCGCATCTCAGGCGGGCATACTACTCACCCTCGGGTATATGATCGTGCTCGGGTGTGCAGTGTATCTTATCCATAAAATGTACGGAGAAATTATTCTACGTACTCCCGGTAAACATCGGTTTCCGGGATATATGTCATATTGGTTGGGCGGTAAAATAAAATGGGTAACACTCGTCACCAGCGTCATCGGATTTTACGGTTCATTGCTCGCATACATTATAGTCGGCGGAGGATTTCTTGCGTCCCTACTTAATCTGCGCGCGCCGATCGGGACACTGATTTTTTTTATTGCCGGATCGTGTATTATTTTTTTTGGCAAACGGTCCGTCGCACGCATGGAGCTTGTGCTGGTCGCCCTTCTCTTTATTCTCATTGGAATCTTTTTTGCGTCATCATGGGGGTATATACACACCGAGCATCTACGCACCGACGGAAGTTGGGATTCATTTTTTTTGCCGTATGGAATAATATTATTTTCTTTTTGGGGCGCCTCAATTGTTCCGGAAATCAGGGAAATTGTCGGAAAAAGTTTTTTACGGACGCTTCGAATTTCTTTTATTCTTTCGGGTGTGTTGTATGCACTTTTTACGATTCTCATTCTGGGAGTAAGCGGCAGCGGAACAACGACGGATGCACTCACCGGATTACCGGCTATTCTTGGTAAGGGGATATTTACCGTCGGATTATGCTTCGGGTTATTCGCGATGTTTACCTCGTATATTTCTCTCGGTCTGACCCTTCGGAGCATCTTTGCCTACGATTACGGGATTCCAGCACTTTTGGCATTTTTTCTGACCGTAACGGTACCTCTTACGTTGTACGCCGCAGGATTTGACCAATTCATCAGGGTTATTAGTTTTGTCGGCGCTATCGCTTTAGGAATCGAAGGTGTACTTTTGCTTATGGCCTATTCGAAATCATCGCCAAATCGTGGTAGAATATGGGCATACGGCATAGGAGGGCTCTTTGTTGCCGGTGTGATGCTAGAATTCTATTATTTTTTTCATACCATTTTATGAGCGACCGCGTACGAGTCCGTTTCGCTCCGTCACCAACCGGTCTTCTGCATATTGGCGGTTTAAGAACTGCACTGTTTAATTATGCCTTTGCCAAGAATAAACAGGGCACTTTTTTGCTTAGACTTGAAGATACGGACAAGGCTCGTTTTGTGCCCGAGTCGGTAGAGAACATCCTCACTACCCTGGAGGCATACGGATTGATATGTGATGAGGGACCACAATTCGACGAGAAGGGGGCACTTGCTGAAAAAGGCGAGCATGGACCATACATACAGTCACATCGCCTCAATCTCTACAAGAAGCACGTGGATGAGCTGATTGCTACGGGCGCGGCGTATTACTGTTTTTGTTCATCGGAACGTCTAGAGCGACTCCGTGAAGATCAGATGCGGCGAAAGGAAGCGCCAAGATATGATCGCCTCTGCAGGACGCTCTCAAAAGACGATATAGCACAAAAATTGGAACAGGCTGAACAGTACGTGATTCGCCTTGCTGTGCCGGAGGAGGGGAGTACCTCATTTATAGACAGTATTCGGGAAGAGGTCACCATACAAAACAATACAATTGACGATCAAGTGCTGCTAAAATCTGACGGCTATCCGACATATCATCTTGCCAATGTCATTGACGATCACCTCATGGAAATTACGCACGTCTTCCGTGCGGAGGAATGGCTTCCGTCAACGCCAAAGCATCTCATACTCTTTAACGCATTTGGATGGAAACCGCCACAGTACGGCCATCTTCCCATGATCATGGGCCCCGACCGTTCAAAATTGTCTAAACGGCACGGCGCCGAGCCGGCATCATCATATATTAAAAATGGGTATTTACCGGAAGCGGTTATCAATTATATTGCACTTCTTGGATGGAATCCCGGAGGCGATAAAGAATTTTTTACGCTTGAAGAAATGATCAGGGAGTTTTCGATTGAGAGAGTAAATAACGCACCAGCCATCTTTGATGCGGAAAAGCTTCGCTGGATGAACGGGGTGCACATGCGCAAGGCTTCAATTGAATCTCTCGAAGAGTCGTCGCGACGTTTTTTCCCGGCAGCTTGGCAGGGGAATGAAAAAATGAGTCAGCGTAAAAAAGTACTTGCCGCGATTCGTGATCGGATGTTTACCTTTGATGAAATCAATGCGTGGGGATCATTCGCCTTCGCGTTTGACACGGAATATGTCGCAGAAATTCTGTTACCAAAAAAAATGATGCTTGACGCCGTCTTGGCTGTTTTAAATAATCTGCATAACTACCTAAGCACGCTTGATACAAAAGAATTTGAACGGGTAAGCATCAAGGAAAAAGTAATGACGCATGTTACAACCACTTCATATTCGACGGCCCAGGCGCTGTGGCCGCTTCGTGTCGCATTATCAGGAAAGAAAGTAAGCCCGGATGTGTTCGATATCATGGAAATCATTGGCAAGGATGAAGTTTTGCGTCGTATCGGCCTCGCTCAAACAAAGCTTGCAGAATAAGTATGGGCTTGACAACTTGAAAAAAAGGTGTCATTGTGCTATACTTTAACCGAAAAGCACATGAAGAGCATACCGACGAGAACATATAAACAAAAACTAGCGATGTATGCAGTATCTGCGGGCATTCTCTTTGCCTACGTTTTTTGTTTTTCAACGGTTTTTAGAGCATTTGCAGCAACTGATGAAACATCACAATCTCAAGCGGAGTATGAGGAACTCAATAAACAAATTGAGGAGAAAAAACTGAAACTTCAGGAGCTTGATCAGCAGATACAACAGTTTGAGGACAGTATTAAAGTCAAACAAAATGAGGCGCTAAATCTGGAGGGACAAATTGACCTCATTGATACGCAGATAACACAGGGCAAAGCGGATGCGGAGCGAATACAGGTAGAAGTAGACCAGCTGAATCTGGAGATCCAAAAAATTATCATCGATATTGAAGAGAGGAAGCAACAGTTAGGCGTACTTCAAGAACACCTCGCTGATTATATACGACTGCTGAACGAATACGATAACCAGAATGTACTTTCGATGCTGCTCACAGATGGGTCTCTCTCTGATTTTTTTGACCGCGTACAGTACTCCATTGACATCCAGCAGGAAATAGGCGAGAACGCAGTCACCTTAAAAAAGGCGAAAGAATCATTAGAAACCGACAAAGAAGCTCAGGAATCAAAAAAACAGGATCTTACCCGTTTGCAAGAACGTCTGATACAGTCTACTCGTGATTTGGCTGACCAGCAGTCATACAAAAATGATCTTCTCGCCACAACAAAGGATAGTCAAGGAGTTTTTGAAGATCTGCTTTCCGAGGCGCAGTTAGAACAAAAACAGGTAGACGCGGAAATTTCTTCCATCGAGCGCTCAGCTCGTGAAAAACTCCAGGATGAGGGAACACCCCTTCTGGATAGTTCTGCAGTCCTGTCGTGGCCCGTGAAATCCAACAAGGGCATCAGTGCATACTTTCACGACCCGTCATACATATTCAGGCGATATTTTGAGCACCCGGCGATTGATATACGCGTAAGCCAGGGTACAACGCTGTATGCACCCGCAGATGGCTACATTTCTCGTGCAAAAAATGCTGGCATGGGGTACAGCTTTATTATGATCATCCACAACGACGAAATTTCAACTGTCTTTGGACATGTGAGTCGCATTGATGTAAATGAAGATCAATTTGTACGGCGAGGCGACCAGATCGGCCTTAGCGGGGGAATGCCGGGCACCCCGGGAGCCGGACAACTTACCACGGGACCGCACCTGCACTTTGAAGTACGGTCAAAAGGCATACCGGTAAATCCGCTGGATTACTTGCCGTAGAAAACTTGGTCGTACTACAAACGCCTCCCGTAAAATGGCTACGGGGGAGTGTTGAGCTATGTTTATTAATCAAAACTTATGTGTCGCACAATATATCTTAGACGACGCTCAATAGAGATATATGTAGACTCCCAGGATAATAAAGATAAAAGCGGCTTGTATCGCAATTCCCATGGTAAAGCGTACTTCACGTTGTATCGCTTCATGAAATGTTCTAAACCGTCCAAACAGTTTGCCAAGCGTTTGAGAATAGCGTGTGAGCGTTAAGAGATCAGGCAAAAGCATTCCTATAACTGCTGAGGTTATACTGATCCATTCTGAGGGGTTTAACGCGATAAACGAAAGATATATCAACGGTGATGTAGCCCAATCAGGCCAAAATCGTATAAACTCCCCTATACTCATTTTCCGAGGGATATCGTAGTTCCAATGCGGTATCCAATCAAGAAGCAGATGCCCGACAAAGCCAATAGCAAACCCAGCCATGGGGTTCGCAACTGACGTCCCGATCACCGCACCAGCTACCGTATGAACGAGTAAGAGCATGCTTACTTATAGTACACCCGCTCAATCAACCGTACATCGATGTATTCGTTCGGCGAATCAGCTTTAAATTGCCTGTCCCATAAACGAATTAAACTATCGTACTGCTGTTGGAGATCTCTATCGTAGTCAAAATATATTTGCCATCCCTCCGATGTCTTTGCGCGCAACTGATGTGTACCTTCTATGAGCACCCATTGTTCAATTGTTTTTTCGATACGCGAATTAATTTCTGTCTGCTTGGCGAGAATAAATTGCATCGAAAATTCCGGTATCAGACTCTCCCCTACTTGCGGGGTTCTTTGAGGCGAGTCGAGAAAAAGAATAACCGGGAGTGTTTCTTCTCCGTTCAGTACCTGTGACACAAGTCCTTTTCCGTCAACTGCAAGTCGCACATCAGCGACATGAAGTTCTGCAACGGGCGTCCGTTCCGCCAATGTTACCTCCAATGTCCGTGGAACCTTTTTATTAATTTTAAGTTGTTCTAAGCTGTACACCTGTCCGATCGTTTCAGTAAGCATGCTACTTGAGAACGTAAACATGTTTTTCTGGATACCTATGCCCCACCGTCTTCTCTCCATTTGTTCTTTTACCAATTGAACGATCCTCTCCTGGTGGACACCCTGTACGGATATGTTTTGTATCAAAAATATCGGGGAATAGAAAAAAAAGTAGACAACGCCAAGTACGCAGACAACTGCGAACAAAACACTGATAAACGGATTTTTTTGTACCCAAACAAACCACGTTTCCTTCCCGAACAACGGATTCGGATATGAAGGCAGCTTTTCCCTTTCTTCACCGATTCTTCTATGTATTTTTCCACGAGTTGACCATCGCATGCAAGACATTCATTACTGTCTACGCACTATACCAAGCGCGCTTGGGAGTGTAGGTTCGTCGCAGTGCATTCTTTTTTTTATGGTACGACAATGCAAAGTTGATAAGCTTGTCCAATAATGCGGGATACGGCACTCCGCTCGCCTCCCAAAGTTTCGGATACATGCTTATTGCGGTAAATCCGGGAATTGTATTCAACTCGTTGATATAGAGTGTCCGTCCCTGCAGGAGAAAATCAACCCTTGCCATTCCCATCAGATCTAGCGACTGAAATGCGCGTAAAGACATCCGCTGTACTTTTTTTATCAATTCTTGAGAAATCTTTGGTGGGATAACCGCTTGGGATTGCCCGTCAACGTACTTGGCATCATAGTCATAAAATTCATTTGAAGAGATAATTTCCCCGGGAAGTGAGGCGCGAGGCATATCATTGCCCAGTACGGCACATTCAATATCACGGGCACGCTCAATGCCGCGTTCCACGACCACCTTTCTGTCGAATGAAAATGCAAGTGCCAGTGCCTGTGAGAGTTGTCGCGCACTGTGTATTTTTGTAATACCGACCGATGATCCAAGATTAGCAGGTTTTACAAACACCGGGTACTTAAGCCGATTAATTTTCTTCACGATTACTTTTTTTGTCCGTTGCCACTCTTCACGGGTAAAAGAGATAAATTGAACTACCGGAAGACCGGCAACCATGAACAACCTCTTCATAATATCCTTATCCATTCCCGTAGACGACCCAAGTACCCCAGGCCCCACATAGGGTATGCCTGTAAGCTCCAAAAGGCCCTGTAATGCGCCGTCCTCTCCATATGTGCCGTGGAGGACCGGAAATACGACATCGATGCGTATAGCCCGTTTATTGCCCCGTAGGGTTGAAATACCCTTAAGACGCGGGTCTGGCATTAAAGTACATACCTCGCCGCCCTTGCGCTTGATAAATGCATCTACACTCGACGTAAGCACCCACTCACCCTCTTTAGTGATCCCAATAGGATAAATTCGGTATTTCTTCGGATCTAGACTTGCTATAACCGAGCGCGCTGAAACTATGGACACCTCATGTTCCCCTGAACGACCGCCGAATAGCACTGCAACGGAAATTTTTTTTATTCGCCTGCTCATACAAGTATTCGTGGAATTAATGGGTTGATACGCGTTACTATTTCATAATTAATTGTTTTGGCCCATTTGGCAAGCATGTCAGCCGTTACTTCCTGCGTTCCCTGCCGACCAATCAGAGTGACCCTATCCCCTACCTTTACCGTTGGAAGATGTGTAACGTCCAGCATCGTCAGGTTCATACATATTCTCCCGACAATTGGGGCTTGGCGTGAACGCAGCAAAGCATGTCCGATATGCGAAAGTTTACGATCATACCCTTCCCAGTATCCTACCGGAATGAGTGCAATTTTCATTTTTTTTCGGGCGTGAAACGTACGCCCATATCCGATATATCCTCCTTTTTCAACCGTCTTTACCTGGATCACTTCAGTATGCCACGACAAGACGGGCCTGAGCTTAAAACCAGCAGTCCTTTTTTTTACGGACGCACCAAGTCGCTCAATTGACCAAAGTCCGTATAATGAAATACCGACGCGCACCATATCGCTGCGTGAACGAGCGTTGAGAATTGTTGCCGCGCTACACGCAGCATGAAAATACGGAATACGTACCTTGTTGTTTAACAATTGGGATTTAAAATCTTCAAACACAGAAAGCTGTTTATTCGTAAAGGATTGTTGTGGATTTTCTGCATCCGCAAAATGCGTGAAGACTCCCTCGAGCTCGACACGGGCATACTGTACTACGTTCAGAGCTAACTCAAGCGCATCATCAACGGGGAGTCCGAGACGATGGGTCCCGGTATCTAGTTTCAAATGGACGCGTGCGTTCTTTTTTAATCGTTGCGCAATCTGCGAAATTTTCTTTACCATGTCCGGATCATACACAACAAGTGCAATATTTTTCTGTATCGCCTGTTCGAGCAGAGCGGGATTGCAATAGCTTAAGACAACTATTCGGGACCAAATTTGTGCACGCCGTAATTGAAGCGCCTCCTCGATACTTGCTACGCCAAACCAGCGTACTCCCGCCGCCTGACATGCCTCCGCCACCAGCGCCGCACCGTGCCCGTAACCGTTT
>JBAZCI010000012.1:6699-30230 GCA_041671025.1 Patescibacteria group bacterium | reverse complement strand
GAAGTAGCTTAACCAGTAATTGATGTAAATGGAGGAAAGGTATTTATGAACGTGTTATTAAACACCGATCACTTCGGGTTGTCGAATCAATTTCCGATGACCCGCGGCAAGGTACGGGATAATTACAATCTGTTGGACGATCGTTTACTCATTGTCACGACCGATCGTATTTCTGCCTTCGACCACGTTTTGCCGGACGGTATTCCGTTCAAAGGACGAGTATTGAATGAAATATCTCTGCGCTGGTTGGATGCTCTTCAGCCGGTATTAGATGAGCTTTCGACTGAAACGATCCGCTTCGAACATCATCTTTTGTCGGCAGATGTGCACGATCTTCCCGCTGAATTCCAGCCCTTTGCTGACGAGTTGGCAGGCCGATTCATGATCGTTAACAAGACTGACGTGATTCCTTTTGAGGGGATCGTGCGCGGGTATATCTCCGGATCGCTTTGGCTTGCGTTGTTGAAAGCACGAAAGGAGCAGGCTGTCGGTAGCTATGTCGAAGTCAATGGCGTACGGCTCACAAGGATGCTCCACGAATCCGAGAAATTTAGCCAACCTAAGTTCACGCCTTCCGATAAGGCAGAATTTGGAAAACACGATGAGAATATCAGCCGGGCACAGCTGGTAACGATCATCGGTGAATGGCTGACTGCCAAGGGCATCACTGAGATATCGGCCAAAGTTTTGGTAGATAACCTTGAGCGGGTTTCGGTGGCGCTCTATTCGCGTGCCGCAGCATACGCGGAATCACGGGGGGTGATAATCGCCGATACGAAATTTGAATTCGGTTTGAAAATCGTTAATGGCGTTGTCGTCATCGTACTGATCGACGAAGTTTTGTCTCCCGATTCTTCTCGGTTCTGGCCTCAGGACAAATACGCAGTTGGACGTTCGCAAGAATCGTTCGACAAACAGTTCGTCCGTGACTATTTGACGAGCTGCGGTTGGGACAAGAATTCGCCCCCACCCAGCCTGCCGCAAGAAATAGTCGACGGTACTTCGAAAAAGTATCGGCAGATACTCGAACTGCTTTTCGATGTAACGCTGTAGGTTCGCTCTTTACGAATGCAAAACACCCTGTTGTGGCAACACAGCAGGTTTTTTTATTACAAAAACGCGTAGGCGGGATTTGGAACCCCCATCTCACCGACGATAGACGAGATGCCGAAACGAGTTCGGCATGAGGAGAGAAAATATACTCGACTCCCTCATCCTGAACTTGTTTCAGGATCTCAGCGGACTCGTTTTGGCATCTCACTAAAAAAAGAGCCGGGATCGAGGAAGATCCGCGGCTATAGGCGATTTGGAGTATTGCGTCCTTTACTTAGATGAGATTTCTTGCCCGAGTCTTGGGGGCGAGACGTCGAGGTTTTTCTTCACCCGGGAATTTGACGTCATAGCCGTCAATGCGATTGCCACCTATGAGTTGGCCGGTTTTCGTTTCATGGGCGAAAAGAAACTCCATATCTTTTTTGCCGGTGAAAGCATTAGTGTTCTGTGGAACAAGCTTTTCGATTGGATGCCACTGAGTATGAGTGGCCGCAGTTCTGCGACTCTTTGCCATCAATTCCTCCAAAAAAGTTTGGAACAAGTTGTGTATTTTTTGGACAAATTCCATGTCCAGTTGAGTATAAAGAGCGTTATGTTCTCCTTTCCCCGAGAGGTTGAAAACTGAAAGGTTGACTGTAGGAATGCGTTGAATACCGGGAATGATATTCACTGCGCTCCCACATTCAATGTGCGTATCTAGTTTATCGGGGATCCGGGATTTGAACCCGGAATCTCACGAACCCGAATCGTGCGCCTTAGCCAGTTAGGCCAATCCCCGACAAGCTAGATAAGCCAGCGAATATGGTTGAATCACTCGCTTCTCCCTTAAGATATACAGGGAATAATAGACGAAATTAGCACTTTTGATAAGGATTGTCAAGGGCACGCGGGTTGACGTAATGACGTTTTTCCGCAAAAATAGATGCATTATGCCTTCACAACTACCAGCCATCGTGCCCAAGCATATTGGCTTTATTATGGATGGAAACCGTCGCTGGGCCCGTACGCGCAATTTGCCGGTTATTGAAGGTCATCGTAAAGGATACGAAACTGTTGATCAGGTCTCTACGTGGTGTTTTGAACGCGGCATCGATATGATCACACTGTACGCCTTTTCGACGGAGAATTGGCAGAGGTCCAAACAAGAAGTGCGGGATCTGTTTGAATTTGTGAAATGGGTGCTGACGATGGATATGAAACGGTTCAATGAAAAAGGAGCCCGCCTTATGGTGATTGGTCAGCTGAAGACGCTCTCGCAACTGCTCCAGCACAAGATCCGGCGTGCAATGGAGCTGACGCGGAAAAATAAAAAAGGCGTCATTACGATTGCGTTGAATTACGGCGGGCGTGAGGAGATCATGGAGGCGGTGCGCCAAATGATACGGCAAAAGGTGAAGGCTTCGGATGTGAACGAAGAAACGATTGCAAAAAATCTCTACACCAAAGGTATGAGCGACCCAGACCTCATTATCCGCACGGGCGGTGTTCAGCGGCTGTCGAATTTTCTCACCTGGCAATCAACGTATAGCGAACTCTATTTTGCAAAAGTGTTGTGGCCCGATTTCTCTGAAAAAGATTTGGACAACGCATTGGAGGATTATGCAAATCGCAAACGGAATTTTGGTAAATAATTTTCGATGACATCTTCACAGATTCTTCTCAGGATTAAAAAGGGGATCGACCGTGAACTCTCGGTTTTTTTTGCCGAACAAATTCGTCGTACACGCGGGCGTCATCAGCTTTCCCGTGCGCTCATGAGCGCGGTAGGAGAATTTACTCTGCGTCCGGGAGCCAAGCGGACTCGCGGGACGCTTGTGGCGCTTGGATATCTCACAAATCCTCGGAATAAGATTACGCGGAATATCCTCAAGATGGCATCAGCGTATGAGGTATTGCAGTCGTATCTACTGATTCACGATGATATTATTGACAGAGACACGGAACGCCGAGGGAAGCCGACGTTGCACAAGATATTCGAACGGTATGCGCCGCGCTCGTTTCATATCAGGGAGAGGGAACAGCTTGGGACGGATATTGCAATCATTGCCGGTGATGTTGCAGCGGATCTTGTCCAGCGACTCGTGGTAGAAACCGGTTTCACAGACGCCGTAAAAATAAGAACGCTTGAGTACATTGAGCAAACTTTGCACTCCACGTATGTCGGTCAGGTACTTGATATTCTTGCGATGCCCGAGCGTATTCCCTCGCGCAGTGAACAGGAGCTCCGGTATCGTCTCAAAACGGCGACCTATACGATTGAAGCGCCTTTCTTGCTTGGCGTGCTTGTCGGTCGCGGGCGAATTCATGAATCCGCGTTTCGCACGTTTGCGCAGAATGCCGGCGTCGGATTTCAACTGACTGATGATATTCAGAATGTATTTGGAAAAGGTTTTTCCGCACGGTCATCGGATATTCGCGGGGGCAAGATTACTCTGCTGATATCGTATGCCTTGGAGTCAGTCGCGTATCGGAAAAAAATTATCGCTCTCTTACAGAAGCCGAGCAAAACAGCCGGGGATCTACGGCTGTTGAAAAGGTATATGAGAGAAAGCGGGGGGTATGATAAGGCGGTTAAAAGTGTCAGACAGCGATATGAGACAGCGCGCAAAGTACTGGAAAAGGCGGGGCTTCGACCGGCAGTCCGCGCTCTGTTCAGCAGTATGATGGAGTCCCTTGAAAAACCGCTAGAACAGTAGCTCACACAGAGGAAAAACGAGCCGGTAGGCACTCTGAGAAGGGCTTTTTTTGCTTACCGGCACGTGATAGACTACACGTATGAAAAAGAGAAATAGCGGGGAAACATTATTTGAATCGCGTCTGCATGCAGACCTTCAGCATGAAGCGCCGCTTGCTGACCGCATCCGTCCGGAAACGCTCACGGAGTTTTTTGGCCAGGTGCATATTATCGGAGCAGATAAGCTGTTACGTCGGGCTATCGAAAATGACGAACTGTTTTCGATGATTTTTTGGGGGCCGCCCGGCTCGGGTAAGACGACGCTCGCACGTATTATTGCAAAGATGACAAAATCGTATTATGTGCAGTTGTCTGCGGTAACGGCAGGTATTAATGATTTGCGAAAAATCGTCAAAGAAGCGGAAGATCGCCGCTCATTTCATGGTGAGCGCACAATCCTTTTTGTCGATGAAATTCACCGATGGAACAAGGCCCAACAGGACGCTTTTTTGCCCGTGGTTGAAACAGGACTGTTAACACTTATCGGTGCAACGACGGAAAACCCGTCCTTTGAAGTCATCGCACCTCTGCTTTCTCGGAGCCGCGTGTTTGTTCTGGAGCGTCTAGGTGTCCCTGAACTGTCTCAAATGGTCAAGCGTGCGTTGCAGGATAAGGAGCGGGGTTTAGGTAAGGAAAAGGTCAGGATCGCTCCTAAGGCTCTTGATCTGCTCCTGGAAGCGTCAAACGGTGATGCGCGTACGGTATTAAATGCATTGGAGATTGCGGTCAAGGCTGCGCCAAAGGATGACAAGGGCGTTAAACATATCAGTCTTGTTCATATGGAAGATGCGCTCCAACATAAAGCACTGCAGTATGATAAAAAAGGCGAGGAACACTACAATGTCATTTCCGCCTTCATCAAAAGTATGCGCGGGTCAAGTCCTGATGGGGCATTATACTGGCTGAATCGCATGGTGGAGGCAGGGGAGGATCCTGAGTTCATCGCACGTCGGATGGTCGTCTTTGCATCCGAAGACGTCGGTATGGCCGATCCACAGGCCCTCAGAATCGCGCTGGACGTGTTTAATGCCGTGCGCCTCATAGGATACCCGGAATGCCAGATTAACCTCGCCCACGGGGTTACGTATCTGGCGCTCGCTCCAAAAGACAATTCGGCGTATGTGGGATTATTAAGCGCAAAAAAAGATGTACAGGATACGATGAATGAACCCGTGCCCCTGCATTTGCGGAATGCAGTCACCGATTTAATGAAAGATTTGAAATACGGCAAGGACTACAAATATTCCCATGACTATACGCCTGAAGAGGGGAAGCAGGAATACCTCCCGAAACGCCTTGCAGGCAGAAGATATTACCTCAAGAAAAAAAAGTAAGTGTATGCATGCATCGACTCGTTTCCTCATTGCTGCAATAGCCGTGATGGCCGTCTATATCGCTCTGAACGTCGCGTTTCCCCAGATTAGCGACGGGATACGGGACGGATTTTTGGATCTTCAGGACTATGCTCTCCGCAACGGATTGTGGGGTATGTTTGTCTTTTCGATTGCCGCAAACGCAACCCTGATTATCAACATTCCGTATTCATCAGTTTCCGTACTGCTGGCGGGGTTAGGGCTCAATCCGATTCTTATTGCGCTGTCTGCGGGAGTCGGGGCACTTGTCGGTGAAATTGTCGGTTACGGCATCGGCGTGGGAGGTAGCAAGATGCTTCTCTCGCGCGAGAAGGTCGAAAAGTTAACTGCTTTACGCGTACTTTTGGAAAAACGCCGCTATCTGATACCTGTACTCATTTTTATATTTGCCGCCATTCCGATACCCGACTACATACTTCTGGTTCCTCTCGGCATTATCCGGTATCCTTTTTTTAAGATGCTGATGCCGATGCTGTTAGGAAAAATTATACAAAATTTTTATTTTGCCCTTCTCGGTAAATATTCAGTTGGATTACTCAGTCTTGCGGAAGGCGAGACATACGGATTTTGGCTTGGCTTTACCGGCCTCGTGCTGATATTGGGAGCGATATATCTTGTGTTAAGAATTAACTGGGATGCGCTCCTGACCCGGTGGACAAAAGGCGAAAAAAACGAGATACTGTAGCGAAGTATGAATGAACTCGTCGATACCATTTATCATGTTTTTCTTGTCGCCTATTATGTGTTTGCCCTGGGATCCTTGTTTCTGGGCGTTCGACTTTTACACGTCATTTTTCAATCAGATTTAGTAACGCCCGAAGGGGCGCTTCGCATGCGGGGTCGGTATGTGCTGAGCCTGTTTCTTCTTTGGGTTCTGAATATTGCACGGGGTCTTGCCGGTCCGGTCTCTAGCCGGTTGCCGCTGTATTATTACTTTGTTCTCCTGTTTCCTGTCATTTTTGCGTGGTGGGATTATGCTGTCGCAAAAAATAAACGGGCGGGCGAGGGCGCGGAAATTTTCATGGTATTTCTCAGTGTGATCACGCTTTTAGGGGGAATACTCCTGAGTTTTTATGGGTGACGAGTGTCGGGTAAATCGTGTATACTAACACCGGAGAGAGTGAGTCATGGGTAGTGAGTATGAAGGAAAATGCTTATGCACCGTACAGGTATGATGGAAAAAGCAGTAATATCAAAAAACAATTTTTTGCGTATAGGCGGGGGAATATGCCTGGCGGTTTGTGTTCTGGTTGTGGGAGGGTGTTCACTGATATCTGCCAGAACTCAGCCTCCGGCACTTTCGTGTGACGCGCTTCAACGGATTGATGAAAACCGTTTTGGTTTTGTGAACGCATCACGCAATTTTTCTGCGGTAAGCACGCTCGGCGCGCAGTGGAATCAGTCGTTTCCCGGACCATTCGTATGGGACACGGTACAGGCGGAGAGGAACCAGCCGTTTGACTTTGAAGCAGCGGATGAGGATGTCATGAACGCTCAAGGAATCGGTGAGGCAACACTCGGCATTCTCTGGCCGTATGCGTCGTGGGATCAACGGGGACACGGATTGAGGAGGGAATGCGCCGGGTCGGGACATTCGGAGTCGCTTCCAAAGGACCGGTGCAAGCCCGCAGATACTCAGGCGTATGTTTCATTTGTCACCGAAGTGGTTGAGCGGTATGACGGTGACGGATTATACGACGCAGAAGGACTCTGCGTCCCTATCCGCCACTGGGAGTCGGTTCCGCAGGTCCATCTTCAGAACAGTATCGGTGGTATCGGCATGTTTCATGGAACACCGACCGATTATTATAATGTGTTGCGGACGACGTTTCGTGGGGTCAAAGGCGCGTGTCCGCAGTGCGACATACATATCGGCGCCATTGACGCATTTGACGGCAAGTCGGTGCAATGGTTAGATGACGTGCTGTTATTGGGAGGAGCCGAATTTTTTGATGCGGTGTCTGTTCATACACATGCAAGCTCCGCGGCAGAGGATCTTCTTGCCGTACGGAATGTGTTGGAGAGCTATCACCAGGAGAAGCCGATTTGGGTAACCGAACTGACGGTTGACGGGACGGAGGCAGATGACGGGAGTAAAATTGTACGCGGCTCGATCGAGTCCTTTGCCGCCGGTGCTCAAAAAGTTTTTTTTAGCGCACTTGATACCGATCCGGAACAGGTACCCTCACGTTTTATGTTTTCGTTACTCGACGGCGAGGGTAATCCGCGCCCTGCATATACTGCTGTTCAAACACTTATTCGCATGCTGGGTACATTTACCGGTGTTGAAAAAATTGATAATGGCATATACCTTTTTAACACTAAGAAATACGGAGAGGTGTATGCGGTATGGGATGCAGGCGGGGTTCTGCCGGATGGGTTTGCAGGGGAAATGCATATGTCCCGACTTGATGGCACCGAAGAAGTGCTAGACGCCGGAGATATTCAGCTTAGCAATGCTCCCATTTTTCTGTATAAGTGATTACGTTAATACGTGTACTATATGTCTCCTGAAAAATGGTCAGAAATCGTCAGCAGGATAACGGATGAATTCACTGTTCAGGCGCATGAAACAGAAAGGCTAGATCCTGGGCCCGGTACGTGCGAGTATATTGAATTCATCGGTCCGGCGGGGAAGATGAAAATAGAGCGAGTCGTTACCCCAAAGGTTGTCGGGCATCATGGAGTCGGATCACGCAGGATTGGTTCTTCATCAGGTGTTGCCGTAGAGTACTCCGCGGATGAACAGATTGACCGTATCAGCGCGTATCGGTGGGATGAGCGCATTACTGACTGGGTAGAATTAGGCGGCTCAGCTCCTTTTGTGTAGAGGATATCTGTATGTCATATCCATCTCCCTCTGAACATACGCATCCCTCGCATAGGGCGGTTAATCGGGAGGTCGCGGATGCATTTCGGGCAAAAGCGGAACGTCTCAAGCTAAAAACAGGGGAGACATCCTTTTTTCGTGCGCGTGCCTACGAACAGGCTGCGGAAGCGGTGGACAAACTCGAGGAATCGCTCGAGGAGATGTATAAACGCTCGTGGATCGGAGGAATCCAGAAAATCCCGGGGATCGGCAACAGGATTGCTCATGACATTGAACGCGAGCTCCGCAAGCGCGGGGTTAAACGGTAATTGTGTGTATGCCTGAGCTACCCGATCTTACCGTGTTTGCAGAGAATCTCGCCGCTCGGTATAACAATCGAACAATATCCCGTGTTCAGGTTGTACGTGAAAAACCAATACTGCCGATTACACAAGCCGATTTTATTAAGCGTCTGGAAGGCAAAAAAATTACGGCTGTCCGCCGGCACGGAAAGCAACTGGTTTTCTCGTTGGATACGCAGGAGGAACTTTGGGTCCACCTTATGTTGCATGGGGATATGTATGCGCTACAGGGCACAGACCCATTGCCGGGAAGCGCTTGTATTTCACTTTCTTTCGATAACGGATCGATGCTGTGTTTTGCCGACCGGACTACATGGATGAAAATGTCTATTATTCCTGTGTCGGGTAATCCTCCTTCATGGGCCTCGGCCGGCGTTGATCCGTTAAGCGATGTATTTAATCGCGAATTGCTTGAAGGCGTATTGAAAAAAAAGAGGCGCACTGTACTCAAACCACTGTTGATGGATCAAAAGCTCATCGGGGGGATCGGGAATGCGTTTGCCGATGAGATTCTGTGGAAGGCCGGAATCCTGCCTCAGCGGACTGCAGGCACATTATCAGCGGATGAAATTTCAGAGCTCCATAGGGCCATTCGTGATGTCCTGCAAGACGCCATTCGCAACATTCGCACACAGGGTGGAAAAAAGATTACGGGTGAAATCAGGGGATTCTTAATCGTACACGGAAAAGAACAGGGGACTTGTCCCCGTTGTGCATCTCAGTTACAATTCAGCTTACTTAATACACGGGGGACATGGCATTGTCCATCATGTCAACGTTAAAAAACATATGGTTCGCAAGCGTTTCATTTTTGGAGGTATAGGCCTTATTTTGTGTGCTTTGGGTGTTCAATGGCGCATGTCGCGTATTACCTATCCAGAGCCGGTGTTCGGGAAGGTCGAGGGAGTGGCTACGGAGGAGTCGATTACGCCCGCTGAGACTACACCGGCTCCTGTGGTTGAGAGCGATGGCCAAACTGCCAATATTGAGTCGCCCGTGGAAGAAGAGATAGGCACGGTTCCCGTGTATGCTGATTTTTTTCGGCTTACCTATATTGCGAAATTTACGGGCGCCGCTGAACCTGATCCTCTCAATACGTTTACCCACGACGACCGTATGATTCTGGTAGTGCGGACGCGTCCGGAACTTAAAACAAAAGAAATGTTGCGTCTTTCTGTCGTTAAGGGTGACAAAGAAATATCCGCGGTACCTCCGATTGAAATTCTCAACGGAGAAATCGGTCTACAGAATCCGGGATTTACGGGTTCGTATATCCTACGCGTAATTGTCGGTGATACGGAAGTAGAGCGACTGCCTTTTGTGGTGAGGTGAGCTCAGGCGTTGATACAGCAGGTTGTACTCGTGCCATAATGGCTCATCGGCCTGCTTTCTGGTACAATGAACCCTGTTTATGGGCGTATCGGGATTATTGAGTACTATATGAAAAGATTTCTCGGACTCATCCTCATGCTGGTTTTTCTGGCGGCGACGCCGGTGGCATTGACCCTGCACAGCGTACAGAAAGTAGTCATCAACCCGAAGCAGGCAAAGGATATGCTCATCACTTATCATGCATATCAGACGATTATCGACGCGACGCTCGCCGAGATTCAGCAAAATGATTCGCTCGTCCGTGATGTCCCGATCATTTCGGGGACTGACGTGGCTGTTGCGGTCAAGAGCGTATTTACGCCGGTGTGGCTGCAGGAACAGAGCGAGTATGCAATAGACGGTTTTTTCAACTGGCTCGAATCCTCGCAAGATATTCGCCAGGTTGAAATTGTCATTCCGTTAGGTGAGATAAAAGAGCGTGCGTCAAATATACTCGTCACCAGCGTACAGAAACGCATTCTGGAGCTTCCGGAATGTACCGAACAACAGCGTGCGGTCTTGAGCGGGGACGAGCTGATGTCACGCGGCATCTGTTTTCCGGACGGTTCGCGCCGTGAGGAAATTGTGAAGAACATTAACGCCGAAACGGTACTTGATCGGATGCCGACGACTGTACACGTGGTTAATCTTCTTCGCGAAGGGATGACTGATCAACAAGCGGACGAAGTATTTACATCAATGAATTCATTTCGTGATAATGTCAGTCGCGCGACCGCGGCACTCCGAATTCTCTTTGTTATTTTGCTTCTCCTTCTGTTGCTGACTGCGAGTTTGGGTATGGCGAGCGGGGGATCATTGCTGCGCTGGTTTGGCTTTCCTCTTTTGATCGCAGGATTGGTTTCACTGCTTGCACCATTGATTCTGTTGTCACGGTACGAGCCCAAGCTGCTTGAATTTTTTTCAAACACACAATGGCCCTCCGGAATTGGCACGCTGATTCAGGATATTACGAGTGAATATCTGGCCACTATTGTGCGTACTCTGCGTGTGTATGCGATTGTGTTAACGACAATAGGCGGGATTCTCTTTGGAGTTTCATTCCTCATGCCCAAGAAAAAATCAAAAGAGGATGCTTCAAAAGATAAAAAACAGGAGCCTCCAAAAGCCCCCATTCTCACCCTTCAGGAAAAATTTCACGGGTAAAGTTACAGCAGGTAGTGGATACCGATAGCGATGGCAAACCCCAAAAGGCCGCCTACAAGCAGCTGGGCGGGCGTGTGGCCGATGCGCTCCTCGAGGGGGGGGATTGCATCTGTAGCGTCAGGGTGGAAGCGGCGGATGACTTCATTGAGCGCTTTTCCCTGGTGGCCGATATGCATACGCAGTCCGAGCGCATCGCGCATGATCAGTAGACCAAATATGGCAGTAATTGCAAAGCTCACCGAATCGATACCTTCTCGTATGCCCACAATTGCAGCCAGGGAAACAACGAATGCAGAATGGGAAGACGGCATCCCGCCATAACTTGCCCAAAGATGCGCAAGATCAAAATTACCTTTAATCCCGTCGGTAAGAAGCTTGATCGCCTGGGCGATAAGCCCGGCGGCGATAGGAATAATTACTAGCTCAAAAGATTCAAGAGACATATGATAGACCAATTATACGCTTTTCTGTACGGAGTAGTTCAGGCGATCACGGAATTTTTACCTATTTCCAGCTCGGGCCACCTTTTGCTCCTCCACGAGGTACTGCCCGTATCGTTCAGCAATGAGCTTGCTTTTGATGTCGCTCTTCACGTAGGAACACTCTGCGCGCTGGTCGCAGTATTTTACCGTGATATCGTAAAATATAGTATAGCGTTAGTACGCAGTTTTTCCAAGTGGGAACTGAAGACCGACCCTGATCAGCGTGTTGCCTGGTGGATCGTTGTGGGAACAATTCCTGCCGCCGTCATCGGTGCATTTGCAGGAGACTCGATTGAAACTTTTTTCCGTAGCCCTTTCCTGGTCGCATGGCTGCTTATCGGGGTCGGCGCACTGTTTTTTCCTATTGAGAAGCTTTCTGCTAAAACAAAGTCATTGGAAGGCATGTCGCGTTTTGACGCAGTACTTATCGGCTGCGCACAGGTCCTGGCGTTTGTTCCCGGGGTTTCCCGATCTGGGATAACTATGCTCACCGCTTTTGGGAGAGGGATGACGCGGGAAGCTGCGGCCCGATTTTCCTTTTTACTTTCACTTCCTATTGTTTTTCTTGCCGGAGCAAAGAATGGATATGGTGTTGTACAGTCGGGTATCACCGGTACTGAAGCACTGACTATGGGTATGGGATTGATTGGTGCCGCTGTGGCGGGCATCGTCGTTATTAAGTATTTTTTGAAATTTGTACGGAATCATACCCTCATTCCATTCGCGTGGTACCGCATCGCACTAGGTGTGGTTACGTTTATTGTATTGATTTTTTTCAGATAAAACACGACCCCGGGTGTTTTCACTCGGGGTCTGGCTATAGGTAAGTTAGCGGGCTGGGCGCATTATGGCTTCGGCTCGGTGTTTGATGTCTTTGGGAAATAGCCGAACGTCAGGGCGATGCCGGCTCCGAGGAGTACCCATGGCCACCATTGGTATGTACCTTCGCAGATAAAGCGGGAATAGATAATCAATCCAACGATGGTGAGGAGGATCGGAAATATCCACCACAGATCAAATGGGCGTCGCTTTACGTAGAGCAAATATCCGGCCAAAGCGGCTGCATACGCGATGAGAATTGTAAAAATGATCCATGGCTGCCAATTTGAACATGCTGATGTTGTGGAGGTGTCGCTTGTCGTCGAGGTCGTTTCATCTGTTGTTGCTGTTGTGGCAAGCACCTCGGGGTTTTCCGTATTTGACGCTTCGTCAATTGACTCGCCCAACACTTGTCCGCGTGTTGACGGGGATACAGCGGCCGTTGAACTTCCTGTGACGATAACGCCGACCGATTTTTCAACATTTCCTACGCGTGCAGTTACTTTACCCACAGCACTGCGGGTCGCTGTGAATTGGCCTGTTTGATTAATGGTGCCGATATCTCCAGATGTCGACCAGGTAACCCGGGAAAGCGCAACGGTGTTGCCGTCCTGATCTTTGCCCTGAGGAGTAAATAGTGCCGAGGCACCATTAGCCAGTTGTGTTGGTTTATCGTTTGGCGAAATAACGAGATCGTAGAGCGATCCCGGGACGACAGTAAAGCGGAACGGCTGTGCGGTAAACCCGTCATCAGGGGCGGTAACCCCAACAGCCACTCGGTATTCTCCGGCTGTTGTTGCATTCCAGGCGATAACGCCTTTGTCGCTGATCATCATGCCGTCAGGCTGATTGGACAGCGAAAATGTGAGTTCATCGGCGTTGTATGTGCTTGATACCTGAACGGCATACACAAACTCCTGATCAGCGGTAATCTGTTGGGGGGATATTGATGTTATTTTTGGCGCTTCAGCTGCTTGTGTTTGAGTGACGGATACGGCAAAGGACGCAACGAGTGCGAATATCATGACCAGAAGGAGGCGTGTTTTGTTCATTGAAATAATACTAAAAAATTAAGGTAGTTTCTTATCTTACCCAATTATCTGTCCCGACGTCAAGCGCATACCCGCCGCCTGTGTGAGGGATTACTGAATATTGAGTACCCGGGTAATTCCCTCGAGAAAGTGAGGTTTGTAGATTATCGCTCCGGTCGTGAGGAGCAGTACGACAATGCTTTGGATAACCAGGCGCGGGTGGTGTATGCGCATCTCAACAACGATCGTGGTAATCAATGCACAGGCAATGAAGGCGAGGATGATTGCAAAAAATCTGTTGGAAAAATCAATAATATTTCCGACCGTACCAGGGTGGTCTGAGGCGTCATTTTCAGCCTGCAGTATTTGGGTTGTTGCGGGCTCACGGTAGGTTTCTATCTGAACGGTCGGGGTTTCAGACGAGGGCGCTTCAGCAGTCGGCTGAGTTATCGGGGGAGTATCAGTCGGCGTCGGTTCTGTTGGACCTGAAGTTGCACCAACCACCTGCGCGCTTGTCGGAGTTTCTTCCGGCTGAGCAGTTTCTACGACGGTTATAGGAATGCTAACGGTTCCGCCCGACAGCCATGTCAGGTTTTCAGCAACAACGCCGAAGTCTTCCTGGTATGTTCCCGCAGTTGAGGGAGAATGAAGCGCAAAGCTAAATCGTCCGCGCTCTCCTGATGCTACTCGGCTTTGGTCAAGTACGGCGGGACGAAATGCAGATTTCCACGAGGCGTCCATAAATTGGCTGGTACGTCCCGCAGGATTTGTCGCGTTAAGTGCGATAAAATGCTCGCCGTCATTTGTCCATGTCGCGGTTCCGGTATTAGTAAACTCTGTCCACACGTGTACCGTTTCATTTGTTTTGATACTCAATGAAAGGTCGCTCTGTGATGCCAGCTTGGCGGTATAGGTCACGGGCGCCGGCGGAGGAGTCGCTTGAGGCTTCACTGTCGGAGTGGCCGGTGGAGTTTGAGTCGTTGGCTGTGGTTGAGTTGTAGTCGGCTGAGTTGCAACCGCGGCTTTTTGATACGGCTTGGCAAAGAATTCAACCAGTATGGTAGTCTCGCGCCCCTCGATAACGCCGGACGTTACGGCAACTCCCATTTCTGTATATTTTTCATTCAGAATATTTGCCGCATGCGATGAGCTGTTCATAAATGCGGTGTGCACGGTACCGGCTTCGGTAAAATCGATGGCAAGATTTTCGCCTGCTGCGCTGTAGCTGTATCCGCCGCGTTTGAAAAATTCCCACGGTTTTACACCCGCAGGACTGGTATGAGCAAAATAATTATTGGCGACCATGTCCTGGGCCTTGAGACTCGCAGCTCGGTTCAACGTTGCGTTGAGTGTAAGCGTTGGTAGTCCCTGAGCTGACCGCGATTCATTCGTGAGCGCGAGAATTTCGTTTGCGGTAATGGCGGCGAACTGTCCGTTTGACGGGTAGAGGAGAAACAAAAATCCGGTAACAAATACTTTTACCGCGATGAGTGAAACTGAATATACGCGCAGAGCCGGCGGACGCAACGCGTGCGGTCGGTGGTCATTTCCCGGATGAGGGATAAACCAATGCTTCGCATGGTGCTTCACATGATGGTGCAAGCGCCTCGCATGATGTATCAGCCGATGGACGCGGGTAACTTTCTCCATACAAAATTAGTATAGCAGAATAATAACAATGTATAATATCATCTATTGTACAATTTGTCAAGCCTTATTGCCTTCACTAAGATGTACTGCCGCGCGCACAAAGCGTTTTGTCGAATATTTTTTTGCATAGAACGACTTGATTTTTTCCTCGTTTTGTGCTAAAATACATCAAGTGTTTGGCCAAAATATAATAAACTGCAAAAACCAGTACTGTGAATAGAACAGGAGTAAAAAGAAAAATGAGAACCTTTCCCGGTAAGAAAAAAGTTCTGAGTTCTTTTGTAGTAAAAACAGCAGTATTCAGGTCATACAGGAAAACGCTCATGCTCATGAAGAAGGGTGCTTTTGCAAAAGTCTGTCGCATGTATTTGGCGAAACCTATACGGTATTACCGCCTGCATACATCTGCTGTACTTACCGGGGCCGTGCTCGTACTGGCCCTTTTTAGCTATTACGCATATGTGTCGTTTACGTTGGCCGCGTCTGCGCAAAAAACTATTTCCACGCAGGCAGACTGGGAAGCGGGGGAATTTTGGAATAATACGATGGACACGACAACTACCGCAGGGGCGCTCCAAATAAAAGCAGGCGGCGTTGGTACGTGGGATCCATCAACTCCCGGTTCGCCAGAAAATACACGAGGGAGTTTCAATCTCGCACCGCAATCAGCAGTAGCCGGAGCGGACCTTGCAACGGACGGATCATATGTATATATGATTTGGGGCGGCAATCAACCGAATTTATCCAGATACAACCCGGATACCAATACATGGAAACAACTGGCTGATGCGCCGACGCCCTTCAGCGTCAATAGCGCAATCACGCATTACAACGGTAAGCTGTACGCAATTAACGGGCATGATGGAACGGTAACAACGGACGCAACCGGCGAATTGTACGAGTATGATATCGCAACCGATGTATGGACCAAAAAGAATAATGCTCCTGATGCGTGGGGGACAGTTGCAGGTCCCGGGGGGTCGGATATCCGCGGCGCGAACAACGGAAAATTATATGCAGTCCAGGGGAATGCGCAAACCGGATTCTGGCAGTTTGATACGGTCACCGGATTGTGGAGCGACTTAGCGCCGGTGCCTGATCCGGTAACGGCATCGAATAGCCACCCGTTGGTTTTTTCTGATAAATCGTTTGTCGTAGCAGGAACCACATACTGCAGTACTGGGTGCATGTACGTTTTTCTCGGCGCCAGTGTAAATTTTTACCGGTATGATATTGCGATTAACCAATGGTATACGACCGGCGCCGCACCGCTCACGCCTCAGATACCCGCAGGCTTGGGTAGTGCGACGACAGGGAGCGCATTGACCGTTGATCAGGAAAGCGACATCATATACGCATTTCGGGGGGCGAACATGGAATTTATGAAGTATACGGTCGGTGACGTGGGTGAAACGGTTGCAGGGGTATGGGATGCACTCACCGCTGATACGCAAAATACGCAGCGTAACGTTACAACGGGAGCGTCCCTGGTTTTTTTGAAAGTAAACGGAGTCAAATATGTGTACGGACTTACCGGCGGGATACCGGATCTGATACGGTACGATATCGGAAATAATAAATGGGACTCCATGCTCACACAAAATGCGCAAGGAACGAACGCGGGAAATACGGCTGTTTTTGTTCCCAGCGGCACCGACTGTGCTGACCCGAGCGGATGCATATTTGCGGTTACTCCGGGAGGCGTTGATTTCCGCAGATTTGATATTTCATTGCAAACATGGACTCCCGCAAGCGGGGCGGGCTCATTAACGGATTACGCAGCCAATCTGGGAGCGGGCGGCGGAATCTGTTATGACGGAAATAATAATATCTATATCGCACAGGGCGGGACAACGGCGGTCTATCGGTATCAGATTGGTACGAATGATTATGCTGCAGCCCTGGGAACTCCGGCTGCGCTCGGCGTAGGAGCGAGTATTACGTGTACAGCAAATGACCATTTCTATATATTATGCGGTGGGGCCACAACACATTTTTATTATTACGACGGCGCGACGCTCGCTTCTGATGATTCTATAAACACAAATGGGTTGCCGTACCAAAGCGCAAGTTACGGCGCGGCGTTAGCAAATGACGGTACGTATGTATATGCGCTCATCGGAAACGGAAGGGGAACTTTTTTACGTTTCGATCCTTCTCAAGCTGTTGGGTCGCGGTGGACTGAACGGACAAATTTACCTACGGTGACGTCGACGGCCGCGCAGACTTACCATTCTGTAATGGCGTACGACAGTCTGGGGAATATTTATGCGATTGCAGGGAAGTACCAAAAAGATTTTTGGCGGTTTGATGTTTCGGAAAATACTTGGACCCGAGCGGCTGACCTGCCTATGCGCATGGCGCAGTCGATGACGATTACTCCGGCCATCAGTGGCAGTGCGATGTACATCTTGCGGGGATGGGGTGGTGTGAGTATGTATAAGTTTAATCCGACGAATAATAATTATATTACGACGGCGACGTGGGTTTCAGAACCTGTGGATTTGGATTTCGCAACCGACTTCACTACGTTCAGTGCAAATCACCCGACGGCGGGTACGTCGAGTATCTCTTTTGCAATTCGCAGCAGCACAGACCGGGTAAGTTGGTCAGCGTGGGAAAATATTGTTACCGGCGCCAACGGTGACAGTACAAATTTTGATATGGCATCGGTGACAACGCCGAATCGACGGTACGTACAGGTAAAAGCAACGTTAACATCAGACGGAGCTAGTACGCCGGTACTGCAGGATTTCACGGTTACATATGAGAATGATTCAACGGCGCCGGCCAATCCTACGATCGCCGCGTTTGCAGACAGTTCAAAAGCAACTTCGCTGGTTAACGGGAATTCCTATTTCTATACGAATCCGTATTTTGAATTTACTCCCGCAGCACAAACAGAGTCGCCGATTAGCGGATACTATGCGGCGTGGACCGCTGATGCAAATTTTAATCCGGCCGACACAGGTACTCACGGCGATGCATATTTTCAGGAAAGCGGTACATACTTAGTCCGACGTCCCATGACGCGCACGGGTGCGGATACTCTTTGGTATTTGCGCATGGCGACAAAGGATCAATCGGGAAACGTCTCAGCGACGCAAACAGTTTTTTCGTATCGGTATACTGGCATCAATGATGCGGCAATAAAAGTATGGTCATCACAGGCGGAATTTACCGCTACGGGAACAACGCTCACCAGCGTAGAAGCCGCAACAAGTCCCGGTAATGTAAAACTATCAGCTGTTGTTAACGGCGCGTGGACTACCGAAGCGGCACTTCCTTTTAATGCCGCAGCGGGATCATCGATTGTCTATGTACCTGCAAACGGAAATTTTTATCTTATGCAAGGTGCATCTAGAAATTTGCGCAGTTATAACGCGACGACCAAGCTATATTCAGCGGCGTTGGGTACGTACCCGGTCGGGAATGTCGGGACAGGCGCTAGTATGATTTTTGTCAGCCCCAACGGAACTACCTGTACGGATAGCGTGGGATGTATCTTTGGAACGCGCGGAGGGGGTACAGCTACGTTTGGGCGGTTTAATATCGGCGGCGGCACGTACGGAGCGGGGGTGTGCGGCGGAGCCGGTACAGTAGCCGCGAGTACGTGGACTACGTGCACAAACGCAACAATTAACATAGGTGCCGGCGGATCGGTCGCGTATAATGGTTCGGATACTATGTATGCATTGATGGGAGGAAGTACGGCCTTTGTATATAAGTACACACTGAGTACAGATACATGGGCGTCGCTTTCAAATGTTGATAATGTAGTAGGTGTCGGAGGCTCATTGGTGTATGCTCCTAACGGTTCCGGCTGTTCAGCGGTTGGCGGATGCCTTTTTGCGACCAGGGGTGCCGCAAATAATACGCATTTTTATAAAGGATCGATTGCAGCAAACGGAGTAGTAACGTGGGCGTACGCACCGAATACACCGACTATTTTTGGAGATGGTGCATCCGTACGACGGGTCGGGACCTTGCTGTATTATGATCGGGGAAATTTGGGAAATGAATTTTATCAATTTGATATTGCCACTAGTGCATGGACTCAACTTTCTAACGCACCGACGTATTTTTATCAGGGGAGCGAACAGGGATTGGCATACAATTCTGATAATAATTTTTTGTACGGTTTTCGCGGGTATAGCGAGACGTCGCTTTTTGCATATGACGTGAGGAATGATACGTGGAAACGTACGCCCAGTATACCCAATTTTTATACACAGAACGGATTTTCGGCAGGTGTTGTCGCATATGACAGTTCGAACGGTATTATGTATGTTGCGCGCGGCGGAGGGTTTACCGATTTTTGGTCGTATACGGCATCAACGAATCTTTGGAAGCAGCTTGCTGATGTTCCGCATACGGTGACAACCGGCGCTGATGCGGAATTTGTCGATCATACAGATAATGCATATGACGGTGTGTATCTGTTAGCCGGTGCTGAAGCTCTGGGTGATAACATAACTTACGCGTACCGGTATAATCCGCAGACCAATATATGGTCACAGCTTTCGTATAAGGACGACGCGGGTTCGCCGGCAAATATTGTTGAGGTAGGAGCAGGTGCCGACCTCATATTTGACGGGGCAAATTCGCTGTATACGGCGCAAGGCGGTACAACCGCATTTTTGCGCTATAACATATTGACCAATAACTGGACGGTCATGTCCGCTGTCGCGGGAAATAATGATCCGCTTCCTGTGTTGAACGGGAGTGGTTCCTGCGCGGTAAAGATGAATGTCGGGGGTACGGATTATATATATCTTACGCGGGCGGGCGGGCAGGCAAATGTATACCGGTATAACTTAACCACGTTGGCCTGGGATGCCCCGACAGCGGTAAGCAGCGCACCGGGAGTCTTGACGGGAGGAGATACCTGCGTTCCTGACGGACAGGGGAATATTCTTTTTCCGCAGGGTTCGACGAATACGAATATGTATGTTCTGGATCCTGACGGTAATGTGAGCGGCGGGAATGACGGTGACTGGAGTACGCGCACTGTCCCTCAGGTATATACAAACGGGGCGTTGGTACAGGGAGCTAACAATACCATTCTCGGTTTTCGTGGCGCAAGTACTTCAGCGATGAATCGGTACGTTGTCGCGACGGGCTCATCAGGGTATGAACAAAACGGAACATGGATTTCTGAAATTATTGATTTTAACGCGGGACAGGCTATTGGATTGTACGGATATGCCGGTTTGCAGGTAACGATGACTGATGCGACTGACGCATATGAAACCGTTGAGACCCGTACCTGTTCGGATGCGGGTTGCGCTGCTGACGCAAACGACGCTCACTGGTCGGCATGGACTGCGGCAACAAATCAGCGCGCTCTCAGTGGAGTTGATTATTATTCGGTTGCGTCTGCAACGGCACGTTATGGTCAGGCGCGGATACGATTAACCAGTGACCAGGTGCTGACACCTACGATCCAAGATATGCAGTGGAGTTATTATGTGGACAGTACCGCTCCAAACAATCCTACGGCTCCTGTTGGTGCATACACGGACAGTACGAAAGTAACCTCTATCACGAACAATTCGTGGGCGAATGATGTAACACCCTATTTTGAATGGACATCTTCCGACGATGCAAACGGAATTGGCATTGAGGGGTACTACGTATACTTTGGGACAGATATCTCCAAAGATCCGTTAGCAGATGCGAACGATGTGACAAACCTGGCGTATCGGAACGGGACAAATTATTACACTGCGTCGGGTTCTACAAGTCTTGGATCGTGGAATACTCTTACGCAATCTGCATCTGCACTTACGAACGGCGTTTACTATTTGCGTATCAAAACAAAAGATCGGAATGGCAATACGACGGCAAGTCCTGTTGACGCGTTTACCTTCAGAGTTGACGGGAGCGTCCCGAACAATATTACAGATTTGTCAGTCCAGACGTACATGCTTTCTACGGACACGTTCTCGTTTAGCTGGACCGAGCCGGTAGATGTGGGACCTTCGGGAATCAACCAGTACTGTTATCATACCGGTGTCTCGGGAGATACATGCGTCAATCGGACAACCATCTGCAGTGGAAGCACCTGCACGGTGAGTCCCGTCGCGCATTACCAGAACAGGGTGAATACGTTTTATGTGAAAGCAAGAGACCTGGCAATTAATGATGCGTCGTCCTACGCATCCACCGGATATTTTTATACGGGCGGACCGCCATTAGCACCGGCGAGTGTAACAGTAACTCCCGGAAGCCAGACTGACACGAACGCTTTCACTGTGGGGTGGAATTTACCCGCGACATGTCTGGGGTCGACGCCCTGCGCAGCTGCGGATATCTTACGGTATTGTTATACCATTAACGAAGAGCCTTCACCGGAAACGTGCGGGGCAAATTACAGCGGTAGCCCGACACCATCGCCTGACGGCGGGTGGACAACTGACCTTCAAACTTCAAGCCGCCAGTTACCTAATTTTTCTGCGGCAACAATACAGGGTGCCAACATTGTGTATGTTGTCGCCATGGATGTAGTCAATAATATTGACTATGATAATTTTACAACTCAGACCTATAATTTTACCTCAAATGCTCCGGGCCCGCCCGCAGGTCTGACCAGCACTGATTCGTCTGATCGTGCGGCAAACCGATATTCCATAACACTTACCTGGGACGAGCCTGAAGATGTCGGGAGCGGAGTTCAGGCGTACAAGGTGTATCGGTGTACGTCATCATGCGACAATCCTGATGTTACGGATGACCCGCCTGCAAATTATACGATGATTGCAACGGTCAATACGCTTGGATATTTGGATACGAGCCTGAATAAAACGATTACGTACTCGTATTTTGTTCGGGCTACGGGAACCGGGGGAAACATTTCTGGAAATTCCGCTGTGATCGCACTAAAGCCAGAAGGAAAATTTAAATCACCCCCGGCAATGAGCGGTACTCCTACGTCGAATGTGAGAATTCGATCAGCGGTCATCACATGGTTAACACAGGATGATGTTGATCAGGATGGTGACGCGGTTGCGCACCCGGCATCTTCGTATATTCAGTACGGAACAACAACCGGCTATGGTGCTGAAGAGGGGACGTCTGATCTTGTCTCAGCGCACAGTGTAACGCTCACTGATCTCTTACCTAATACTACGTATCATTACCGTGCAAAATGGGTTGACGTAGACAGTAATACGGGACTGTCCACTGATTACGTATTTACAACACTTGGCGCGCCTTCTGCGCCGACACAAGTCACGGCAACTCCAAGTTCTGGGTCAGTAAATAGCTTTTTATTTTCGTGGACCGCTCCTGCGGATGAGGGGGTGACGGTTGCAAGCTATCGGTATTCGGTGAATAGCACGCCGACCGCTGAAAACACCTTATCAACAACGCTGACAACAGTTCCTGCATATTCGGCGGCAACGAGACAGGGTGCCAACACATTCTATGTTGTGGCCGTTGATGACGGAGGAAACGTTAATTATAGCAACTACGGTTCAGTAGATTTTACCGCGTATACAACACCTCCCAGTCCGCCGCTAAATATTACTATTACCGACTCATCCGACCGCGATGCAAAGCGGTATTCAATTACGCTGACATGGGACCGTTCGACTGTGGCAACCACAGGCGGGAGTGTCGCAAGAGCCGCCGGGGACGAGTCAATTTTTTATACCATCTCTCGCTCAACGGACAACCAGAATTTTTCTGAAATTGCCACAATAACTTCCACGGGCTATCTAGACACCGGATTAGATAGTACCGCGACGTACTACTATAAGGTGACCGCGCGTGATAAGGCGCAAGCGACCTCGGATTCAACAAAAGTTGTCTCCGAAACTCCTGAAGGCCGATATACACAACCTCCGGCTATTACAACTGCGCCTGTGATTACCCCTGATTCCTATGGTGCTGAAGTTGTATGGGGAACTGAGCGAGTTGCCTCGTCATTTGTTCTTTTTGGAAACGTGGCCGTCTCATTAAACGAAGAGCAGGGGACCGGGGACCTGGTCGCCGATCATACGATCAAAGTAACGGGACTGCTCCCGTTGACAACCTATTACTACCAAGTGAAGAGTATTGATGTTGATGAAAATATTGCAACCTCCGATGTTGGATCGTTCACTACGCTCGAAGCGCCAAAAGTTTCGAATGTAAAGATCACCGATGTGCGTCTCTATGATGCGACAGTGACGTGGACGACAAATAAAGAAGCAACCACTGTGGTAAATTACGGTACGTCGGCAAACTATGGACTCACATATTCAGAGGCTGCAGGCGGCTACTCATTAAACCACACAGTAAAACTGGAAGGGATAAAAGATTCCACGACGTATCATTTCCGGCTTGCGGGTGAAGATCGGAGCGGAAATCCTATTTCATCCGATGACTACACATTTATCACATTAACGTTCCCGAAGGTGTCAGATGTTATCACTAAAAATAAATCAGAAGGCCAGACTGAAATTTTTTGGACAACGAATGTTCCGACGACGTCCCAGGTAGAGTATTATGCGGACAATATCGCTCCAAAAACCCAAGGAAACACTGCACTTGTCAATGAGCATTCTATTCTGCTCTACGGGTTAGAGGATGCTACGCTGTACCGTTTCAAGGTCCGGGGTGCGGATGAGTTTGGATACGAAGCAATTTCTACTGAGAATGAATTTACCACGCTTGAAGATACAACTGTGCCGGAAGT
>JBAZCI010000012.1:0-6689 GCA_041671025.1 Patescibacteria group bacterium | reverse complement strand
CTCAAAGATTCAAATCGTGATATCATGGAAGACGAATGAGCCTACAACCTCGCTTGTTGAATACGGCGTCGGATTGAGCAGCAGTGATTTTACGGATCAGACGGAAGAAAATGCGGAGCTGGTCATGGATCACCTCGTTGTTATTTCTGAATTGACTCCTGCAAAAACGTATCATTTCCGTGTCGTTTCCCGCGATAAAGCGACCAATGAAACCAAGTCGGGATCATATACCGTCCTGACCTCGCGTAAGCGGGAATCATTTCTCCAACTTATCATTACCAATCTTGAGGAAACATTCTCCTGGATGGGCAATGTTGGTAAGACCTTTCAATAAGTAATTTTTACATGAAAAAACAAACAGCTATTACGCCAGACACGAATTCTTCTGCATCCGCAAAAAAAGTATCACGCGGTAAGCCGCTTTTAGAGGTTACGAATGTCACCAAGTCGTTTAAGGTGGGAAAAAATCTCATGCATGTTCTTCACGATATTAATATCGCGATCATGCCTGAGGAATTTATCATTATTTTAGGCCCTTCAGGTTCGGGTAAGTCAACCTTACTTAATATTCTTCTCGGACTGGAACCCTCGACAACCGGCAAAGTGGTCATGAACGGAATCGATATCACCAATAAGAAAATCGATCAAATATCCAAAATCCGATATCACAATTTTGGAGTGATATTTCAAAAAGCCGACTGGGTGCGCTCACTCGACGTTTTGCAGAATACCTCTTTACCGCTAGCTATCAATAAAGTGCGTAAAAAAGAACGATTGAAGCGAGCCCTCGAGCAACTTACCAAGGTGGGGATGGATGATCATGCGGCGTATATGCCCACTGAATTATCAGGAGGCCAACAGCAAAAGGTTTCGCTCGCCCGCGCGTTGATTAATGATCCGCCTATTGTCGTCGCAGACGAGCCCACCGGTAATCTGGACAGCGTTTCTGCCGACAAGGTAATGAATATTTTTAAGGACTTGAATGAGCGTCTGCACAAAACCGTTATTATGGTTACACACAATATCGATTATGTGCGCTACGCGTCTCGGACGATATATGTTCGTGATGGCACAATCGTTCAGGGGAGTGAACAGCTGATTGTATAGCATATGCGCTTAAGCTACATTCTCTATCTTTCATTCTCTAATTTAGGCAAGCGAAAATTGCGGAGCTTTCTGACGATCGGCGGCATGGCCGTAGGTATTGCTCTTGTAGTTTTCCTCGTATCTTTCGGATTTGGGTTGCAACAGCTCATTCGTAATCAGATCACGAATGTTGAAGCGTTGACCGTGCTTGATGTGTCGAAAGGCGAGTCGACATTATTGAAATTAAACGATGAGACGATCGATCAATTCCAACAACTGAATAGTGTTGATAAAGTGAGTCCATCACTCAGCTTGTCCGGTCAAATTGCGCAAAATGAGGCAGTGACAGATGCGGCGATCTACGGGATCGAACCCAGCTTTTTATCAATTGAAGGTGTTAAAGTTTCAAGCGGGGAGGAATTTAGCGGATCTGAAGCCCAGGAAATTATCATTACCGCGACAGCTGTCGGCCTGATCGGTTTTGAAAATTCTACTGATGCTATTGGTCGAGACCTTACACTCAAAGTACTGGTGCCGAGTGTGATTGAGGGAACACAAGAAGAGGATTTGATATCAAAAGAGGTTCCGGTAAAGGTTCGAGGGATCATCGAAGATACGGATGATTTAAGCATTATCTATACGCCGATCAAATTTCTTGAAACCCTTGGGTTTAAACCTGATTACCAGCAGGCAAAAGTAAAAGTTGGAGCAGTAGATGATAAAGAATATAATTTGGCCAAAATAAAAGTTGAGGATGAGTCGAAGTTACCCGAAGTGCGCAAGCAGATTGAAGCGATGGGATATCAGGTTGATTCGATCGCAGATACTGTCGGGCAAATTGATAAGATCTTTTTAATTTTTCAGGCGATTGTCGGAGCATTTGGAGCTATTGCGATGTTTGTTGCGGCAATGGGCGCATTGAACACGTTGACAGTGTCATTGCTTGAACGCACTCGTGAAATCGGTCTCATGAAGTCGCTGGGCTCGACATCTGGTGATATTTATCGGCTGTTCCTCACCGAAGCAGTGCTGATCGGACTCACCGGCGGATTAGTGGGGATAGGGTTGGGCATAGGATTAGCGGAGCTCGTTAATGCCGCATTAGTTTTTTTGGCAAAACGTGTAGGCGGGGAGCCGGTTGATATTTTCTATTATCCGCTCATATTTTTGGCCGCCGTTGTGTTTATTGTATTTATGGTCAGCGTAGTTACCGGTATCTATCCAGCCCGTCGGGCGGCAAAAATCAATCCGCTCGATGCTCTGCGTTATGAATAATTCATGTACCGTACTCGTATGAACAAATATTTTGCAAAAAAGAAAAGACGAGTAGTCGGCGAGTCGCTCCAAGAGGCAGAGCTGAAGCGGGCTAATGGATGGGTACGCATCCATGCATCTTCAAAAACTCAGCTACTGACGTATGAGAGCCAGGGGTTTGTGACGGCAATAAATGGAAGCGGCAGTTTAGATATTGCTCATTCACAATGCACAGAAGCGCGACAACTTGCTGAATATGTTGCACAGCAAGGGGGGATTGTCCTGACCGGCGGGAGGAACGGGGGGATCATGGAATCCGCCTCAATGGGTGCCCAAGAAAAATCTGTCGGAATTATTTTCCCAGAGCTCAAGCCTGCGTCGACGCATAGAAGTTTACTGTCCATTGTAAATGCGCCTCCAGCACGAACAGAGCTGCTCGCCACGTGTTCACCGTTTATTTTTGTTTTTCGCGGTGGCGTTGGCACCCTCATGATTCTCATGCGCGCGGTTGTTCATCTGCATAATCGGCGGTATCACCCCGAACAGCCGCCTCAGGCATTGTTTGTGAGCCAGTATTGGATCCCTTTGCTTTCTTCGATGAAAAGCATGGGCTGTTTGCCTGCAGAATTTTTGAAAGAAATACAGTTTTTTGATACTGCCGCTTCAGCGACTAAAATTCTTTCATCATTTATTACAAAAGCATAACCAACACATTTTATGCAACGCTCAAAAAGTATTATCGTCCTCGTCGCAGTTCTTGTTCTTATTGGTGCGGGGATTGGTGTTGCAGCATTGATGAAAAATCTGAACACGAGTACAGAAACTTCAAATAGTAACAATTCGGTAGTCAATAGTAATACAGCGCCGGTAACGAATAATACGAATGCTACTGTACTTAATGAATCTACAAATTAGTCAAGCTCTCCGGTCACGAATGCTGACATTAACGCCAGCGGGAAAGTGTTTGTTAAAGGATATCGAACACCGAGTGAATCCTACGGTATATTAACTACCGAAGGATTTGAAATCGGATTTGGGGCGTACGACTCAATGAAAGAACAGGTTCGGGCATATATCGGCAATGATATTAAGGTGACATTTTCAAAAGTGTGCAGATCGACATCAGATGGATGTTGTCTCACGCTGTTTCCGTATTGCGGGACCGTGGTATCATGGGAACCGGTACAATAACACGCATATATGACTCAACTCTCAAGCGATTTTCTCAGGCACGTCGAGCATAAGCTCAAGGCCCCCCTTACCACCATTAATCTGTATTCCGAGGGGCTGCTTACCGGAATGGGCGGGACAATTTCTCCTGAACAAAAAGAGTACCTCGAAGAGATACACCGGGCCAGTACACAAGCGGTTCAACTGATTGATCAGTTACTTGGTGATGCCCGCAGGTCACTGACGGACACTGAACAATCAGCGTTAACTCATAAGCCATAACCGTGTATGACTATTAGAACCCGCATCCTCCTTTCTTTCCTTATCCCGGGGATGTTGCTGACTGGTATAGGAGCCGGCACTTTTTATGCGTATTCAGTGATCAATTTGCGTATTGATACGGTGCATTCACTGGATACGACGATCCGTTCTCGTGCGGGACATATAGAAACATACTTAGCGAGTATGAAAGGCCGAATGGCGGATTTTTCGTCAGACGGTCTGATCTCAGAGTGCCTGTACACGATTAATGCCGGTACTGCGGGTTGCTTGCCGGATCAATTATCTCAGCACTTGCGGGTAAATAAATTGCCGGTTGTGAAGGAGCTTGATCGAGTTGCCGTTGTAGATATGCGTGGAAAAATAATTGCTTCAACGCTCGAGTCGGAAATTGGTACTGACATGAGCGGAGAAGAATTTTTTACAAATGCGAGAAGCGTGCCAATGATATTCGAGCCCACTGATGTTACGGATGATTCGATTGTCTATACGGTAACTTCGCCGATACTATTTCAAAAAGAATTTCAGGGTTTTATCGTGGCGTCTTATATTCCTGATAAGCTGTATAGCATTCTTGCCGATCGTACGGGACTGGGAAAAACGGGGGAGACGTACTTGGTTAACACAGAAGGGCTCATGGCAAGTCCGTCTGCGTATTTTTCATCATTAGCGTATCACCAGCGGATAAACACCGAGAGTTCGCAGGACTGTTTTTCCGGTGTTTCGGTGGCACAGGAAGATTCTGATGCAGATAATTCACAATTTCAAATCATACATGAGTACACCAATTATCGAAATATAGATGTTTTTGGCGTGCATGCATACATTGATTCAATGAAGTGGTGCGTGTTGGCAGAAATTGAAAAAACAGAAACCAGTTCAACTTCAAGCGAACTCGGATGGTTTTTGACTTTCCTTAGTCTGGGTATTGATCTTGCGGTATTTATTATCGCATTTGTACTAGGTAAAAAAATAAGTGCGCCGATCATCGCACTTGAACGCGGTGCAGAAATCATCGCAAAAGGTCATCTTGAGCACCGTGTAGGAACCAAGTCGCCTGATGAAATCGGGGCGCTCTCGCGCACGTTTGACAAGATGACTGACGCCATTCGACATTCGCATGTGCGTATCACTCCGCATCCGGAAGATACTCACGAGCCTCAAGATACCAAATCTGAACGTTAATATATTACACATGAAAACCCATCAAAAAAAAGTACTCATCGTGGAAGATGATGAATCAATACGGAAAATTATCGGTATTGAACTCAAAAAAGAGGGTATCGAAGTTCATGAGGCGATAAACGGCGAACAGGGGCTGGCCATGTTGGAGGATCTTCATCCTGATCTGCTACTCGTTGATGTTATTATGCCCCGTATGCACGGTATGGACCTGATTCATAAATTGAGAGAAGCTGAGTGGGGGAGGAAGTTACCTGTAATTATTTTGACTAACTTTGCCGATGATCCAAAAGTACGGGAAATAGTCGCCGAAGCGGGATATACGTTGATCAAAAAAGCCTCAGTGAAGTTGCAGGAGTTGATCCAGATTGTCATCAGCAAGCTGGCATAAGCGCTCGTTTGGTAGTGTGTAGGGTAAAAAAAGAACGAGAATACTCTCGTTCAGGGTCAGATTTGATTTTTTGGTATTAACGCACGGATTGGTGCTTTACTCACCAGTTATATTGGGGAGCATTCCATTAACAGCTTCTTCCGTTAACGCGTCGGTTTCGTCGTGAGCAGGCAGTGTACATCCGGTGATCATAAACGTCGGCAGTATACACAACGTGCTTCCCGGTATAACTGGCTGATCATCAGAGATAACGATCGGCGTGTCTTGATCAACAAAGCAGAGAATGATCCTCCTCTCTATGTTGATCTGGCACTCTCTGAGAAAATCTCCGACAAGTACGTTATGATCTTTTGGGATGTCGACGGTTTTCTGGACGACAGAGCCAAACTCGATTGCCCGTGTAACTGACATAGAATCTCCTTGTAGTAGTAACAGCAATGTTATTTCTTTTTTACGCGTCTACTGTACGCGTATTTCAGTATATAGTCAACATAACCAAAATCCCCGACCTATACGTAGGGCCGGGGATATGGGGACGTGAATGTCCTACGGAATTCTTATTTTTTTGTTCTGCGTTTCACGCTCATCCGGGACTTCAGGTAGATGCCGACTCCGGCTACTGTTCCGATAAAGGAACTGGTCGCAAACGCGCTCCCGAGCGCTCCCATGCCGGTAACCGGCAAGGTTGTTTCAGCGCCGAGCACCTGCGGCTGAGGATCAACGATGACATCCTGCTCGCCGAGTACCTGCGGAACGATAACATTCAGCGCTACTTGCGCATTTACCGAAGTGTGATTGTCGGCTGTCACCGTAACCACATTAAGGAAGTTACCCGCGGTGACGTTGCTACCGATGATGACGGTAAATGTTGTTGCGACTGTCTTGCCCGCCTCGATACTGCCGAATGTGTGTGATACCGTGCCGAGACCTGTGTCTTTAGCGGTAAAGCCGGCAGGGAGGGTATCAGATAGCTGGACATTGAGTGCGGTGTCGGTACCGCTATTGGTGACTTTGACGCTGTAGTTTACTTCCTGGCCGGGGTTTGCTGTAGGGACATCGACCAACTTTTCGACAGAGAGGACGGGACCGGTGGAAACTGTCGTTTGTGCCGTAGCGGTTTGAACGTCAGTCTCCGTGCTGTCGATGGTGGCGGTATTGTTGATCTTGGTTCCGTTTGCGAGCGGGGAAGCAACTTTCACTACGAGGGATGAAATGTAATTGCCCGTAGCTACTGCGCCCATGTTCCACGTCACCTTGTTTGTGACTGCATCGTATGTTCCGGGAGTTGACGCTGAGACAAATGTCGTATTTGCAGGGATCTCATCGG
>JBAZCI010000011.1:0-30480 GCA_041671025.1 Patescibacteria group bacterium | reverse complement strand
GTCACAGGGCACTCCTGGAGCCGATAAGCAGTCCGGTGCCGCTGATGCCAAGGGCAAGGGGACGGTTGAGGGGGAGTATGAGGAAGTGAAGAAGTAAACCAAATATTATGAGCTATATTGAAAAGTTACAATCTTACTTGAAAAGTAAGTCTGAATTGGTCGGTTTATTTGAGAAACTTCTTCAATATACTGTTGGCGATCTTATTTTGACGGGAATGATTTTTGAAAATCAAAAGGAAGGAAGGAAGATTTACGCAATGAACTTTTTGACGCAACGCTCAATTATTATTTGTAATGTAGAACTTCAAAGAGTTGATATTCAAATATTCTTCCTTTCTGATTTAAAAAATTATAAAGTAACAGAAGAAGCTAGTAGTTTGAAATTTGAGATAATTTTTGGGGGAATGGCTAAGGTCTTTGGGACTGTCAATGAATCGTCAAATGTATGGGTGAAGGAGTATTTTAAATTTCTTCCAATACTACTTACAAAATTAAAAGAGCGTTTTGAACTTCCTCCAGTAGAAGATTCTTCTTCATTACCAATAGGTTTTGTAGATGGTGTGCAGGAGACAGGAGTAAATAAGTAATGAAAATTCTTCGTGCAGCGCAATTAATTAATAATGATAAAGGTATAAACATTTTCCTCATTTCGAACCTTTAGTCCCGATGAGTATCGGGATCTCGGGATCCTGAAATAAATTCAGGATGAGGAAGGAAAAGAGCACCCTTTCTAGGGTGCGGAGTCTAATGTGCCAAGAGCAGGCCGCCGCGCCTGCGAAAGCACATAAATAACCATGCGCAACCACGGCGGGTTGCGCTGGGAGTGTTCATATAAAAAAAGACCCGCACCGTGTGGGTCAAGAGCAATTGATTTTCTTTTTTTCGTTCACCATTGCCCGATTTGAGACAATGATTCCGAGTCCGAAGACGAATATGAGCATGACCATGTCCATGCGGGAGTCAGGGATGAATATAAACAGTAGCAGACACAGTACGGAAATAAGAAGAAGAGCGAAAAACGCGAGTCGATACAGTCGAAAGCTAGAACTTACCAGACGCGGATTCAATGGCACTGATTTTTCACTGCTAAACCAGAACAGGAGCGCGATCACGAGTCCGAATGCCGTCAGGCAGGTTGCGGCGGTCATGCCGTTAGAATTGAGTTTAAAGTGCATCATGAACCAGTAGGTCAATGCTGTCGGGATGAGAAGCTGAACAACTGCGAATATGTATGACATGACGGTCATGCGCCGATTATTGTTTCGGTAGTAACCGGCGAGTTTCATGAATGCATATATGCTCATGATGAAGCCAGCTCCGCCAAGCACGTTGAGTATGAACGGTCCCGTGTCATACCTATTATGACTGATAGTCTCCCATAGCCATTGATTAATAAACCCGCATGCAAACATCATCAATTGGCCAACGACAAAAAAAATCTTGTACCTCGTATTCATTTGTAAACCTCACTTTGTTTTTGTTGTTTTACGAAGTGAATGTACTCCAAAGCGCTTGTTTCCGTCAATATCGACGGGCGTAGTGCTGTAAACAGACAGGAACATGTATTGATCCGGGAGAGGCGCTAGGGCTTGCAAAAGGGCCATTTTTCTGGTAAGGTGCGGGAATGACGGCTGGTTTAACACTTAAGCACGTTTATGATCAAAAAACACGCGAAAAAGATAACCCCGGAGGATCTGAAGGAACGGGCGATGCAGGCCGGTACGAGCTGGCACCATCACACGTTATCCGTGGATTGTTACGTCAATGACATCAATGAAGAAATCGTTGTTCTTGAGGTGGGCGACGACACCTTTTATTCGCCCACGTCCAAGGAGCTTCGTGAGGATTTGGAACAGCACGCATACGAGCTGACCGGTTCCAAGACGCCCAAGGGCAGGGTGCCTACGCATGAGGCGCTGGAAATGGTCAAAGAACTGCACCGCAAAGGAACGCGGTGGCATTTTCATATCACACGGCCGCACTGCTTTTTGAATATCTCCGACAAGTTTGTTTTGATCGTCGAGAACGACCGCACAAAAAAGAAATACGAATGGTTTTTCGACGAAAAGCCGGTGGAGCTGGTTCGCGCAATCGACGATTATTATTTGGGTAGGAAGAAATAAAACCTAAGCGCACCCTGGAGAGGGTACGCTTGGAGGGGTAAAACATCAGAGCACCTTTTCGAAGGTGCGGATAAAAAGGCATATACCATGCAACTCAAAGAATTTATCACCACGACGCTGGTGCAAATCGCCGAAGGGATGGACGCGGCAAGCAAGTCCGCCGGCCATCAGTTCAAAATAACGACTGACAGCAAGTCCGCCAGTTCGTATATTGAATTTGACGTTGCGGTCACGTCAGCTGACGAAAAGAAAGGCAAAGCGTCGATTAGTGTATGGGCGTTCGGCGTACGCGGTTCAAAAGCAAAGAAGAATCAGAACGTGAACCGGTTGAAGTTCAAAGTGCTGTATCGGGGGAAGAAGAAGGTCGGCAGAGTTACAAAAGTTTAACAATACCCTCAGCGCGTAGGCGGGATTCTGAATCCCGCAATTTTATTGTATGCCGGATTCTGAATCCGGTTTTCGCATACTCAATGGTGGGCAGGTCAAAGGTGCGAACTTTTTTGGTACATAAAAAAATACCCGGTCGTTGTACACGAGGGTATTTGAGTTAACTGAACGTGAGAGCCTGGCTTCCTACCTGCTGCATCCAAGGCGCATACAAAGTGAAGAAAGCAATCAAGGCGGCTAAGCACAGCATTCCCTGCGGATCTGATGATGTCTGCCACGCCGGCATCAGGAGAAGCAACACGATGCCCGCAATCATTACTCCACAAGTTCCAAAGAGAAACTTCCCCATGACGAGCAACGATCCCGGCTCGTATTGTTCTACTATGAAGTCGCCAATTTTGCTGAGTATATATATTACTCCTATCGTGATTGCTGCCAGGCGTAATGTGGTAGTGAGGACTGACGTTAGAGCCGTCTCGGGAAAGACGTATCCTATCATCAGTGCTGTTCCCAGGCATAGGAGTGCACTCTGTACGGCAAAAATGCAGTACATGAACATAATGAATATGCCAGTCGGTCGCATCATGGTAATGAACCTCCGTTTGTGTGTTTGTTTCCTTTTTTATTACAAGCCACCTTATCGAAAAATGAGTGGTTTGTCAATAGTCGGCGGTGGGGACGTTTGCGGGCGTAAAATAAAAAATAGCCAGACGAACGTATGCTCGCCTGGCCTGTCAAAGGGGTGTCTCGGGGAGAGACACATGCTTTTGGGCAACGGCACGGTGGATGCGCCGGTGGAGTTAATCTCCCGATTTGGAGGGTATTACGCTGCGACTGGTTTGCGGTCGCGAATCTGTGCAATCAGATCGTTGGGACCAGAAATTGAAATGGTACGGCTGGACGGATCCAGTCGGAAGCTTTTCTGATCGCCGATCGAAAGATGGACGCCAAATCCGATCTTATTTGCCTCAAACGTGAAGCACGGTTCGTCGTCCTGTAGTACAACGTAGCGTTCATTTTGCTTCCTGATGGAAGTGAATGGCCTGGCCTTATTGAGCCAGGTTTCGACGTTCGTTGTCGGAGGCAAGGCTTGGACATCAGCTGTTGCAAGTGTACACTCGCGAAGCTTTTCGATTCCACCGAGGTTGATCATTCCGCGAAAAACTTCGTGGGGTGTGAAGAAATGATTCAATTCGGGGGTGAGTCGCACACATAGGCGGTCTTCGTCAGTGAGAATGACCACATCGTCAATCTCGAGTGAGTGGCCGTCGATAATCACTCTGTTCATTGCGTACTCTCCTTGTAAGTGGTGTTATAACAAAAGATCCGTTTTTTTTACTTTATGTATACGCTACAGGAATGAGGCAATATTGTCAAGGGGTTTTACTGCGGGGGGATATAAAAAAACCGGCGTTCAGGGGAACGTCGGCTATGCATGTGTGATGGACAATGTTTGCTGTCGAATACGTTCGATTAACTCGGTCGATCCCCGGATTTCCACACGGGGTTCCGCGGCACAGATGTAATAGCTGGGGTATTTCCGCGTCTCAATAAGCGCTACGGTGACGTCGATTGCAGCGGTGCCAAAGGTAATGATCGGTTGCAGGTGCTCGCATTCCTCCGGCGGCATGATGGTGAATTGTGTACCGTCCCAGTCAATGGAACGATAGGGGAGATCGACGTATGCGCCGGCTTGTTGGTGAATTTCGTCACAGATGTCTTCGGGGAGCACGATAAAGATATAGCTCCGGGTGAAGACGATATATTGTACCGCCTTGCCCATGGGGACTAAAATGACCTTACCGTCGAGGATATGTTGGCGCGTTATGTAGTACCTCCCTTTATGGCTAAATCGGACGATATACTCACCAGGTATACGCGGGTTTTTGCCTACCCAGCGTACGAGAAACGCATGTCCTGCAGCGACAGCTTGTGCGAAAATCTGTTGCATATAACCTCCGGAGAAGATGTTGGAGATGGTATGTGCGGTATTTGTCCTCTATAGGTATTCTCCGTCTTTCCTGTTTGTATGTCAACGAACGGTGAAATGTGGTATTTTTAATATATTCGAATTATTAATACATATATTATGAACGGACAACCTCAGCAACAACAGCAAAATATTCAGATTAAAATCGACGACGCAACGATGCGTGGTCAGTATGCCAACATGATGTCGGTAGCACACAGCAAGGAGGAATTTGTGCTCGATTTTATGAATATCTACCCCATCCAGCGTGCCGGCATTGTGAATGCGCGCGTGATTGTTTCTCCCGGGCATTTGAAGCGTATTGTAAATGCGCTTAAGGAAAATCTGGAAAAATACGAAAAGGCATTCGGAACAATCGAGGAAGCTAAAGCGCCGAGTGGGGAAGAACTCGGGTTTCACGCGTAAAAAACGAGCTCGGCAATATTGTCGAGCTCTGCATCCATCAGGTACAGGCCTTTTCTCCCTTTTTTCTCATTCGAGACTCATGAAAAGATCCCTCTTTTCATTTTTTGCCTGAACCGAGTGTCCAGGTGTTCCGTGGTAACGTCTGCATGACCTATGTTCTATGTTCGTTCCGTATGAATCAGGAATGAGATTGGATGCAAATGAACAATCGCGTAGGACTGGATCGCAGAGAGTTATTTCGGGGTTGGTCGAACGGTATGTTCGGGGTAAAACGTTTGCCGAGGCAAGGTTTTGTGTTGCCGAAATAGCACTCACGCGGTCCTGTAGTTCCAAATGCGAGCTTCCCGCAGTGAACACGGTAATTGTATACCCGGATGTTACGGTCGAGCAAGGAAGATATGCACAGATTTTTTTGTATATATACATTGATTGAATGCGCGCACGCGTCATGGTAACATATAGGCATGCGAACGAAAAAAAACACGCTTAAAGAGACGATTGCAATTCAGCCCGCTCCAGATAAAGGATCAGATCCGATCGGCAAGATAGCCGTTTTGATGGTTCTCGTGATGAGTTCGATGGCCCTTTTTTGGTTTGCGCTGTCACGGGTTTTTGTCGGTGAAGGGGGTATTATCGCCCGTTCATTTAGCGCAGCCGGGAGTCTGGGGACGTTTGCGTTGATGATGGCCTGTATCGGTCTTACCGCAGTTGTGATGCGCTCGCGCATATTTTTTTTCATTGCCCTGTTTGTCGGTGCATTCACGATAATACTGTTTTACCCGCTTCATATTACTCAGGGTATTGCCGCTTTGCTGTTATGGGTCGGATGCGTGCTTTGGCAGTTCAATGTGCGGTCAGATGCAAAAAGTCGCATTTCATTTTCAGCTGTAAAGATTATTGGCGCCGGTCTGGGAGGAGCAATCACATTTGTTCTGATTGCGGTCTCGTTTACATACTACGGTCATTTGGTTCAGGAAGAGAACGGATCCAACCGGTTTATGAATGACATCATCGGTATTTCTGTTTCCTCGGTAAATCGGTTATTGCCGAAGTATATTCCTGACTATCAGCCGGAAATGACGCTCGATGAATTTATCCTGGGTGCCACATCAATAGATGTGAGCGCACCCGGACTGTCTGACAATCCCCTGATCGGCGATGTTATCCAGGAGGGGATTACATCGGCACAGGGTGTCATAACTGAACAGGGTCGCAATCAATTTCTAGCGACGTTTGATATTTCCGCGGAAGGAACAGATACGATGGATATGGTAGTGAGAAAAATTGCGGAAAAACGGGTAGGAACGGTGATCGAACGATATAAGAAATTTATACCGGCAATTCTGGCGCTATCACTCTTCTTTGTACTGAATATTTTCCGATTCCTCTATATTCTGCTTACCGTCGGTTGTGCATGGGTACTGGCAAAGGTGGCGGTAGGAGTACATTTTTTCGTCGTGACGACACAGACGGTGCAAAAGGAAGTTGTCCGCTTGGACTCATCACGGTAGTCTGCACGTTGACACCGGCGAAAAAAAACGGTAGAATTCGTGGCTGAAGAACTATGGCAAAAGATTATTATCAGGTATTAGGCGTTTCGAAAGATGCGACGGAAGCGGATGTCAAAAAGGCATTCCGTAAGCTTGCGCATGAGCATCATCCGGACAAGCACAGCGGCAATGAGGCAAAATTCAAGGAGATCAACGAAGCGTATCAGGTGTTGGGGAACAAGGAAAAACGCGAGCAGTATGACCGTTTTGGAATGACGCATGACGAAGCGCGCAGACAGGGGGGAGCACCCGGAGGGGGGTATGGGGGGTTCAGCGCTGAAGATTTTGCGCGAGCTTCGGGCGGATTCAGAACGGACAATGTTAATTTTGATTTTGGCGACCTCGGAGACATCTTCGGGGATATGTTCGGTATGGGCGGCGGGCGGGCTCGGCGCGCCCAGCAGGGACGACGGAAGGGCGCTGATATTGAAGCCGTGATATCCATCCCGTTTCGCGATGCGGTGTTCGGTACCGAAAAAACATTTACGTTGAACAAAGAAATTCACTGCTCACGGTGTTCGGGCAACGGAGTTGAGCCGGGGAGTAAGCTGGTGACCTGCAATACCTGCGGCGGATCAGGACAGGTCGAAAGCGTCCAGCAGACGTTCTTCGGCGCGTTCCGGCAGGCGGGCGTGTGTCCCGAATGCCACGGGGCCGGACAGAAACCTGAAAAGAAGTGCACGCAGTGCGGAGGCGTCGGGCATGTTACGGGACAGGAGACGATCAAGGTCAAGATACCTGCGGGGATTAATGAAGGAGAAACTATTCGTGTCACCGGTAAAGGCGGCGCCGGAATGGCTGGAGCTGAGGCCGGCGATTTGTTCATCAATATGCGGGTGGAGAAAAGTGACCTGTTCAAACGGGACGGCGATGATATTTACAGCGAGCTTCACACCAGTGTTGCGCAGGCGGCACTTGGGACTAAGACCGCTGTTCAGACGCTTGACGGTGAAGTGATGCTGAAAATTCCGGGAGGCACTCAGTCGGGCAAGGTATTCCGTTTGAAAGAAAAAGGGGTTCCGCATCTGCGCAAACGCGGGAGAGGGGATCATTTCGTAACGGTTGTTGTGGATATTCCCACGCGTCTTTCCTCAAAAGCGAAGAAGCTTTATAAACAGCTTGCGGACACGGAGGGAGAGGTTGTGGATACTGAATAAGGCTTCTACGCGCTGTTGAACCGTGGTTTGCGGCATAATGTATTGCTTATTATGCCTTTTTGTGCTATAGTAGACTCGAACACACACCAAAAAACACCACCGTATGGCATTTATCGAAGCCGCACAAGCGGCTGACAATGCGTCAACGCTTTTCCAAAATGTAAACTGGGCCCAGCCGACATGGGACTTATTTATCGTTCTCTTTTTTATCGTTGCCGCGTTTCTCTACGGACTCTCGCTCGGCCGCGATCGGATTATCGTCATCCTCGTATCAATTTATATGGCGCTCGCCGTGATTGAGCACGCGCCGTTTATCTCTGACCCGAAATTTCAAGAAAACATCAACAACGCGATTTCTCAGGTATTTGTGTTCAGAATCTCGGCATTTCTTGTCGTGTTTGTCTTTTTATTTTTCATGCTCTCACGGTCCGCGCTTGTGCGTACGATTGTAACGTCAGACAGTGACGGGTCATGGTGGCATGTCCTGCTGTTCAGTATTTTGCATGTTGGACTCATCGTGAGCATTACTCTCTCCTTTTTGCCCCCTGAGGCAACGACACATTTGGCACCGTTAACTCAACAGGTGTTTGCCAGCACAAATGCCCGGTTTGCGTGGATTATCCTGCCTATAGCCGGCATGATCCTCCTGAAAGGCGGATCGAGTTCGACAAAGAAGTACAAGTACGATATATAAGAGATACGTGGATATACCCGAGCGCAGACGTCCCCGTCTGTGTCTTATTTGTATTTCGTGTCGCTACGATTCCCGGCATTGACAGTGCGAATAAGATTTGATACAGTTATGTGAAAAATAAAAAAAACTTGCCACAGTAGGAGGTAACATGGCAAACGATCTTCCAAAAAAAGACGTACTGGAAGTACCAGTTGATCTCAATGCCGAAATTGAGATTACATCGCAGAGCTCGGTCTACATATTGACTAAGCCAAATGATAATGGGTGGCGCTCTATTACCGTAACGAAAAAAGGCCGCGTGGTAGATCAACGTCGGGGAAAAATTTACGGTGTTGCAGTTGATGATTCAAAACGTCGACTGGGACATCGCGTTGAAGACCCTCATCGCAAGGAGGGTCAACCTGCAGATACCCGATGGATTGATCAGACCACCATGATTAAGACCGGAGACTATGTCGTTTTTCTGAGGGAGGGCGAGGAGTACGACATAACCTCCAAGGTTGTGAGGATCAGTGTTTCGGAGTAGACCTGTATCATGTTAGTTTAAAAAGAGTTGGACATTCAACTCTTTTTTTCTTTGCTTTATACCTGTATGGGAGAAAATCCCGCGAGCAACTTTTCAATGTCATCGACCGATGTGACGCGGACAAGTTGTTGACGTAGCGTAGATGCGCCGTGCATGCCATGGACATACCAAGCCAGATGTTTGCGCATCTCGATAATGCCGTGGTCGCCTTTGATCTCCGCCGCGCGTCGGGCGTGCCGGAGGGCGAGCTGTTTTTTTTCTTCCCAGGCAAAGTCAGTGTATGCGCCTGTTGCCAGATATTCCTTGATTTGGCGGAACAGCCAGGGTGATCCTCTGACGCCGCGAGCGAGGCCAACACCGTCAGCTCCCGTTTCGTCGAGGATGCGCTTGGCATCTTCGGGCGTATGTATGCCCCCATTTGCTATCGTGACTCCTTTGAATGCGTGTTTCACCTGTTTGATCATGGAGACATTCGGTTCGCCGTCAAACGGCAATTCATATGACCGTCCGTGGATCATGATTGCAGCAACAGGGAGGTCCTGGATCAAGTTAATGAGATCAAGAGCGGTAACATGATTTGCCGGGTCGCGTTTATCGCATCCTTCCTTGCATATGCTTGAGCGTATCTTAATCGATACGGGGATATGTTTAGCGCCCTCGCATGCGGCCTGCACGAGCTCTCTGCATAATGCGGGCGTACGCATGAGTGAAACTCCGCCCCCGTGTTTTACGACTTTGTATGCGGGACAGCCGAAGTTAATATCGACTCCGTCAAAACCCATCCGTTCCAGCTGGCGGCTTGCTTTCATAAACATCTCCGGATCATTGCCGAATATCTGGCATACGACGGGCCGCTCGCGTTCATCGAACTTGATCATTTCAAATGTCCGCTGACTGTCATGAACAAGCGCATTCGATGAGGCAAATTCGGTGTAAATAACATCTGCGCCGAATTCTTTGCTGACAATACGAAAAGCCGCGTCAGTCACGCCGGCCATTGGTGCGAGCGCTACGATAGGCTTCGGGAGAGTTGTCCAAAAGTTTTTGTTCATACCAAAATACGTTCGACCAGTATACGGGTGTGGTCGCGAAGCGTCAAGATGCCCGGCTGCTTTTCTTTGTCTGCTGTCCTGTCGGCGTATCTTTTACGGAGTAGCCGAGTTGTTCTATTTGCGAGCGAAGGTCGTCAGCACGCTTAAAATCTTTGGCGTCACGGGCGCGTTGCCGTTCATCCAGTAATCGCTGCAACGAGTCAGGAAGGACGCTTGTTTTTTCTGGCGCGACATCAAGTCCGAGTCCGAGAATCGAGTCGAATGAAAGAAGCGTCGCTTTTTTGTCGGCAGGGGAGATATCTGATTTTACCAACTCCCAAACAATCGCGAGTGCTTGCGGCATATTTAGGTCGCTGTTCGCAGCCTCCATAAATCGTTTATGTGTGTCTTCTGCTATACTGCCGCCGGCAGGATACTCACGGACTGCGTGTAATAGTCTGTCGTATGCCGTCTGTGCGCCCTCGAGTGCTTCCCAGCTAAAGGTAAGCTTTGACCGGTAATGTGCGCCCAGAGCGAAATACCGGTAGGCGAGCGGATGAATGCCGTGTTCCTTCAGTGTATCGAGCGTGATGAAGTTGTCGGCTGACTTCGCCATCTTGCCGCTCGGTACGACAAGAAATTCGCCGTGAACCCATATGCGGACAAACGGCTTGCCCGTCACCGCCTCTACCTGTGCGATTTCATTCGTATGATGCGTGGGAATATGGTCGATGCCTCCGCAGTGGATGTCGATTGTTTCTCCGAGGTATTTCTGAGCCATGACTGAACACTCGATGTGCCAGCCGGGAAATCCCATGCCCCACGGGCTAGGCCATTCCATCTGGCGCTTCTGCCCCGCTCCTGAAAATTTCCACAAAGCAAAATCTGAAGGATTGTGTTTTTCCGGATTCCGTTCGACGCGAGCGCCTTCTTTCAGATCAGAAAGCTTCTGGCCGGTAAGCTTGCCGTAGTCCGGCAGTTTGCTGGTATCGAAATAGACGCCGTCAGAAGTTTTGTAGGTAAATCCTTTTGCTTCAAGTTTTTTTATCCACGCAATCTGCTCTTCGATATGATCGGTCGCCTTGCACCAGATGTCCGGTTCGAGAATATGCAAATCGCGCATATTGCTTTTGAATGCGTCAGTATACATTGCCGCGATATCCCATACGGATTTTTTTGCTTTGAGCGCGCTTTTTTCCATCTTGTCTTCGCCTTCGTCCGCATCAGATGTGAGATGACCGACGTCGGTGATATTCATCACATGCTTCACTTTGAACCCGTTGGCGGTCAGGGAACGCTTAAGGATGTCTTCAAAAAGGTAAGTGCGTAAATTGCCGATGTGCGCATAGCTGTACACGGTAGGGCCGCAGGTATATAAACTCACCGGCGATCCCAACGGGACAAACGGTTCGATTTTTTTGGTAAGCGTATTGTACAGTGAAAGCATAAAAACGTGTTCTTCACCCGGTATTGTATCGCGGGATACCTGTTTTCGCAAATACAAAAAAGACGCTTCATGTACTGCGGGTGAAGAAGTATATTATCCCTGGGGCGTTGGCTTGTTCGCTTCGGACATCAGGTCAGCGCTGTCTTTCCATTCCTTTAGCACATCTTCAACGTCCTTGGGTTCGACAGTTCTTTTTTCCGGGTGGCTGTGCTGGCGGTCGTCAAGTTTTTTTAGCCGCACGCGTGCCGCCGATTCGTCGATAAGATCAATGGCCTTATCAGGAAAGAAGCGGTCCTTAATGTACATGTCGGACAGTTCTATTGCTTTTTCAAGCGCACCGTCGGTGATATCGATGTGATGATGTTTTTCGTATCGGGGACGGATGCCTTTCAGTATTTCAAGCGTGTCTTCTTTTGACGGTTCGGTGATGACGATCGGTTGGAAGCGGCGTTCGAGCGTTGTGTCCTTTTCGACATACTTTTTGTATTCTTCGAGCGTTGTTGCGCCGATGACCTGCAGGTCTCCACGGGCAAGCGCCGGTTTCAGAATATCAGCGGCGTCAATTGCGCCTGACGCCTCGCCCGCTTCCGCGAGCGTGTGAATCTCGTCGATGAACAGGATAATGTTCCGTTCTGACGCGACAATCTCGTCAGTCAACGCCTTGAGGCGCTTCTCAAACTCTCCGCGATACTTGGTACCGGCGACGAGTCCTGAGAGGTCGAGTGACAGCACGCGCTTTCCCTCCAGAATTGACGGGACATCGCCGCTCACGATAAGGTTGGCAAGTTCATCGGCAATCGCTGTTTTCCCTACGCCTGACTTTCCAATAAGGACAGGATTGTTTTTTGTCCGTCGGGACAAAATTTCAATCACGCGGGCGATCTCATGCTTGCGTCCGATCACCGGATCGATTTTACCGGCTCTGGCGAGCGCGGTCAGGTCTTTGGAATACAGGTCTAGCACTCTGAATTTGAATTTCGTCTTGGTATTTTCCCGGTACATCCAAAAAATGACAATGCCGAGTACGACAAAAATGATAATGAGGGAGTAGTTAAGAGGGTATGTCATGATGTTGAATCAACCGGGGTAAGTGGCAGGGACAGAATTTGTCGTTCGCTCCATCCGACGTTTCCGGATGTGTCGACGGCCGCAACGTCAATGAGATGTGACGACGGTTCGTCGTCGGTATTCCATGTCAGCGACCATCCGCCTGCGGCGTTTCTGTCGACATACTGCAGCTTGCCGTCAATGTAAAACCATACCGAATTAATACCCTGTGAGTCCATTGCGATAGTTTCAATGATGACGCCTGTAGGTTCACCGGGTTTTTCGGTGATTACCGTCTGTACAAAAGGGGATACGGTATCCGCCGGTGCCAGAGTTGCTGCTGCGTCTTTTGTCGGTAACAGCATGACTGCCATCGCTGCGCCGATGAATACGCTGTGGATCATCCCGATAGCTAAAACAATCCGTGTACGTGTATGTACGCGGGTTTGTACTGCGACTTCGGTTTCAGCGTTGAATCCGGTCATAGAATATTGAGCAACGTCCGTCATTATACCATATCTAGAAGAATTTTTCAATGGTAAAAAGTAAAAAAGAAAAAAGCGATGTCCTGAATGAACATCGCTTTGATTTTCTGAAAGAAGGAAGAGCTAGTTAGAGATAAAACTGAAATTTTATCCGTATTTCCAGCTCTCGATGGGCAGTCGCGGCAACCCAATGTTGCCGTACTGACTCATACGTGTTTGCGTAGACAAACACATCCTCCTCGCGCAGCAGATCGTAGAGTTGATCCGTATTGAGCTGGTCGATATACTTGATATCAAAATCAAGTTTCTTGCGGAGCGACAGGATTGCGCGTATGACGAGGTTTTTCTCTTCGACGGTGGCTTCGTCAAAAGCGGACTCATCACACTTCTTTAATTTTTCTTTCAACTCGGTACTTGTGTACGAGTTGTAGAGTTTCAGAAGCGAGTCCGACATCCGCACGTTTTTTGAAGGATTGCGATAGTCGAACCAAATTCGAAGCTGGCCCTCCTTTCCCGTTCCGGTATTGATTACCGTGACTTTAGGGACGTGACGTTGATTACGCACCGCTCCACTATATCCGGCAATTCTCCCGGTTCCGTGGTAGGAATAGCGGTATTCAACCATTTCCCATCCGGCGGGTGTATTCGGGATAAAATAAAACTCTTTTTTATCCTTCCCGAGCGGCCACAAGACGGTTTTGTTGTCGGTATATCGCCACCCGTTGATTTTATCCTGGATCATGGGTCGTTCCGGAAAAAGTGAACGAATCCAATCTCCCGGATCATAAAGTATGTATGCCCCACCCTGCAGGAAGTTGCCCCCGCTTCTCATCGCGCAGCCCTCAAATGTTACGGTTGCGATGATGAAAAGAAGGCAAATGAACACTATGCGCTTCATGGTGCGCTCCTTTATGTTAGTAAGTTACAATTTTACGAATCTATCTGGAAAACAGGTGAGAGTATCATTAATATATGGTTTTGTCAAGCTATGTGGAGGTAAGCTAGTTTTTTAGAAAATGGTCAATTGCACTTGAAAAATATGTCAAAATCTGTTATACTGTATATATTAATTTGGTGAACATTCACGTTCATGCCATTTCAGGATGAGAAACTTCTCGGCGAATCAACTCCCGATCAAGAACAAGGAGCTGATGTTGGCGTAGGGAAAATTCCAGAGGCGCGTCCCATCCGAGAACGTGAGAAGACTCATGAGCAGAGAGAGTCAGTACCTGAAGGTGCGACACCGAGGGAACGAATGCCGACGATTGGGGAACAACCGGGCCGCGTTGCCGTGCCTGTTTCTGTCCCTCCCGCATCTGTGCCCATAGAAAAAAGCGCGATTGTCCGGGAAATCGAATCAATACTTTCAGATGGGTTACAGGAAATATACATGGAGCTTCCTCCTGAAAAGCAGGAACTTTTTCGCAGGCAGGGCGAGGAAACCGCGTCAAAAATTGTCGTTTTGCTTCAGCAGGTCAAAGTCCAAGTTGGCAAGGTGGTCATGTTGATACGTGACTGGCTTAAAATAATTCCCGGCGTCAATAAGTTTTTCCTCGAACAGGAGGCAAAAATAAAAACAGATCAATTGCTCGCACTGCGCAAGAGCAAGGATCAGTAAGCATTTTTTTCATGGGATTTGGATTTCAACTGAATATCGGCGACACAATTGTAACGATGATTGATACGATCGTCTCGTCTCCCGTTTTTCCGTTTATTGCCGGATTGTTTGGCATCGGGTTTATCATTGTCATCGGATTGTGGACAGTACGCTTCTTTATGAGGCGAGGAGCAGGGTATACATCCTCGATGCATCATGTGATTCTGCAGGTGTCCGTTCCAAAGGAGCAACTACAGGAAGAAGGGGAGTCAAAGACCGCGCAAGAGCACCTCGTCATTCCTGAAGCGTGGTGGAGCGCATTTGGCGGTATGAAAGCCCATCGCGGATGGGGAGCTTTTTTCAAAGGACGCGACGATCATTTCTCCGTGGAGATTGTCGCGCTGAACGGCGTGATTATGTTTTATGCCGTGGTGCCGCAGAGCATGCGCCAGTTCATGGAGCAGCAGATTCATGCGCACTACCCTCGCGCCCAAATTGACGAGGTGCCTGATTATAATCTGTTTACTCCCCAAAGCGTTGTTGCCGGGACTACATTAGTGTTTCGCAAGCCGTATATTTTTCCTATCAAAACATATCGTCAGCTTGATGTCGATCCGCTGAACACGGTTACAAATGCATTGAGCAAAGTACCCGAAAATGAGGGACTGGCAATCCAAATAGTCGCCCGTTCGGCAAAGGCGAGCTGGCACACCTGGGGAGCACGTGTTGCCCGTCAAATGCAGCAGGGTAAAAAATTAAACGAAGCCATGGGCGCATACGGGTTTACCGGATTTGTCCGCACCACATGGAGAACATTTTTTCCCAAGAAAAAACAGACTGACGGGCAGGATCTGACGTACCGACTTTCGCCAATGGAGGATAATATTGTCAAAGGACTGGAGGAAAAAACGAGTAAGGCCGGTCTCGACGTGAATATTCGCATTGTCGCGTCAGGCTCCACTCCGGAACGTGCTCAGCACTATCTGAAGAACGTGATCGACGCATTTACCCAGTACACGCTCTATGAATATGGCAACGGTTTTTCCCGTAAAGATCCGCTCCGGCAGGATACGCTGATGAAAAATTTTATTTACCGCCGTTTTGATGAACGAAAATGTCCCGTACTGAATGCAGAAGAGATGGCAAGTATTTTTCATTTTCCTCTGCCGACGACTGAGACGCCGAATATTCAATGGCTTTCGGCCCGTAAGGCTTCCGGACCGACGAACATGCCTTCGGCCGGCATCATTCTCGGGAGAAATGTCTATCGTGGAGTAGAAACGATGGTGCGCATTAAAGAAGAGGACAGACGTCGGCACGTATATGTGGTCGGTATGTCCGGCGTTGGAAAATCAGTTTTGCTTGAAAACATGATCGTGCAGGATATTCTCAACGGCAAGGGCGTGTGTGTTGTCGATCCGCACGGTGATTTGGTAAACGCCGTGTTGGAGCAGGTACCCCGCGAGCGCGCCGAAGACGTGATCATTTTCAATCCTTCGGACACCGATCGTCCGCTGGGACTCAATATGCTTGAGGCGGACACGCCTGAAGAAAAGGATTTTGCCATACAAGAAATGATCGCTATTTTCTATAAGCTCTTTCCGCCAGAGATGATCGGTCCGATGTTCGAGCACAATATGCGCAATGCGATGCTGACACTGATGGCGGATGCCCGTTATCCCGGGACGATCGCGGAAATTCCCCGAATGTTCACTGATCCCGCTTTTCAAAAATTTAAACTTCAGCATGTCACCGATCCGGTCGTACGGGCGTTTTGGGAAAAGGAAATGGCAAAAACGTCTGATTTTCATAAATCGGAAATGCTCGGATATCTGATATCCAAAGTCGGCAGATTTGTTGAGAACGCAATGATCCGCAATATTATCGGCCAGCCAAAATCCGGATTTAGTTTCAGCGACATCATGAATAAGAAAAAAATACTGCTGGTGAATCTTTCAAAAGGAACAACCGGTGAGGTTAATTCTAATCTGCTCGGACTCATTATTGTTTCGAAACTGCAAATGGCAGCGCTTCGTAGGGCATCCCTGCCGATCGAACAGCGACAGGATTTTTACCTCTACATCGACGAGTTTCAAAATTTCGTTACAGACTCTATCAAAACCATTCTCTCTGAAGCCCGGAAGTATCGGCTTAATTTAACCATCGCCCATCAGTATATTTCACAGTTGGTGCAAAAGGATGACATCACGATTCGCGACGCGGTATTCGGCAATGTAGGTACGCGCATCGCGTTCCGGGTCGGCGTCGAGGACGCTGAAATACTTGCCAAAGAATTTGCACCGATATTTGACGAATATGATGTCATGAATGTGGAAATGTTTACCGCGAACATTAAGCTCTTGATTGACAATACGGTTTCGAAGCCGTTCAATATGCAGACGTATCCGCCCCAGCCCGGCAACCCGGAACTTGCAAAAGCAATTGTAGAATATTCACGGATGAGATACGGTCGCGAACGCCGACTGGTGGAAAGTGAAATTTTGGAACGAAGCAAATTAGGAAGTTCACAAACAACCGCTCCGGCAAAAGCCGTTGCAGAGCGGGCATTATAATCAATAACCACATTGTATGCCTAAAAAACCAAAAACGATTGTTGCGGTCCATATCCAAACTCATAAACGTATCGCTACCGAAGTGGGCGTCGGTGTTATAATGCTTACGTCATTGACGGTCGGTGCGGCGATCGTGCTCAGTCTTTTTGGCCTGGTGGAGCGGTCATCGACGAATCTTTCGTATGCAGCATCCGGACCGGTATCCGGGCAGGACAACCTTGCGTACGTTCCGAACGAGCTGCTGGTCAAAGTAGCGGAGAATGCAGATATTCAGGCGGCTGTTGATAAGGTCATTGCACAGCCCCTGACGGTGTATGTCAATTCACGGGGTGTAGTTGTACAGAAGGGCAGCAAGTCATACGAACAGGCGTTACAGCCCGGTGCGGCTAAATCAGGAATTCAAAAGAAGCAAGTGACCGTTCAACTCGCAAAGCCCGCAGAACAGATTTTCAATAGGACGGAGAAGAATGCAGTACTTGATCGGTGGTACAGCGTTGTTTTTGCCCCCGCGGCACTCGACCTCGTTCAACTGCGCGATCAATTTGCACAAAACACGACTACCATCGAGGAAGCTCAACTCAACACTTTTTTTCACGCTGACGCGGCGCCGAATGATGAATACTTCTCCTTATCGGGAAGCTGGGGTCAGCCCTACGAGGATTTATGGGGACTGAAACGCGTAGATGCAGATGATGCATGGACACGCGTATATCGCTCTACAGGTGACGCGAATGCCGACGGAACTATTGACGAAAAGGATATTACATTTCTGCAGGGATATATTTTTTCAGGCGATCATGCCCCGGACCCGATTGAAAAAGGGGATGTCAACGGGGATGGCCTTGTTAACGTATCCGATGTTGTCTATCTGACCGCGTATCTTGAAACAGGAGGCCCGCGGCCGATGGATTATCCCCGCGAACGTCCGGTGATCGCCGTTATTGATTCCGGCGTGGATACAGGACATGAAGATATTGCCGGAAACATATGGAAAAATACGGCGGAGATCGCCGGTAATCACATTGATGACGATCAGAACGGGTATGTCGATGATGCGGAAGGATGGAATTTTGTCACCTGCGAACGCTTAATTGGTTCAACATGTTATGATGCTCATCCTGCAAACGAAAATGTAGACGACCTTCATGGCCACGGGACGCATGTAGCCGGTATTATCTCGGCGGAATACAATAATGGCAAAGGAATCGCTGGCGTATGCCCGCAGTGTGTCATCATGCCCTTGCGCGGGTTAAACCGATTTGGCGGAGGCATGTCGCAATGGCTGGCGGAAGCTGTCGTGTATGCGGCTGACAACGGTGCAGACATCATGAATAATTCGTGGGGCGGAACGCAACCGTCTCCTATTGTTGAAGATGCATTTGCGTACGCCGCCGCACAGGGCGTGCTGGCGGTCGCTTCGGCGGGGAATGCAAACCGGGATATTGTGAGCGTTTTTCCTGCAAGCTATTCGACGGTCATGAGTGTCGGCGCGACTTCGATTGATGATACTAAGGTGTCTTTTTCTAATTACGGCAAAGCGACTCAGACATCTAAAGGTGTTGATATTAGCGCTCCGGGCGGCGACAATACCGGGAAGTCCTGGAAGACCGTAATCTTGCCCAGCGCATTCAAAAGTGGGTATCACTCAAGCTCATTGCCCGGTGCCTATGCCGAAAAAGGGTACGGGGCAGAGGTTATTGCTCAGCAAGCTACTCTGTATGCGGGCACGGGTCCTGATCACGGGATCATCGACGTATATTTCTGGGACGAGGCTCAACACGCATGGTCCGTTATTACGTCCATAGATACCTATGCCGCGGTCCCGTCATTTTCAAGATTCTCCATCACGATTCCTCCCGCACCTAACCCGTTTTTTCTTGACGGTAGGTTGCGCTTCTTTATTTCAAGTAAAAAGAATTACCGGTCATCGGGAAATACCATTGATATCGATGGCATCCTCTTCAAGCTCTTCAATGAGGAGAGAGATGATTCCAGCTTTGCCTATTACGATAGTACGCAGGATATTGAGCTGTCCAGGAACATTTTGTCTCTCCGCGCGTTTGATACGTATATGTATCCGCAAGATTGTTGCATTATCGGGACAGGGTATCTTCATGCAAGCGGTACGTCTATGTCTGCACCGTTTGTCGCAGGTGCTGCCGGCCTACTTTTGACACAGGATCCTGGGCGCTCAGCAAGTGATATCGCAGGGAGACTGAATTCACTGGCTGACCCGATTGATTCTGTGAACCCGGGATATGTCTCCATGTTGGGAGGTCGGTTAAATGTTCTTCGGGCGATTCATGAGGATGCCCATGCGGTGCTCAAAGTCACTTCAGTTACCCCTTCGGCGACGTTAAGCGGGAAGCCGGTGACGCTCGCCGTAGATATTATTAATACAGGAACGCTGGCCGAAAATATCAGAGGTAAACTGAGCTGTAAAGGTTCATATGTCACAATTAGTGATAGTGATACGACATTCGATTCGATTGAATGGGGCGAACGAGCGTCAAATAGAAATAACGCTCTAACGCTCTCTCTTACGAGCAATATTCCGGACTCAACGTCGAGCGTCTCATGCTCACTCATCTTAACTGCAAAAGATGGCAGTAGCGCTGAGCACGCCTTTTCTTTGCCGCTTGCTTCCGTGACTGAGCAGATAGCCCGTCCTGAGCAGTAAATCGAGCGCTCATGAATGATTTTGTCATCCAGCTCGTTCTTCTCACCATTATTCTCATTATTTTTGGGACCGCGGCATATGCGTCGTACCGTGCGGCACCCTGGCTTCCCGTGCGCAAAAAAGATCTCCGACGGATTGTTGAGAGTGCGCAGATTGGTCCGCATGATGTTGTGTACGATCTCGGTTCGGGGGACGGGAGGGTAGTTATCGCATTTGCCCGGCTGTCTAATGCGCGCGTCGTGGGATTTGATATTTCTCTTTTGCCGTATGTGTATTCGCGTCTGCGGATGCTGGTATCAGGACTGTGGCGCCGGGTTGAGATCAGGTTTACTGATTTTTTTAATGCGGACTTATCTCCCGCGACGGTGGTCTTTTGCTTTTTAACGCCAATGGCGATGAGGAAACTGGCGCCCAAGTTTATGAGCGAGCTTCATGCGGGCGTGCGGATCATCTCATACAGCTTTTCTATTCCTGGCTGGACGGCGGAGCGGATTGATAAACCGCATCAGGATTCAATCCCGATTTTTGTTTATCGTAAGCAAAAATAAGGGTATCCGGACAGGCGAGTATTGACTCGCAGATATCCGTTTGCTATCCTGTCATTACCTTTCGTTTGCTGAAAATTCACAGCTTTTGAGGGGGAGTAGATCGGTATAACACAAAAGAAAAGACTATGACAAACCAAAATAAACTTTCGGAACTCCAGCAGATGGTAGAAACCGCCATTGCCTCCTTGAGCGCAGCGCGGCAGATTTTTCGTGATTTAGGATTGAATACAGAGACTGACCCGAGTGTGTACGAAAAAGCAAAGAAAGTGGGAGCGGCGACAGTAGAAGGCGATGAAAAAGTCATTGAGGGTATTTTTGACGGTCAGCACATGGTGGGTCCGGACGGGAAGCGGTATAGCGTTCCTGCCAATTATGCGAGTAAGTCCAAGCTTGTTGAGGGCGACATGTTGAAACTGACCATCACTTCTGACGGGTCGTTTGTCTATAAACAGATCGGACCGATTGAACGGTCACGGCTTGTCGGTACATTGACGAGCGATGAAACGACGGGCGAGCATCGGGTGCTTGCGGGAGGTAAGTCATATAAAGTACTGTTAGCATCCGTCACCTATTTCAAAGGTGAGCCTGGTGATGAAGTGGTGATCCTGGTGCCAAAAGAAGCGCAGGCAGTATGGGCGGCAGTTGAAAATATCATTAAGGAGGGCGATCCGAAGCCAGAAACTATTGATCCGGTGGTGACTGCTGAACAGGTTGCAGAGGCAAATACTGCGGCTGAAGCTTCCGCTCAGGACGACATCGACGACATCGAATAGGCTCGTACGTCGTGCGCACACCTTTCCACGGTACGACCGGGGAGCGTTTTCATTGCCCAGGTTACGCTCTCGGGGTATACTTCATCTATTACGAGTAGCTATAATACATCATGTCTATTGCCCTCTATAGGAAATACCGTCCGCTTACATTCGGCGAGCTTGTAGGCCAGGAAGCCGTTAAAATAACACTCAAAAACCAGGTGGGAAACGGGCAGATTGCTCATGCCTATCTCTTTTCTGGACCGCGGGGTATTGGGAAGACGTCCACCGCACGTATACTTGCCCGTGCCGTCAATTGCAAGCATCAAAAAAACGGAGAGCCCGATAATACCTGTGATTTTTGTAAGGATATACTGGACGGTCGGTCGCTTGATGTGATGGAAATTGATGCCGCGTCAAATACCGGCGTTGATCATGTTCGAGACCACATTATTGAAAATTCGCGCTTCACTCCCCAGAGACTGGCATACAAAGTATTCATCATCGATGAAGTACATATGCTCTCGATCTCCGCATTTAATGCGCTGTTGAAGACACTGGAGGAGCCGCCATCGCACGTGCTGTTCATACTCGCGACAACAGAAATACACCGTGTACCTGAGACGATCATCTCGAGGTGCCAACGTTTTGATTTTAAACGGATTGGTATTGGGGATCTTGTCGGTCGACTGCAAGATATTGCCGCCCGAGAAAATATAGAGGTAGATGAGGATGTTGCCCGCGCTATTGCACGCAAGGCAAACGGATCAAGTCGCGACGGTGAAGTACTGCTCGCACAGGTTATCGCTCTGGGTGAAAAGCATATTACGCAGGAGCATGCTGACCTCATCCTGCCCCGTTCAGATATTGCATCGCAGGTGGCCTTAGTTGAATCCGTATTTACCGGGAATATGTCTACAGCTCTTGAAATTCTGAATCGTCTTGCGGAGAGTGGTACCAACATGCATGAACTTTCAACTGACCTTATTGAGCTTATCAGGAAAATGCTTGTCGCAAAGGTGAGCGGGGGATTGTCAGAGCTTGAACGCGGCGAGTTGGACGACGATGCATTTACCCGTGTGCAGTCACTTGCAAGAGACGTTTCAGTGACAGATATTGCCGAATTGATAGATACTATTTTGGAAAAACGGACGTCCATCCGATCTGCGCCTCTTCCTCAAATACCGCTTGAACTCGCATTTGTTATGTATATGGAAAAACGGGGGTCCGGTGTGACACCCATTCGTGCCAGTAAGCCAATCGTATCAACACCCGTTGCGTCTACACCTGCTCCGAAGAAAACTAAGCCGATTACACCTGTAGTTCCGGCACCTGATGTAAAACCCGCTCCACTCGAATCCACATCTCGTAACAAGGTTCCTACGGTAGCACTGGAGCGCATACTTGAAGCATGGCCAAGAATGCTTGAAGACGTACACAAGCATCATCGGGGAGTATATTTGGTCTTGCGGGCAGGTCGTCCGGTACATGTTCAGGGGCAAACGCTAACGCTTGGATTCCCTTTTAAATTACTTGCGGAACAGGTTGCCACCCCACGAATACAGGCTGTGCTCGCTGATGTATTCACTACCCATTTGTCTGCATCATTTGCCGTGCTCGCACGCGTTGCATCTGCGGAAGAATTGGTAGATATATCGCTGGCCGAAACCCCCGCAAGCTCAGAAAAGAACGATGGTAATCCGGTGTGGAATTCGTTAGCAGAGTCATTTGGAGGCGAAGTTGTCCCTGAAGAATAAACCGAGAGAATGCGCCTCTTGAATAGTTAGGCGGTTCTTGGTAGCATGCACAAAGCTCTGCATGTTATGGTTTAGCGGCACTATTTGCTTTTTATTTTGCTAATTTGTCTCTTACGCTCCGAGATCGTCTCCCGCCAGAGGCGGATTAAAAAATGGTAGGACGCCAGGTTCCCCGGCCCACTTCGACTGCGATCAGTACCTTCAAAACTCCAAAAACATTTGTGATTCCGAGATCGTCTAATGGTAGGACGCCAGGTTCTGGCCCTGGTAATCTAGGTTCGAGTCCTAGTCTCGGAGCCATGAATGTTTTTGTATCATCGTGATTGAGAGCGAAGCAGGCGGGGCGGGCTGGCCCTGGTAATCTAGGTTCGAGTCCTAGTCTCGGAGCATAGGAGATAAGATGCATGTATATGCGAAGCGGGCTTGCCCCGGTAATCATCGGTTCATGTTTGACTGTCGCTTGTTTTTAGTATACGCTACGAATACTATGTTTGAGTTAATCAACAATTTTTTCCCACCTCGCCAACGGATATACACGATACCCTTGGCTGGGCTTGCATAGAAAAAAAGTAACAGTTTCATCCCCGTATAGACCGGCCATTTCAGGGCCGGTGTTTTTGTATTCAAAATTGTACATTTTTTCAAGCGGAGGAACGTATGTTTGACAACTGGACGAACGAAGAACTCGTGGAACTCATCATGGAGCCGCAGGCGCTCGTGTTTGCAGAGGAGGAGCTGGCCGTGCTTATTGAGCTCGCCGGACGGGATATTTCCGCTTCGCTTCTCTCTCGCATTCGAAACAAAATAAGCTGTTCGCGGCTTGAATATGATATTCGGGAGTCCCTATTCGTCAATGGAGATTGGGCGGCTGTTCATTCAGTGAGAGCGCTCATTCGGAATGAAAACTAAACTTGCGGCATAATACACTTATGCCGCTTTTTTCTATCTGTGTAGGATTTACCTGTGTCCGTATTTTTTGATGAACGCTTCAGACATGCGATGCGCGTCGTCGTCCGTAGGCTGGATTGGCGGGGATTTGAAGAAATAGGCGGAGGGTTCTGCTATTGCACCTGAAAGATGACGATCAAGGGCGAGTTTAGCGAAGCGTACCGCATCAATCACAATCCCGGCCGAATTTGGGGAATCTTGCACTGACAGGCGACACTCGATATCCATGGGGACGTCGCCGATGTGAAGCCCTTCAATACGGAGAAAGCACAGTTTATTGTCCTTCTGCCAGGGCACATAGTCTGAGGGGCCGATGTGCACATTTTCAGGATCGATGGTGAGACCTGCATTTTTAATCTGAGACACGACCGCATTAGTTTTTGAAATCTTTTTGGAAACAAGACGTTCATGTTCGAGCATGTTTAAAAAGTCCGTGTTTCCGCCGGTATTGAGCTGATAGGTGCGGAGAATTTTCATCCCGCGTGAAATAAACAGATTAGTCAGCATGCGATGGAGAATTGTCGCACCGAGCTGGGATTTAATATCATCACCGAGAACGGGGAGACGGGCTTTTTTGAATCTGCGTTGCCAATACGGCTCGCGGGCGATAAACACCGGAATACAATTGACCAGTGCGCATCCCGCTTGAAGTATCTGTTCGACGTACCATTTGGTTGCTTCCTCTGACCCGACCGGCAGGTAGTTCACCACAACATCTGTTTTTGTCTCACGAAGCAGTTTTACTACATCAACGCTTTCACCCTTCGCCGGCTTGATGACGTCTTTCAGGTATTTCCCGATTCCATCGTGAGTCATGCCCCGTTGGACGATGACGCCGGTCTTAGGCACTTTGCCTATACGTACGGCGTTGTTAGGCGCGGCGTGGATAGCATACGCCAGGTCTTTGCCTACCTTTGTCCGATTAATGTCGATTGCAGCGGAAAATTCAATATCTCGGATATGGTATCCGCCGAGATTGACGTGCATTAAGCCTGGAACAGTAGATTTTTCACTGGCGGCACGGTATCGATACACGCATTCTACGAGCGATTGCGCACAGTTGCCGACGCCAATAATAGCGACGCGCACTTTACGTCGTTTGACCGCTTTTCTGATTCGTATTGGTTTTTTTGCACTCATAGATTTTGGCTAATCTCATTGTACGTCTGTAACCTCGATTTGGTCAAATTGCCGTTGCTTTGCATAGGCGGAGAATTGACAACACACAAAATTCGGGGTAGGATGACCACTATCTTTTTGTTAACCCCGTGTATCCCGTGTCATTGATTAACGAACTCGTATATCCGGACGCAGGTGACTATAAATCGACGCGCAAAAGCCGCAGTCGGTATACGATGTTGCATCCCGGCACCCGGCCGCGAACAATACTTATTCACGGGAGTCCGTATATTATTACGATGGATGCCCGGGAACGGTTGGATATCCGCGAACGTGCTTCTGTCTTGATTCGCGACGGAATGATTGAAGCCGTTTTTTCTGCTGATGACCGTTCATATTCAACGGATGATGTTGACGTCATTTATGACGCGGAACAACGGTCGGGGATTGTTATTACCCCGGGTTTTGTGAATGCACACGCTCATCCGCCTATGTACGTCTTACGATCGGCGCTTGCATTCGAAAATGACGATCTCGGCGCATCACTCAAGCAGATGGCGGCGCTCGAACAGCAGATGAACGGTCGTGACTTCACGCTTGGCGCTATCGGCGACTTTACTGAAGAGCAGCGGTGGGGGGTTACGACAGTGATGTCTCACTATGCCGTGTTTGACCCTATCGAACAGGCGGCTATCGCTACACGTCAGCGCGTCATTAACGCATTGAGTGCCGCTTCCAATTCGCATCCTGAAAATACTCCGGAATTAGTGGAAAAGTATCTCAAGTCTGCCAGCATGTACACAACCGAACCCGCGATTGCCTTGCATTATGTCTACAAAGCGACGCCAAAAATTCTTGAACGGGTTGCGAAACTGGTAAAAAAGTACCGTGCGCGCTTGACGCTTCATTCCGCAGAGACAAAAGCGTCCGTTGAAGAGTGTATACGCGTTCATGGCGACCATCCGATCAAGGTGCTCGATCGCCACGGACTTGTCGGACCGAGGCTTATTATTGCCCACGGGGTCTATTTGACCCGTGAAGAAGTTGAAATTATCAAGGCAAAAAAGGCCGGCGTCGTGCACCTTCCGACTTCTAATCTCCTGCATCGCAGCGGCACGTTTAATTACCCGCTGTTTAAGGAAGTCGGCGCTACCGGACAGATTGCGCTGGGTACAGACAGTATTATCAGCAAAAATCGGCTGGATCTTTTATCGGAAGCCCTGCAGGCAAAAACGCTTCATCAGGAAATGTCCAACGTCAGTTACGTTGATCTTTTTAATATGATTACCGCCCAGGGTGCACGAATTCTGGGTATGCCGACGGTGGGGAGGATTGCACCGGGGTTCAAAGCGGATGTGGCATTTTGGAAACTTAAAGACCGTGGGTTCATCCCTTTTGATGAAGATGATTCTTCAACGCTCGTATCTAATATGATCACGCACGGCGGACATAATATCCGGGATCTGATGATTGACGGCGCGTTTGTGATTTCAAATCGTATGCACAATTTTATCCAGGAAGGCGCCCTGCTCGAACAGCTTCACGAGGCGCACAAAGGGCTCCGTGCCCGAATGAACGGCTCGGCAGCATAGGACCCGGATGAAATGCGGTCCCTACCCCGTGTAGTTCGGGGATTCTTTTGTAATGTTTATGTTGTACGGATGGCTTTCGATGCGCCCCGCGTGACTGATCCGTACAAATTTTCCCTTGCGTTGAAGCTCGGAAATAGTCTCGGCGCCCACGTACGCCATGCCCGCTCTAATGCCTCCGGAAAGTTGGTAGAGATGTTTTGCCAGCGGTCCTTTGTATCTCACTCGTCCGGCGACTCCTTCGGGGACGTAGCGTTCTTTATGCTGTTCGTCGCCCTGCCCGTACCGGTCACTGCTTCCGGAAACCATGGCATCTTCAGAGCCCATGCCCCTGTACGTTTTATACATCTGGCCGCCATGGTATTCGATATCGCCCGGTGTCTCATCTGTCCCGGCAAAAAGATTCCCCATCATTACGCAATCTGCTCCTGCGACCAGCGCTTTCACAATGTCCCCTGAATACCGGATCCCGCCGTCTCCGATGATCGGTATCTTTCGGACTCCGCGGCCTCGAACGGCGTTCATGATTGCGCTGAGCTGGGGCACTCCGACTCCCGCGACAACCCGCGTCGTGCAGATTGAGCCAGGGCCTACACCTACTTTAATCGCGTCGGCTCCCGCGGCTGCGAGCGCTCGTGCGCCCTCCGCGGTAGCAATATTACCTGCGATGATATCAACGGATGACAGTCGACGATCTTTTTTCAGTAACCTGATGGTATCGATGACTCCGCGTGAATGGCCGTGAGCTACATCAATAACGATGGCATCTACTCGCGCTTCTGCGAGTAATACTGCACGCTCAAGCGCTGGTGTGCCCAGAGAAACGGCTGCGGCTACGCGCAAATGCTTTTTGTCATCTTTTGCCGCAAACGGGTATTGTACATTTTTTTCCAAATCTTTCCTGGAAACAATACCGACAAGTTTTTTCTGTGCATCAACAATCGGGAGGACCGCAATACGCTCTTTTTTAATAATGGCGTTAGCCTGGTCGAGAGATGTTCCCTGACGTGCCGTGACGATTTCACCGGTTTTGCGCATCCGAAATTTTATCGGTAATTTCAAATCATCCGGAACGCTGTAATCTAATTCTCCGATGAGGCCGACCAGCACATTATTTCGATCAACGATGGGAATTTTACTAAATCCTTTTTCTTTGCGAATGCGGACGAGCAGTTCAATCGGATCTTCCGGTGTCAGGACGAGGGGGTCTTCGATAAATCCGTTTTCAAAACGCTTGACGCGCTTGACCTCCTCAGCTTGCCGTTCGGGAGGCATGTTTTTATGAATAACACCGATACCACCCTCGAGGGCCATAGTAATGGCAAGGCGGGCTTCGGTTACGGTATCCATCGGCGCAGAAATCAGCGGCACCTTCAGTTTGATCCGGCGTGAGAAGGAAGTCACAAGCGAAGTCTCTCTTGGTCGTATATCGGAGAATGCAGGAACCACGAGGACGTCGTCAAATGTTAGCGTTTCCTCAAAGTTTTTCATAATTGTTTTAGTATGAAGTACCACTATGATACAATAAAACCACACAATGTCAACGCGCACATATGAAACGTACTGATCACGCCGTTATCGGTATCCTCGATTTTGGATCGCAATATACCCATTTAATTGCGAGGCGTATTCGTGACCTCGGCGTATTTTCGATCATTTTGCCTCCTGATACCCCTGCGTCGGCGTTGTCCGGCGTGCAGGGTATCATTCTTTCCGGGGGTCCCCAAAGCGTGGTCGATAACGCGATTAAATTTGATTCGAACATATTTTCGATTCCTGTTCCGATCCTTGGTTTGTGCTATGGACATCAATTGATGGGACACGCTCTTGGAGGAAAGGTGATCCCTAGTACTACGCGGGAATACGGTGTTGCCCAATTATCCCACACTGATTCGCCGATTTTCTCTGGTATTCCGGTGCGTACCACGGTGTGGATGAGCCATGGGGACAGTGTAAAAACAGTGCCCGAATGTTTTGTTGTTATTGGTTCGACGGATGAATGCGGAATTGCCGCAATGGCTGATCATGCGCACCACCGGTACGGATTCCAGTTTCATCCCGAAGTGGCCCATACGCTTCATGGCATACAGATGCTCAAAAACTTTCTTTTTAGCATTTGTCACGTAATGCCGTCGTGGAATGACAACGAAATCCTCCAGAAGACAGAAGCGGATATTCGATCGACCGTGGGAGGAAGAAATGTATTCCTGCTCGTGAGCGGCGGTGTCGATTCTACCGTCTGCTTTGCTCTGCTTGAGCGCGTGCTCGGACCCGATCGGGTGTATGGTCTGCATATTGATAGCGGGCTGATGCGATATCAGGAATCACATCGTGTTCAGGAAATGCTCGAAAAGCAGGGGTTTCACAATTTACATGTGGTTAATGCTCGTGATAAGTTTTTTGCCGTGCTCGAGGGGGTGACTGAACCTGAAGAGAAGCGAACGCGGATCGGAGAAACATTTTTAGCCGTACAGCGGGAGACGCTGCACAGTCTTCATCTTGACCCTGAACACTGGATGCTCGGACAAGGCACCATTTATCCGGACACGATTGAGACCGGGCGCACGGCACATGCTCAGGTGATCAAAACACATCATAACCGCATTCCTGAACTGCAGCGTCTTGCGGAAGAAGGAAAAATTATCGAGCCGCTCAAAGATATGTACAAGGATGAAGTCCGGCGGATAGGGGAACGCATCGGTCTGCCAAAGGAACTGGTGTGGAGGCATCCGTTTCCGGGTCCGGGTCTTGGCATACGGGTGCTATGTACGGAAAAAGTTTTGAATATTGCTGAGACCGACCGTAAAATGGTGAGAGATGTTTTTGGCGAGTTGGCACATGAGGCAGGAATTGCAGACGCCGCTATTGATATCCTCCCTGTACAGAGTGTCGGTGTTCAGGGCGATCAGCGGAGTTACCGACATCCCGCGGTCATTTTTGACACGGGTGCAATTCATGAAGCGGGGGGTCTTGCGCCGGTTTTGGTCAATCGCTGTTCCGCAATAAATAGAGTAGTTGTGCTTGTCGGCGGAGACGCTGGTGATTTTTCAAAAGCAGATGTGCATCCGGCGCATATGACCGATGAACGCATTGAGCTATTGCAAAAGATTGATGAAGACGTGAACGCTATTATTCATGCGCACGGACTGGATGCCGCAATATGGCAATTTCCCGTCGTGCTTATTCCGTATGGCGTTGAAGGTAAAGAGAGTGTTGTTCTTCGGCCGGTGGTGTCTGAAGAGGCGATGACCGTACAGTATTATGAACTTTCAAAGCCCGTTCTCACAGAAATTGTTGAGGCGTGCATGAAATATCCAAAAATCTCTTTTGTCTTCTACGATGTGACGAATAAACCACCGGGAACGATAGAATGGGAGTAAAAAGGATATTTGCTGGAGGTGTGGATATCTGATAGCATTGATACTGATTCCCAATAAGAACACTTTATTTACACATCCCTACATTGTGTTTACTACAGATACAATTCGTGAAGCTCTCGGAACCGTACTCGATCCAGAATTGCGTATTGATGTCATTTCGCTCGGCCTCGTATACGAGGTCCGTATTGATAACGAAAAAGATATCTATGTGAAACTCACGCTTACGACGCCCGGCTGTCCGTTGATAGATTTTTTTCTCCTGGATATCAATAAAAAATTAAAATCACTTGAAGGCGTCGGTGAGGTTAAGGTCGATTTAACATTCGATCCGCCGTGGACGCCCGATAAGATGAGCGCAGAGGCAAAAGCGGCGTTGGGAATAGAGTAGGGGGTATTCTCATCGTCATGACAAAAAACACAGCCAGGGTCTCTGACCCGGGCTGTGCGTTTGAATGATATGATCGGTCTTCTTATGCTGCCGCAGTTGGTGTTGATTCCGTCGGTGTTTGCATTATTGACGTTGCGATCTTCTTATATGCGACGATGCTAAAAATCAAAATGCCGATGTAGAGAAAAAGCCCGTACACGCAGGAGGGAAGGCCACGGAATTCTATTTTGAGAATTGCAAGTTCATAGAATGACAGGAATCCAGAAAATGCCGTTCCCAATGAACCAAATCCTATAAGCCAGCACAT
>JBAZCI010000010.1:0-30973 GCA_041671025.1 Patescibacteria group bacterium | reverse complement strand
ATTGGCTCCGAGATCGGCTTTCGTGACGATATCGTGCGATCCTTTGAAGCGTATCGCCCCGTGATGAAAAGTGGCGAAGTGTTTTGCCAAATAGTCGCCTGCCTTTTTTGCCGCACTAATACCAATAGTTCGGTATGACATATATTAAGATAATGAATCTAGTCGGTAGAGTTCTACAGTTCCGCTCGTGGTGTCGTATGTCGCGCATGCGGCTTCTCCAAAGATACCTGCTACATTTCCCGGATTAACCAGCGACGTTTTGCCCACGGTTGCAAGTGATTGCGTGTGGTTATGGCCGAAGCAGACCAGATCGTACGCGCCAGATTCCGCGAGTCGTTTAGCAATGTCAGGATAATGATTGATCGCGATCTTTTTGCCGTCGATTTCAATTTCAGCAAGTTCTCCGTGGAGAAAGACATTTTTTCTTCCCATTTCACTTACTTTTTTGAGCATCAAAAAACGATCGCCGTCGATATTGCCGAAGACAAGATGGAGGGTGCCCTCAAAATGATCCAGGATGCTTTTGACGAGGGTAATCGGCGCACACACATCTCCGCAGTGCAGGACGGTTTCGATTCCTTGTTTTTTTATCCACGACAGCACTCTCGAAATATTTTCGATATTGTCATGGGTATCAGAAATAATGGCTAGTTTCATATGTATACTATACCAGGAGAGGAGGAGTTAGAGAAGATACGGGCGTTTACCTGAGTTTCCATTCATGCAGGATTTTTCGGCAGGTACAGTTATTGCCGACATGGCATATTGCGATTCGATCGGCAGTAAATGTTTGAGTGTTCCAGTCAGGAATAAAATTTGAATTTTGCGCCAGAGTAATATGAGGCCAATATGATTGATCACGAATCAAGTTGTCAATAAACGTCGTGACCCACTGTATGGTCATGTCATTAATGGTTTGTCCGGGATCAACAATAAACGCATCTGCAGTTACCGGCTTTGTGTGCATCGTTTTGAGTTTTTGCAGAAGTATTTTGTGTAGAGCGGTAAGTTCAGCGTTTGGAAGAATATTTAACGCAAAAAATCCGTTGCCATCATCGATAATCTTATCTGCAGTCAATGCGAATGGTCGAGTATATTTAAGGGTTCGTGCAACAAATTCATGTAGTGATGGAAATTCATTTTCGTCTACACATGCATGTACAAGTGTTATGTGCGGTATGTACGTGTTTCCCAAAAGAATTTCTGAATCACGAACGCCTTTGTTCATGAGTGCGCTTAACTCGATAACATCTTTATATATATGTTGTGGTGGTAAAACTACTATGTCTATAGCGCGTTTCATGGATATACTATATCAAAATTTAATAATCAATACTATTGTAAGCGTATCGCAAGCGCACTCTGGAGAGTTTGCGTTTGGAGGAAATCATAAGAGCACCTTTTCCGCCTGCATCGCTTGCAGCGAAGCAATAGCGGGCAGGTCAAAGGTGCGGAGGCAGTTAATTACCAAGAGCAGGCCGCTGTGCCTGCGAAAGGTTGTGGTCTATATGTACCCCTTCATCTCGTAATAGACAGTCGCGCCGTATTCTCTGAGGAGCGTTCTGAACATTTTAAGGCGTTCAATGACGGATGTCCGGGGATAGTTCGTCGTATCAGCGGCTATACAGGTAATGTTGATATTTTTTTGTCGAAAAACCCTGCATGCGCGTCGAGTGTGAAATGGTGAAGTAACTAACAGGACTGTGCTCCAGCCTCGCTGGCTGAGTATTTCTTGGGAATAACGGGCATTTTCTTCTGTGCTTGTTGATTCTGATTCTCGCATGATGTTTTGGGGCGGGACGCCTAGAGATTGAGCATACTGTGACATTTGCTCGCTTTCATTCCAAGAGGTGTTTTGCACCGGTCCGCCGCTCATAAGAATATATGGCGCCAGGCTTTGATCTAAAAGGGCAACTCCCTGATCAATGCGCTCATATACACCTTCGCCCACTGAGCCGTCTTTTTCAAGTCCGCCGCCAAGGACGATGATGACATCCGCCGGTACGCCGGTCTCGCTGTTGATGAGCGGCGCGGTGAGCGCATCGTTCAGGGGCGTAAAAACTACGCATGCGACGATAAAAAGAACGCATACGCTTGCGATAATACCGATTCGTTTAAGCGTTTTACTTTTTGGAACCATGGTCACGTAATGATTTGAGAAGGGCCAGGTCCTCGATTTCTTTGCCATCATGGCGTGTTTCGAGAATCATGTTGACGTTGTGAAGCTTTGGATGACTCACTAATGCGTTAAACCCCTCCCGCCCGATTTTTCCGTAGCCGATGTGTTCATGCCTGTCTTTATGATCACCCAAATCGCCCATGGAATCATTTGCATGAATAAGTAGCAGCCGGTCGAGACCGACTTTTTTATCAAATTCAGCTAATGTGTTAAGTACAGATTCGGGTGTACGCAGGTCGTGTCCTGAAGCAAATGCATGACAGGTATCGAAGCAGATCCCCGCCTTTGTATGAGATTTTGTCGTGTCAGCTGATTCGAGGAGTATATTGAGCTCTTCGAATGTATCACCGACGACCTTTCCGGCGCCGGCTGCATTTTCCAGCAGGAGTATCGCTGATCCCGTGTACCCTTTGAGAATATGTCCAATTCCTTCGGCGACGTGATTCAAGGCGATTTTTTCATCCTGATCATGCGCCGATCCCAAGTGGGTCATAACATGCTGAACGCCGAGCATACTTGCCCGCTCCAGTTCCTCGCGGATAATTCGTACTGAAGAGGCGCGCAAAGCCGGTTTTGCCGAGGCGAGATTGATGTAGTATGGCGTATGAATTGCTGCATGGGTAAGGCCATACTCCTGCTGCTTTTTCTGAAACTCAACAATAAGCTCGTCAGTTATTTTTGGGGCCGGACCTCCCTGCGGTGAACGTGAAAAGATCTGAAAACATTCAGCGCCGGCATCATGCGCGCGTGTCGGCGCGTTGGCGATAGATCCGGCAATGGATACATGGAGACCAAATCGCATAGACGACGCATGTTACGTAATGAATGACTCGAGAAGGGTTAGCACTTTTCGGTTCGTCAGGATAGTTCTTAGGTAGTCGCGGTAGGCAGGCGTATCCAGTGTTTTCATATCGTGCGTATGACCCGCGTGCCGTTCCTTTTCGAGTTTAATTTCCTCCGTAATTTCATTTTCGCTCACTTCAATTTTATTTTCTTCAGAAATTGCACGGATTGCGAGCGCGCTTTTGATCCTGTGCTCTGCGCTTTCCACCATACCCTGGCGAAGCTCCTCTTCATTTTTCTTAATACTTGACAGGTAGTCTTCAAATTTCATTCCCCGATGCTCAACATCTTCTTTGAGTTCGTGAATCATGCGATCGAGCTCATTGTGCAGAAGGCTCTCCGGAATATCTCCAAATTTTGAACCGTCAATAACTTCGTCCAAGAGCGCCAGCTGCAACCTTTGTTGCTCTTTTTCCATTTTTTCCATGCGGACATTTTCCTCAATACGCTTGCGAAGGTCTTCCATTTTTTCCGCCTGGGCTACTAATGCGGCAAATGCGTCATCAAGCGGCGGGAGTTCAATCTCGTGCACTCCCTTTACGGTAACTTTAAATTGCACTTCTTTGTCAGCAAGATTTTTCTGATGGTAGTCCTTTGGAAACGTGAGCTTAAATTCCTTTTTTTCATCCTTGGCCATATTGATCAGATGCTCTTCAAATCCCGGGATAAAGCGGCTTTCGCCGATAATGACAGGATGATTTTTTGCCGCGCCTCCGTCAATAGGCACGTTATCGCGGAAAATGTCGAGGTCAATTTCTACTTTGTCGCCCTTCCGTGCTTTTCTTTCAACGGGCTTTTCTTTGCCGTACATCCGCCTGATATTGTCGATGGTTTCATCAACATCTTTGGGCTCAACGACAACCGGTTTACGCTTCGCTTTGAGCGAACGGTATGATCCCAGCTTTGTTTCAGGAAGTAATGCGACAACGGCGCGATAGACAAACGGATTGCCCGGGGCAATTTTGTCGATATCAATTTTTGGAGAACCGATGGTGATCAACTTGTGTGTACGGATCGCTTCAGGAAACGTCGCTTGTACCGCATATTCAGCAGCCTGCTGGAGAATACGCATGGCCCCTACGCGCTTTTCGACTAACTCATATGGGGCTTTTCCCGGACGAAATCCGGCAATATTCAGTTCGGTTGAAATATCCTGCGCTGCCCGTGACAGGTGCGGACCCATCTCTACGTCAGCAATTTCTATCGTCAGTTCGACCTGGCTCTTTGGCAGGTTCTTGAGGGAAATGTTCATAGTTATTCCTTTGATCTATTATCAATAATGCGTTTTTCCTTGAGCTCAGTTTCCATACCGATACGGTCAAGAATGTCCTGGAGAGGTTTTTCTACGACGTCGACACTGATCATGACATCGTTATGAATGCGGCGCACCACTTCTTGTTTGACCGTATTGAAGTCCGCTCCCGCTGAGGGGGCGATGTAGAGGATGAGTTCGTCCAGGCCGTGGGGGTCGTTGTCTTTCTTGCGTATTTCCAACTGCCATTCCTCTATGGTTGTCATGCCCGAGAGGAGAGGAAAGAACTGATTCATGTTAACCAATTCCCCTTTAATCTTTGTCAGATGGAATTCTTTGATTTCGGATGAGCGCTGAATATCGGGAAGTATGCGCGGAACGGTTTTACCGCAGGAGCGACAGGCATCGTATTCAATACCCTGGGTCATATCGCCGGTTCGATAGCGAAGAACGACAGTGCCACGCCAGTCGAGTGATGTGTACACGATTTCGCCCGGCTGTCCTTCGGGTACCCGTTTACCCTCTTTGTCCACCACTTCAAAAAATTCCATATCCGGGTATACATGGTATCCTTCGGACTCGTGACACTGGATCCAGGCCGATTTCCCCTCGGTAAATGCGTAGGTGACGTAAATTTTAGGATTTTTTGACCCCAGTTCGCGAAGCAGTCCTTTTAACTTTTCGCGCATGCCGGGGCTTGCCCGTTCTCCGCCCAGCACAACGTATTCAAGATTTTCAAAATTTCGTTTTTGGGCGACAGCGGTGCGGAGCAGATGATAGATGTATCCGGGGATGCCGAGGAGAAGACCGCCCTTGAGACGTTCGATTGCGTCGAGTATTTTTTGCGTTCCTGATATTTTCCCGCCTCCGGTTTGAAGCGAGGTCATGCCGACGCTTACCAGTGAATAGTACGAAAGCCAAAAGGCAAGATGAGGAGCGTACGGAAAAGCATTGATGGCAACGACGCTGTTCGGGACATGGATGACATTAAGCATCCGCTTGCCGCTTTCTTTGAGCAGTTCAAGATCGCTTGCGGTGTATACAACAGGCGTGGGCAGAGCCGTGCGTCCGGTTGTAAAATGCATATGAACGGGCTTATACATTTTCTCGAGCATCGGTTTGGGATCGTGTCCCGTTACTTTCATAGCTAAAATCTTGAGGAGTAACGGAAGCGACGCATTTTTTTTGATCAGATGTTCGTCGGGTTGCAGGATAAATTGCCGGGGCCGTCCGCGGTCATCTTCCGTAGGTGCCAGGTCTGCCTTTGAAACAAAAGGAATTTGGACAAGGTCGTCTGTTGTCTTGATGTTTTTAGGGTTAATGTTATTTTTTTTGAAAAGCTCGCGATAAAATGGAGAATAGCCGATTTCGTGGCGCATCAGGCGCTGGAGTTTTTGGTTTTGGATTTCGCGAATTTCTTCGCGGGAAAGGTGGGAAAGTTCGTGCCACTCCATAGAGAAAAAGGTTAGGAATTTAGACTGCTTAGTGTTTCTATCCGATCAACGATCTGGTGCGTTACTGATCGGAGTAATTCGTGTGTGATTGGTTTGTCATGCGCTTCCGGAAATGTCATCGGTTTGCCAAATGTGATGCGCATGTTGTGCGGGTTTTTGAGATGCTTCAAAATGATCTCTATTCTTCGTGTTGCTTTGAAATTATGAAGTCCTACAGGCAGGACTGGAACACGGGACCACAGTGCAAGTCGGGCAACGCCAGTCTTTCCTCTCCTCTGGACCTCCTCAGCTGTTTGGAGGAGTCCGCCCGGAAAAATGCCGACTACTTTTTTCTGTTGCAGAATTTCCATGGCCTCCGTGAGGCACGCGCTCGGGTTTTTTCTGGAAAAAGGAATAGATCCGGCCCAGCGTTTGGCGACAAATTCACGCCAGAGCCAGACATTTGGAGCAACATTGGTGATAAACCGCACTTTATCGTTCATGCGTGGAACGACGATTGAAGCAATGAATGCGCCGTCGAGCGGTCCGGTATGTTTGCACGCAACGATCAGTGGTCCTGCAGTGGGAATGTTTTCTATGCCTACCGCTGAACGGATAAAAAAACGTAAAAACGGAAGGAGGATATATCGTGAAAATGGATATACCTTGCGCATGGCATTACCAGGGATAAGGTTTTCCGCACAGCTGGCTTACAGCAGACATAATTTTTTTTGTGACAGCGTATAACAATTCTTTTGATATAGGCGCTGAGTAGAATTCATCAAGCGGTACGGGTTTGCCAAAACGGATAGTAAACGACTTCTTCTGAATAAAGTACCACCACGCTTTTGTAACACTGCGGGTTGCAGGTCCGTTCACGCCGACAGGAATAATCGGGGTTCTGGTCCATAACGCAAGACGGGCCGCCCCGGTCTTGCCGCGGAATAACGACGGACTGTCATTACGCCCGCCTTCGGGGTAAATTGCAGCAGACTCTCCCGACTCTAAGAACGAACGCATGCGGTCAAGTGCCTCCGATTTCTGGGATTCATTGATGAACGTCGTGCCGCTCCATTGAGCTATCTGCTTTGCGCCGGGAAACCACCAGTGTTTTGGTGTCGCCAAAAAATGAATCTTACGCTTTGTATATTCGAGCACGGCGGAAAAGAGCAGAACAGGATCAAAGTAGCTGATATGATTCGGGACGAAAAGTACGGACCCTTTTGCGGGGATGTTCTCAAGGCCCTCAATTTTGCCCACCCGGCTGAATGCGAGTGGGACAAGGGTGTGGCTGAGAAATTTGCTCATAGAGTTACACGAGCAATCCGACGATCAGCAGTGCTACGATATTTAATACCTTGATCATGGGGTTCATTGCGGGACCGGCAGTATCCTTATACGGATCACCGACAGTATCACCCGTAACCGCAGCCTGGTGGGCAAGCGATCCTTTGCCGCCATAGTGCCCTTCTTCAATATATTTTTTTGCATTGTCCCATGCGCCGCCGCCCGACGTCATTGATATCGCGACGAACATGCCGGTAATAATGCTTCCGACGAGTACGCCTCCCAGAGCAACCGGACCCAGTATCAGTCCTACCGCGATAGGAACGACAACCGGTACCAGTGCAGGGATAAGCATTTCCCGAATTGCACCTTTTGTGACAATATCCACAGCACGGGCATAGTCAGGCTTTTGTGAACCGTCCATGATGCCTTTCATTTCCTTAAATTGTCGTCGTACTTCATTTACCACCTTTTGTGCCACTTTACCGACAGCCTGCATGGCCTGGGCGCCGAAGAAGTAGGGAAGCATGCCTCCGATAAATAAGCCGATGAGGACATTCGGATCAGAAAGTGAAAAGAGAAATTCTTTTCCCCGGTCGATGAGTTCCTGCGTGTATGAGGCGAATAAGACAACGGCAGCCAATCCGGCAGAGCCGATGGCATATCCTTTTGTCACGGCCTTTGTCGTGTTGCCAACGGCATCAAGCGGGTCGGTTATTTCGCGCACACTCTCGGGCATTTTAGCCATTTCTGCAATACCGCCGGCGTTATCTGTGATAGGTCCGTATGCGTCGATGGTCACAATGATGCCTGTGAGCGACAACATGCTGGTGACCGCAACTGCAATACCATAAATATCGGCGAGCTGAAAAGCTCCGTACATTCCGGCTGAAATCACGATGACCGGAAGTGCGGTAGATTTCATGCTAACCGCGAGACCGGTGATGATATTTGTCCCGTGCCCGGTTTGTGAACTTTCTGCAATCGATTTTACCGGTCCGTATTTTCCGGAGGTATAGTATTCGGTAATGACCACGATCAGGGCGGTAACACCCAGGCCGACAAGGGCGGCGAGGAAGAGATTGAGCGGCTCGTAGAGACCGTTATCTTTCATGAGCCATTGAGTGGCCGGCCAGAAGCCGATCGCGGCGAGTACGCCTGATGCGAGAAGTCCTTTGTATAACGCCCCCATGATATTCTTAGATTTTCCAAGGCGGATAAAGAAAATACTGATAACCGATGCAATAATTGAAATTGCTCCGAGTACCAGCGGATAGAGAACAACATTTTCTGATCCTTGGAAGAGTAGTGCGCCCAGAATCATTGTAGCGATAGCAGTTACCGCGTACGTTTCAAAAAGATCGGCAGCCATACCCGCACAGTCTCCGACATTGTCTCCTACATTATCCGCGATAACACCCGGATTTCGAGGGTCGTCCTCGGGAATACCCGCTTCAATTTTGCCTACCAAGTCCGCTCCCACATCTGCCGCTTTTGTATAGATGCCGCCGCCAAGCCGTGCAAAGATGGAAATCAAGCTCGCGCCAAATCCGAGTCCGATAAGCGCGGACACGTCGTTAAAGATCGCATAAAAACCCGCGACACCGATGAGTCCCAGCCCGACGACGAATAATCCGGTGATCGCTCCGCCGCGCGTCGCAACGGTAAGCGCACGCTGGAGTCCCTGCCGAGCCGCTTCAGCGGTTCGTACATTTGCCCGTACTGAAATGTTCATGCCGATGTATCCTGCGGCCGCTGAAAGAACAGCGCCTACAACAAATCCAAGAGCGGTCGTGATGTCTATCTGCCACCAGAGGATGACAAAGATAATCAACGCGATTCCGCCGATTGTTTTGTACTGACGGTTGAGATACGCGCGGGCCCCCTCCTGGATGGCTCGGGCGATATCTTGCATCGCATCATTGCCGCGGGGCTGACGAAGGATCCACCGAATAAGAAGTAGGGCAACAATGATTGCAACTACTCCGGAACCGAGGGCGAGGATAATAGGCGTTGGCATAACGTAGTACTGGTTAAGAATTGTATATTAAGTTGATGAGGAGTCTGTTGATTTCGGTTCTTCGGGCGTCTCAGCAGACGGTGTGATTACCGGAGCTTCAGGTTCCAAAACAACGGGCGTTTCTGCGGCAGGAGCAGCCGGTTCAATAACCGGTTGTTCGATTACCGGCTGAACGGGGAGGCTCTCTGCACCATCTTTGCGTTCCTTGTCCGGTTTTACTCCGCCTTCTCCGACGATATCAATTTTCCAGCCGGTCAATTTTGCTGATAAGCGGACATTTTGACCCGCTTTTCCGATAGCGAGAGAGAGCTGGTCTTCTTTGACTTCAGCGATAGCCGTTTTTTCCTGTTCATTAGTCTTTACATTGATAACCTTTGCGGGTGACAGTGCATTCGAGATAAATACTTCCGGATCGTTAGACCACTCGATAATATCAATTTTCTCTCCCCCAAGTTCAGAAATGACTGTTTGTACCCGGCTTCCGCGTTGGCCGACGCATGATCCTACCGGATCGATATTTTGCTGATGGGCAATGACGGCAACTTTTGACCGTGACCCGGCTTCACGGGCGACTGATTTAATTTCAACCGACCCATTATTAATTTCGGGCACTTCAACGGTGAAGAGTTTCCGTACTAATTCGGGGTGCGAGCGTGAAACGATAATTTCCGGTCCTTTCGGTGTGGTGTTGACGGATACAATAAACATTTTCAGACGCTGGCTCGGCCGATATCGTTCCTGGGGAACCTGCTCCGGGGGCGGCATCAGTGCGGTTGCACGTCCCAAATCAACAAGTACCATCTTACCCTCGATACGTTGGATGGTACCGTTGATGAGGTCCCCTTGTTTATCTTTGAACTCATTGTAAATAGTTTCGCGCTCTGCTTCGCGGAGTCGTTGGATGATCACCTGCTTTGCAGTTTGTGCGGCCATGCGGCCGTATGCTGCGGGCGGGAACAGCTCAGTCTTAATGATTTCACCAAGCGCAATCTTTGGATGCGTAGTTTGAGCTTCCGTTAATCCAATTTCTTTGCGCGGATCAAATCGGTCTTCCTTTTCTTCCGACGCTTGGTCGGTGGGCGCCTGTTCGGGAGCAGCTTCAGTCTTTTGTCCCTGTCCCTGATGTTCTTCTTCCAGAAGGCGCTGTTTTTCTTTTTCTGCCATCATCTCCTCGTACCGCTTGACCTTCTCGTCATCGACAACGGTTTTGACGTCAAAAACACGCGCGTGAGCAGTTTCCGGGTTGAATTCTACTTTGACGTTCTGATTTTTTTCACCAAAATCTTTGCGGTATGCAACGGCGAGCGCGGCTTCAATAGTTTCGACTACCGCTTCGATTGAAATGTTTTTTTCTTCCGCTATTTGTTTCATTGCCTGAAGAATGGGAGATTGAGCCATACGTGTGGTGTATAATGTGAACTAAATAAAAAAGACTAGTCTACAGTAACTAGTCTTAGTGGCAGTATAAATGACAGTCATAAAAAATGCAAGCCGTACTATCCACATCCGGGCAGGTGATGAATGGCGGGGACGGATCCGGAAAAGGTGATAAAAACGCAATCAAGGCGATATGCACGATTGTCAGGCTGTTTTTGCATGTATGCTTCAATAGCGAGCCGAAGACTATCCAGCTTCTTTCCCGGAATTGATTCTTCGGGCGACCCGTAGCGGAATGATCGACGGGTTTTTACTTCTACAAACACCAGTTCACCCGCATCTTGCGCGATAATGTCGATTTCTCCGTATCGTGTGGTGATATGGCGATCAATAATATGAAATCCTTTGCGAATCAAAAAATCCCCTGCAAGTTTTTCTCCCAGGGCTCCGAGGGTGCGAGAGGATGCACGCTGTTGCATATGTATGTACGACTATGCGGGATGCGTTTCTGCTTTGGTGAAAATCAATCCGAAATGATATTTTCCGGGCTCAAAGACATCGGTAAGTTTGAGGTGGAATTTTTCAGCCATAGCCTGGATGGTCTCGGGAACAACGAGTTGCTTCTGTGTCGGGCCGAACGGAAGTCCGCCGGTTTTCCAGTCGATGATCACCAATCGTCCGCCCGGAGCGACCATACGTTCCGCTTCCCTGATCATCGCTGTCTTATCCTGCGCCTGAAAAAGGGTGTTGATAATCATGCCGACCGTGAGCGAATTACTTCGAATGCGTCGAGTCGCTCCGTACGTTTCTACATTTGACCATACAGGCACGACGTTCGTAATGTTATGAAGTTCAAGGCGGCTTTTTAATCCGGAGAGCGCCGGTTTCAAAACGTCGACGCCGTATACGATGCCGCGGCTTCCGACCATCTTTGCTGCCTGTAACACAAAATATGCCGCACCTCCGCACCCGAAGTCGGCTACTTTGTCACCGAGATGAATCCCGATTGCGTTGAGGACGCTTTGCGGATTAAGAAATGCATTACCGGAGGGTATCTTTGACATAGGGATATGTACAGTATAGCACAGGGAAATGTTTAGACCATGAGCCGCATCGGAGCAAATGAACGGCGGTGTTCACCGGATATGCCGTAGGCACGAATAGCCCGGGCATGTGACGGCGTGCCGTATCCTTTGTGTGCGTCAAATCCATAACGGGGATAGACACGATGGAGAGCCTGCATCAATCGGTCCCGCGTTACCTTTGCGACGATAGAAGCAGCTGCGATCGACTGGGTAAGCGCGTCTCCGTGAACAATGCTTTTTGACGGGATGGGCAGGGTGATGCGTAAAGCATCCACCAATACAAAGTCAGGTTTTGGTTCGAGCATACGTACTGCATCTATGAGCGCTTCTGTATTCATACGGCCTACCCCGTGCGCATCGATGTCCGTTTGCCCTTTAATACTTACTGACCATGCGGCCACGGCGCAAATTTTACCGTAGAGCTGTTCACGGCGCGCAGGGCTCAGTTTTTTTGAGTCATTCAGTCCGATAATACGATGAGGAAAAGGAAGTATCACCGCAGCTGCGACCAAAGGTCCGGCCCACGCTCCTCGTCCTGCCTCATCGACTCCGGCAATACGCGCGAACCCCTCGCTCAGTAATTGTTTTTCGTACCGTGATGTCGGGTATCGCATATATGCAAGTATACCTCTACCACGCATTGCCGTGAATACAAAAAAACCTTCACATGTGCATTGAAGGAAGAAGTTTCTGGATACTCAAAAGGCCCTGCTCGCCTCGATACAAAGTTGTTTAAAGGCGCCAAGGCCTTGAAGGCTTATCAGACCTGATTATTAGCCGCCCGGAGGCAGCTCATAATACTCTTATCTAATAAGCTTTTGATCTCATCTGTAGCTCACTATCGATGAGTAACTTCTCTACCACTTTATGGTCATATCTCTTCCTCCTAGAAGGAAAGGAAATGCCTTTTTATTTTGTTTTACTTTTTTCAGCCGGTGAGCACGACAATGTACAGCAGTAGAGAAAGATCTTTTCAAAAGATTGGTGTTTGTTTAGTTTTGGAAAGATCTCTCTCTACTTTGTGTTGTATTGTTGCCCCTTTTGAGGTCAACAAAAAGGAGTATAGCATAGAATTTGCTTCCTGTCAAATGGCTCTATGAGGGTAAATTGGGCAAAAAAGATCGAGAACAGCATTTTCCCGATAAAATTCTTTGCCGGATGCCTGTGGACAATACAAACTACATTTCTGACAAGTTCCTTACGCTTTGAGTCCGAGAGACTCGATGATTTTTTGAATTTCAGATACGGCTTTGTCTAATTTTCCCTCTTCGTTGATGATCACATGGTCTGCAATATGCGCCTGTGCCAATTCTGAGGCAGCGGTGTCCAAACGGGTGCGGATTTCTGCGTCGTTGTTTTTTCCGCGTTTTCGCAAGCGGGTTTCAAGTTCTTCTATGTCCTTTGGAGAGATGAAGATAATGGTCGATTGAGGAAAAAGAGATTTTACGATCTTTGCGCCCTGAATGTCGTTTTCCAAGATGGTCGTGCGCCCCGTATTCATGGCGCGTTCGAGCTCAGTCAGTTCTGTGCCGTAGTACTGGTCGTATACTTTGGCCCATTCGGCAAATGCGCCGTCAGTAATCATCTTTTGAAATGTGGGGACATCAATGTGGTGGTACACATGGTGTTCTCCGGGACGTTCCGGTCGTGTTGTGGTGGTAAGAACGAACTCAAGCGGAAGCTGGTTCCGCTTGAGTGTTTCAAGTATCGTATCTTTTCCGACTCCCGAGGGGCCGGTAACCACGATCAGTCGTGATGCGTCTGCGATCATGGCCTGCGTCGGGGGATAGGGCGTCTGTCGCCTCCACGATGGAATGGCCGACTGCGCTGGTCTTGTTCGAAGTCCCCTGATGCCGGTGCTTCAGTAAGCGCTTTGACGGAAAGAGCGATCCGACCTCTTTCCTTATCGACATCTACCACTTTGACTTTCAGCTTTTGGCCAACCTCGACGATGTCACTTACTTTATTTATTCGTTGGTAGGAAAATTCTGAGATGTGCACCATGCCGTCATGTCCGGGAGCAATTTCGACAATCGCGCCAATTTCACTTCCGCTCATCCGGTCCTTCATAATCTGCGTTACTGTCCCTTCGTAGATTTCTCCCGCCTTGATATCCTTGGTGAGATTCTCAATCCATTCTTTTGCCTTTTGCGCCATGTCGGCCTTGTGGCAGGTGATCATGATGAGACCGCTGTCTTCGATGTCGATCTTAATCACATCCTGACCGCCGCATTCCTCGATAATCTTATTGATCGTTTCGCCGCCTTTGCCGATGACCATACGGATTTTTTCCGGATCAACGGTTAATGAGGTGATGCGCGGTGCATACGGAGAGAGTTCGGCGCGCGGGGCGGAAATTGCTTTTTCCATCACATCAAGAATCTGCATTCTTGCGGTGCGTGCGGCAACGAGAGCTTCCTGGGCAATTGCATATCGAATGCCATGGAGCTTGGTGTCCATCTGAATTGCCGTGATCCCTTTGCGTGTTCCTGCTACTTTGAAATCCATGTCTCCGTTATGATCTTCGACGCCCTGAATGTCTGTAATAATCTTGTATTTCTTTTCATCCTTCGGATCGGAAATAAGTCCGATGGAGATACCTGCAACAGGAGCGGTGATCGGTACGCCGGCGTCCATGAGCGCTAACGTAGATCCGCAAATTGATCCCTGTGATGTCGATCCGTTTGAGGATAACGCCTCGGAAACAACGCGGATCGTATAGGGAAATTTCTCTTTTTCAGGAAGAACAGGGAGAAGCGCTTTTTCTGCCAATGCGCCATGTCCAATTTCACGTCGTCCGGGGCCGCGGAGAGGGGCTACCTCGCCTACAGAAAAACCGGGGAAGTTATAATGATGCATATACCGCTTTTTCCCGGTTAATTCCATGGTATCGAGCAGTTGCTCGTCTCCCGGGGAACCCAGGGTAACTACAGAAAGTATTTGGGTTTCACCGCGCTGGAACAGTCCCGAACCGTGCGTGCGCGGCAATAATGCGACTTCTGACGTAATGGTTCGCAATTGATCCAGGCCTCGGCCGTCTACGCGAATTCCTTTTTCCAGGACGAGCGCCCGCGCCCGTTCCTCATATATGGTGTCGAGCAATCCAATGCCTTGTGCGCGGTCATCTTTTGATACCGCATTATCCGCTTTGAGCATTTCGTCTATTTCTGTGCGAAGTGCGGCAAGAACCTCTTTGTGTTGGAGTTTTGTAGATGCGGCACCGAGTAATCCGTCTATTTTCGGTGTTACCATTCCTTCCACCTTCTTTTTCAGCTCATCGGAGAGCGGTTCAGATACTTCAATGGTTTCTTTGGGAAGCCCGACGCTTTTCTGGACGTCGCTAATGAGGGTAATGATTTTTTTGAAATGCTTCTGACCGAATTCAATGGCTTTTGCCATAGTGTCCTCGTCCACTTCAGATGCTCCCGCTTCAACCATAATGATTTTGTCGTCTGTCCCGCAAATGACGAGGTCAAGCGAACTTTTCTCGCGGGCTTCGTACGAAGGGTTCAATACCCACTCGCCGTTAATCATGCCGACGCGTGTACCTGCGATCGGACCGGCCCACGGAATCGGTGAAATGGCCAAAGCGGTTGATGCTGCGATAATTGAGGGGATGTCTGGGTCGTTCTCCTGATCGACCGAAAGGACCGTCAAGACGACTTGAACGTCCCGACGGCTGCGGTCGTCGAATAACGGACGGATGGTCCGGTCGACAACACGCGAGGTGAGTATGGCTTCGTCAGTGGGGCGGCCTTCACGTTTAATAAACCGCGAGCCTTTAATTTTGCCCGCAGCGTACAAACGCTCTTCGTAGTCGACGAGGAGCGGGAAGTAGTCGATGCCTTCACGGATGCGGGTGCTCATGACTGCGGTTGCCAAGACGAGCGTATCGCCGTATTGGACCGTACATGCGCCGTTTGCCTGGTGGGCAAACCGACCCGTTTCAATAATAAGTTTCTTACCGCCGATTTCTGTCTCGAACGTTTTGCGTTCCATAGGTGTTCTGTTATGCGAATCTCTGATCGGCAGGCTTCTGACCTCACTCTGTGACAGTCGTGCAGGTGAGCTCAGGCTGTCCGCCGATGAAATGTCGCGTTAATTAGATGATGTATCTTTATCCGACTTGGAAAACATGCTCAGTCGGGATTTGGTGAGCAGGTATTTTTGTTTTTCTTTGCTTAAATCAATGAATTCGTCCGCTTCCTCAATGATTTTATGGGAAGATGATTCACCGAATGCGATGACTTCAATATAGTGGCCGTGGTTGCGGAGATATTCGATTAACGGTGCGTAGTCGCCGTCTCCCGAGACGAGAACAATGACATCAAGTTTCGCCGAGAGGCGGATCGTATCCATCGCAATGCCTACATCCCAGTCGCCTTTGCGGAGTCCGGAAGCAAAAATCTGCAGATCCTTCATTTTGACTTCAAAGCCTTGCACCGTCAGCGCTTCAAAGAAACGCTGTTCTTCAGGATTGTTTGCGCGAATGACATAGGCAAGGGCGCGGATGAGCTTTCTTCCCGATACGGCTTTTTTGAGGATATTTTCAAAATTAACCTTAGAGCCGTAGAGGTTCTTGGCGGAGTAGTACATGTTTTGCACGTCGACGAAGACGCCAACGCGCTGTTCGGTCAGTTTCATTCTACGGTTGGTTCTTCAATCTTCTCTTCTTCTTCGGGTAATTCGATGACCGGTTCAGGTTCTTTGGCTACCGGAACGGCCAATTTGATTTTTAATTTCTTTGCCAGACCTTCTGCGCTCGCGGCGTTTTCTTTTTGGAGATATCGCAAAAGCCGGCGGCGTAATCCCACCTTGCGGAGTAATCCTCTGCGGGAGGAGAAGTCCTTTTTATGCGTTTTGAGATGGTCGGTGAGGAGCTTGATTTCCTCTGTCAGGATGGCAATCTGTACTTCGGGCGATCCGGTGTCATTTTCATGCACCTTATACTTTTTGATGATCCGGTCTTTTTGCTGTTTATTCAACATACGAGTGGTCTATGGTTAACGATAAATATGCGGTGTCCGAGCCGAGGGGACCATTCCTCAAAAGCCCAGAATCACCGTGGTGCTCTACGCAATGCGTACAGCGAGTAAGTAACGGATAGTCTACGTAGTTTTAGGCGGTCTGTCAAGGGGAGTCGAGAATGCTACGATGCCGGGGAAAATTGAGGTAAGGTGGCCGGTGTGGGGTTGAACTTGTTCAATCGTACAGCAAGAGTGATCATCCCGCGCTGTTTTGAAACTGTGACCGGGTGGCTCTGGAATGATTCGTATCCCGCCTTGATGACCATAAGATAGTAGATGCCCGGAGGAACGAGTACGGAGAATTGCCCCTGTCTGTTGGTGATCTTCGTGGTGACGATTGATCCATTGGATATGTTGTATACGCGCACAACGGCCAGTTCGACTGGAGAATTGGTGGCCGCGTCGTTCACTTTTCCCCATGATTGCTGGATATTCTTTACCAGGAGAAGCTTAAAAATAATCAGTGCGCCGTACACTGCGAGAACGATATAGTTGGACAGTTTGGGTTGGATGATCAGCGTGATCCAGCTGATAGCGGTACCCGCGATAAGTAGAGGAGTATTAATTTTTTCTAAAATCATTCCGAAAATATTCAATAAGCGCATCCATCCTAATTTCGCCCTGGAAAGTTGGCGATCCTCGGGATCCAAAGGAATGTTAATACTGATCGCGGCTTCGATACGCTCTCGAATGGTAATCGTTTCAACGCGGTAAATATGCTCGTATTCACTTGCTACCGCGGTGGTGAGCAGACGGGAAGGATAAATATATCCGGGGTGGGATACGGTGACGTAGTATTGTCCCATATCCACCAGGAAGCCAAACCGGCCCTGATCGTCAGTGATCTGCGTTTCTTTCAGTTTTGAAAATTCTTTTGAATAAATACGAACAAGCGCTCCGCGTACCGGTTTTCCCGTAGTGCTGTCAAACACCACGCCCCACGGTTTGCGGCGTTTGCCAAGCGTAAGGGGCACGAGCCAAAAATAACCGAAACGGGCGAGGAGATAGAAAATGTTTGTTAACTGAAGGCTGGTTCCCGTGGTCACGACGCCGGCTGCAGTGAGGATAGCGGCTGTTGTTGATACCGGTTCGATGACCTGGTCTACAGTGGAGGATACGTCGTTGTTTCCGCGAATGTCCTCGATTGCGTCAGAAATGGATGTCGTGATACTTCCAATTGCATTTTCAATCGGCGAAGGAAGTATTTTTTTTATCTCATCTTTCGTTTTGTCAACGATATCAACAATTGTTGTCAGTATACTGGGTTGCGAAGGCGGCGGTTGGGTTGGAGCAAGTGTGGAGTCGGCCGCTTGAAAACCTACCGTAGCGGTGTAGGACTCGCTCTGGAGCGTTGAAGAGGAGGGGTCGCCGATAGTTGTGTCGATCTGATAGTTTTGCGATTCAACGACACCGCCTTCACTTGGAAATACGGCACTGTCACTCCGGTATGTCTCGCTTTGTTGGGCAATCAGATTGCCGGGAAACGCAAAGATCACAATGGTAGACACGGAAATTGTGCAGATAACCGCTAACCAAGTAAAAAATTTCTGCCGGGGGAACGCATTCTCCATATATACGATTAGCATAGGTCTTTATGGGCTTTTTATCAACCAATGATACTGTTTTACCCTATATTTTGCGCTACTGGCGGATGTGTCGTATAATGCGTGTACTCAATAGTATATAGTAATGCCTACTCCCCTCGAAAAACTGCTGACCGATTTCCTCGAATATTTGGAAGTGGAACGGAACACTTCTGCGTTGACGGTGAGGAACTATCATTTTTATCTGGCGCGCTTTGTCGCGTGGAGTGAAGTTTCCCGTCCGCAGGATATTACCGCTGATAAAGTCAGGCAATATCGGGTATACCTGAATCGGCTTAAAAATAATCATCAGGAGCCGCTCAAGAGAACGACTCAGAATTACCATCTCATCGCGCTTCGTTCATTTCTCAAGTATCTGGCCAAGCGGGATGTTGAAACACTCGCACCGGAAAAAATCGAACTTGGTAAAATTACCGAACGGCAGGTATCATTTCTCGAAGGCGAAGATTTGGAGCGGTTTTTGAACGCGCCATTGACATCAGACGAGTCCGAGATCATTAAAATGCGCGACAAGGCAATTCTTGAACTGCTTTTTTCTACCGGTCTCCGCGTGTCGGAAGCGGCGTCGCTGCAGAGGGATTCGCTCAATTTAGAAAAGGATGAATTTACCGTCCGCGGGAAGGGCGGCAAGCTACGCGTTGTATTTCTGTCGCACCAGGCGAAGCATTGGATTAAGCAGTACTTAGCAAAACGCAACGATGATGCCATGCCGCTTTTTGTCCGCCATGACCGTGCTGCGCAGGAAGATGCGTCAACGGGTCCGCACAGCTTGACCCCGCGCTCGATTCAGCGTACTGTCGAACATTATGCGAAATGCGCGGGCATTACCAAAAAAGTCACTCCGCACACTCTGCGCCACAGCTATGCAACGGATCTCTTGATGAACGGCGCGGATATCCGATCAGTTCAATCCATGCTCGGGCATGCCTCGATCACAACAACTCAAATTTATACGCATATTACGAATCAACAGCTGCGCGATGTATACAAGGCGTTTCATGGACGCCGCCGCGGGCCAAAAAAATAATTTCTATGAACACTTCCAGTCCTTCAATGCATGTGCGCACGATTCCCGTTCCCGCCACTCCGGCACCGGAGAAATTCTCGATTAATCTTGTTGCGATCGTGATGTTGTGTGCTGTCGCATTAGTACTGATTGCATGCCATCTGTTCTTGTACTGGTCTTTCATGAACTTTTTTGACATATCTTCGCCGACGGTTACGTTGATTATTCAAATTGTCGGCGGGGTGCTTTCGATAAGTTTCGTTCTTACCGCGGTGTTTGTACATATGCTTGATAATTCGTTAACCGATACATTGTATTACGGAGCATCCATATGGCTGGGGATCGGCTGGTATATCATGATTGCCTGCATGTTGACGTGGGTGCTGGTTGTCCTTGGCGGGTGGCTGGGAATTGAGATTTCTACCGCTACCATTGGGATGTCGATCATACATGCCGCGGTTGCGTTCTCATTGTATGGGATATGGAACGCGTATGCACTACGTGTTACGCGCATTACCGTACGCGTCCCGAATCTGCCTGACTCATGGCAAGGGCGGCGGGCTGTTCAGCTTTCCGATATTCATTTGGGGCCGATTCTCCGAAAAAAGTTTCTCGCATCGCTCATTAAGATGACGCAACGCGAGAATCCGGACATTATTTTTATTACCGGTGACGTTTTTGACGGAGGCGGAGCCGATGTACACGATCTGACACTGCCGCTCAACGATCTGCGACCGCCGTTAGGCATGTACGGCATTACCGGTAATCATGAACTGTTCTTGGGTCTTCAAAAATCACTTGATGCGCTTTCACACACGCGTGTACGCATGCTCAATGACGAAATGGTTGAGGTTGACGGCGTGCAGATCGCGGGCGTTCAATATCGCATGCGTTCTGATGCGGCTATCGCAAAGTCGGTATTACAGCAGAGCGACCCGTCAAAGCCGTTGATCGGCTTGTACCATGAACCCGTTCTCCGTGATATCTTTAAAGAAGCCGGGGTCAATTTGCAGCTTTCCGGTCATACGCACAAAGGCCAGTTATGGCCGTTCGGATGGATTACCCGGCTAGTGTACAAGAAATACGATTACGGTTTGCATACGGACGGGTCGTATTCCATATTTACGTCGACAGGCGTCGGGAGTTGGGGTCCGCCGATGCGCACAGGTAACAGACCCGAGATCGTCGTCATTACATTTCAAAAAGCATAAGTTCAGTCCTTGCCCCTGTAGTTCAATGGATAGAACGAGAGCCTTCTAAGCTTTAAATCGAGGTTCGATTCCTCGCGGGGGCATTTCGCGAGTACAGTAGTTTACGAAAAGTTAAAAAAACTCAATAATACACATATATATGGACACATCTCCCCTTATCTCACCCAAACCATACAAAACGTCCCGGTCGAAACTGGTACTATGGCTTGTGATAGTCGGGGTGTGCGTATTCTTAGGGTTAATCCTATGGATACGGACTATGTATATTGAAAACCGAGACGCAAAGCAGGTTTTAGGTGCTCGTGAAAAGGTAATCGAGGAAGTCAGTACATGCAAAAACCTTCTCACGCAGAGCCAGGGGGAATTTGATCAGTATGAATACTGCAAAGAATTAGTTGAACAATTTTCTGCGTATGCAGAATAAGACATCATGATCGCACTTGGCATCATCTTTATAGTTATAGGAAGCGTCCTCCTCGGAGTCGGTCGCCGGCATCGGGCGGTGCATAGTGATATGCGCGTGATTGACCGTATGATGATCCGGGAATTGCGTCCGGGAATTATCGCTGAGATTTCCGGTGTTGCCCAGCTTGAGCCTCCGCGCATTGCTCCTTTCAGCGGAATGCCGTGCGTTTGGTATGAGTGTGTGATTGAACGTCTGGAATATATTTCAGGGAAGCAGGGAGAAACCTGGCACCCGATATGGCAGGAACGAACAAAAGACCGTTTTCATATTTCTGACGGAACGGGCAGTGTCGGCGTTACTCCGGAAGAAGCGGCGATCGATGCGCCGCAAATATTTGAACGAACGATTGAGCCGGGCGATGTATTTCCCCGTCCTGAATTTCGTGATCTCGCGACTCAGATTACCGGATATCGTGCCCGCGTGCGCGAACGCGCGCTTGCGGTAGGAAATTCTGTATATGTTTTCGGTTCGGTTTTTTCTTCAATGGACAAGATGTATATGATGAGGGGGAGACGGCCGCTGTATATCAGTACAAAGCCCGAGGAACTGATCGAGCAGGAGATAGGTAGAAAGGCGGCTATTTTCACCCTTGGGGGGTTGATCGCGGCTCTTGGCGGGGCAGCCTTGATTTTTTTGAATTATCTTCTATAATCTATCTTCGTGTTGGATAGGAGTTGGGGATGAGGGTAGTAGGTAGTGTTAAGAATCTGCCGAAACTTGTTTTACAAATTATATTTTGAAAGTTCGGTTTGGGGTGGCTATGGTGTAGTGGTAACACAGAGGCCTGTGGAGCCTTTATCTCGGGTTCGAGCCCCGATAGCCACCCCAGACCGCGGTTTCCTTTTCCGTGTCCGCTTACACATGAGTGTAAGTTGGAGCCTTTAGATTGGGGTCGAGGCAACACGCGAAGCAAACTGCTTTGCTTCGCACGGGCCGAGACGGGTCGAACGATGTCTGGCGTAGCCAGACAGTGAGACCCAGGCCCGAAGGGGAGTCCCTAAGCTACATAGAAGGGAGAGCTTTTGTGTTACGTGTATTGTTCAGAAATGTGAATGAGTGCTGGTGCAATTTCGTTAGGCAAGAAAATAAACCCTACTCATGGTACACTAAAGAATATTGCGGCCCCCGTGGGGGCTACATGCACTGGTTACTGATGAGCGGGTATGTACCATGTGCACCATATAACACAGTATTACAGTATGATCACGGTAAAAAACGAAGGAATCATCCTAGAGAAAACTGACTTACCTTTCGAAAATCAGGCTGTCTTAAACCCGGCGTGCATTGAGGTTGATGGCATCACGCACATGTTTTACCGGGCGGTGAGTCAGGACACCGTCTCTTCGATAGGCTACTGCCAGCTCAAAGGAAATACCCTTGTACACCGGCTGACAAAACCGGTACTTGTACCTGAATACGATTACGAAAAAAAAGGAGTAGAGGATCCCAGAATTACCTTTTTGGACGGGGTATATTATCTTTTCTATACCGCGTATGACGGCAAGAATGCGCTTATTGCCTACGCAACGAGCACTGATCTGATCCATTTTTCCAAACAGGGACTGATTTCGCCGAGAATTTCCTATGATGAAGCGGAGGATATTTTTCGCGATTCACAAGTGCGGGAACGGTACACGATGTTTGAAATGCTGTACAAAGAGAAAGAGGGGAAAGATATTTTGTTGTTTGAAAAAGATGCCGCGCTTTTCCCAAAAAAAATTAACGGACAATTTGCTCTGCTCCACCGGGTGCTCCCCGGTATTCAACTCGTGTATTTTTCAGATTTTTCAGAACTCACGGACAATCACTGGCGTACCTATTTGAAGAACTTGGGCAAATATATTGTGCTTGATCCCACGCATTGGTTTGAAAGCCGCAATATTGGCGGAGGATGCCCGCCTATTGAGACAGAGGATGGGTGGCTTGTTATGTATCACGCAGTGGAAGATGCTTCAAACGGAAAAATATATCGCGCTTCGGCTGCCCTCCTGGACCTCAAGGATCCGCAAAAAGTTTTGGGACGGTTACATGAGCCGTTGTTTTCACCGGAGGCTTCATGGGAAAAGAACGGTGTGGTAAATAACGTTGTTTTTCCTACCGGAGCAGTGGTGAGAGGTAGCCGGCTATATATATATTATGGAGCTGCGGACAAGCTTATTGCTGCGAAATCAGTTGATCTCGCAGAATTACTAACGGAACTTAAAAAATCCCCCCCACGTTCGTGAAAACCACACAGGTGTCAGCACGACAGAGGCCGGTAGTAGCGGAACAGCACAAATCCCGGATCGTTTTTTTAGCTACCTTTCCGCCCCGCCAATGCGGTATTGCGACATTTACCGCTGATCTCGCCCGCGCAGTCGACCAGGCATTCGGGCCGTCGATGGAGTCCAAAATCGTGGCAATAAACCCGACCGAAGTAAGTCAGTTTACGTACTCGGACAAAGTAATTTTTCAGATACGTCAGCCCCGTGAAGAAGATTATATTCAAGCCGCAGAAAAACTAAACGCCCTCACGGATATCCGGTTGGTCAACATACAGCATGAATTTGGTATTTTTGGCGGTGAATATGGATCACATGTACTTCTTTTTTTAGAGAAAATAAAAAAACCCGTTATCGTCACCCTGCATACCGTTCTCCCGGCACCGGTTGAAAAGATGCGTACCGTTATCAGGGACATGATGAAATATGCCGCCGGCATGATTGTGATGACTCGGTCATCGAAGGAAATTCTGGTGAAGGAGTATGGAATCGCATCCGGCCGCATTACCGTTATTCCTCACGGCATTCATCATGTTCCATATGCAACGAGTAAGCGCGCGAAGACAGCACTCGGTTTCTCAGATAGAGTAATCCTTTCAACGTTTGGGTTACTGAATCCCGGCAAAGGGATTGAATATGTGATTGATGCCCTGCCGGCGGTAGTACAACAATTTCCTCAAGTACGATTTCATGTTGCCGGCGTTACTCATCCGGTGGTTTTGGAACAGGAGGGTGAGGCATATCGCAATTCCCTTATTAAAAAAGTGTACGACCTGGATCTGAATGACCATGTTTCATTTTATAACACCTATCTTGGTCTGAGTGATCTCCTCAAATTTTTAGAGGCAACCGATATTTACCTTTCCACTTCATTAGATCCGAATCAAACCGTATCCGGTACGTTGTCATATGCGCTTGGCGGAGGCCGTCCGGTCATTTCAACCGCATTTGCCCAGGCCAAGCAGGACATTACGAGGGAAGTCGGTATGCTTGTCGATTTCAAAAACCCGCACGCGTTCTCCGATGCCATTATAAATTTGTTGAAAAACGACGAGTTACGACTTAAGATGGGTAAATGCGCATATTTTCGCACACGGCATATGACCTGGGAAAATGTCGCACTGTCATATTTGAAATATTTCTCCGTTTGCGTTCCGGAGGAGCTGATAAAACAACGGAGGCATCCGTCCGTGAAGCTATCGCACCTGGCGCGATTGACGGATGATTTCGGCATTATCCAGTTTGCCCAGCTTACCGAGCCGGATATTTCTTCCGGCTATACAATAGATGACAATGCCCGAGCCTTAATTGTCGCAGCGCTCCATTACAAAAAGTTTCACGCCCCTTCATCATTAAAACTTATTGCCGTCTATTTAAGATTTTTGCATCGGGTAGCACGGTCAGACGGTCATTTTGATAACTATGTCGGTCAGGATCGCACGATTGATATCCAGAGAAATATCAGGGAAAATTCTGAAGATCCCACTGCAAGGACGTTGTATGCTCTTGCCGTGGCGTCAACCACAGCAGAGATTCCCCAGGAAATGCGAGATCAGGCGTACGCGCTTTTTATGGGTAGTTTCAAAAAAAACATTGTTTTTTCTTCGCCACGGCCTTTTGCTTTTTTCATCAAGGCGCTCTATCATCTTCTTTTTCACCGCGCTGATGTACTCACTGCCGTTGATGGAGAGAAGCTTTTAGCGGCATTACGACACTCCTGTGATTGGCTTATTGCGCTGTATGATAAAAATCATTCCTCCGACTGGGAATGGTTCGAGCACCACTTAACATATTCTAATGCCACATTATCAGAAGCACTGATTCTCGGATACACCATAACCGGTGAACAAAGATACTTTGAGGTGGGTGAAAAAACACTCAATTTTTTAATCACTCATACGTTCAAGGACGGCATGTACATTCCCGTCGGCCAAAGCGGCTGGTTTCCCAAAGGCGGGACGCGGCAATATTTTGACCAACAGCCCGAAGATACCACGGCCACGATACAGGCGCTCAACGCGATGTTCCGGGTCACACATCAGGAACGGTACAGCGAGCTGGCATACCACGCGTTTAACTGGTTTTTGGGTGACAATCTTTTGGGTCAGGTCGTGTACGATCGTACTACCGGAGGGTGCTATGACGGAGTCGGTGAAAAATCAATCAATTTAAATCAGGGAGCCGAATCGACGATTTCTTATCTGTTAGCGCGACTTTCGTTTACCGACTAAGGTCAAGCTTGTCGTAGTGGTAGTCAGAAAAATTCTCCCGAACATTTTGTTGGTGACCGCTTTTTGGTATACTTGCACCGGGATATCTCATACATTATGGCGAGCTCACAAAAAACAGTAGACTTCATCGTCGACCAGATTGCATCTGCCGGGTCTATTCGAAGTCGCAAAATGTTCGGTGAATACGCGATCTATTGTGATGAGAAGGTGGTCGCGCTCGTGTGTGACGATGAACTGTTTGTAAAAATCACCGAGGCGGGGAGAGCCATGCTTGACACCATCGACGAAGCTCAGGCATATCCCGGTGCGAAACCATCTTTTCGCATTGCCGGCGAATTATGGGAGGACCGTGAATTTTTGACGAAGCTGATCAGGACGACGTGTCACACATTACCTGTGCCGAAGAAAAAACAACGTAAATCTCGGTAACGGGATTTCTGACGCGGTAGTCTGCGGCTGTGAATTATTTTTTGTATGATGCAAGCGGAAAATTCCTGTCTACCTGTTCTGCAATTTTTAAACCTGCCTGAAGCATTGCATCAAGCGTTTCCAATGGGATCTCAGAAAGGGTAAATAATAAAAGAACACTTGAATCAGAAATTTCTATCGCCGCACACTGTGATTCCTGGACATACTGCAGAAGCACAGGGTCCAGCAATTGGAGGACCTGGCTATCTTGTGTATTTGAAATGTCATACTTGCGTTCAAATGCTGCACTTTCGATATCAAGCACGTCTTCGTGTTTAATAAATTTTTTTGCCACAGTTACTGTTTGAGGTATTGTTTTAGTTTCAATTTCCATACCCCATCCATAAAATATACGCTCCGTAACCGTTACGCTGTTGTTGTCTGTAAACCATCCCAACACCGTATCCCGACTACGGGTCGTTTGTCTATTTCTAAGGGTTCCTAACCCTGACCCCGGAGGAGGTGTGCCGGTCAACCGGTATACCCATATTTGACGACCGTTGATTTGCCCTTCTGCAAAAAAAGTTCCTTCATTACTTTCTATCATGCGTTCCGCATTAAAAAATGTTTTACCTGTGTTTGCGGAAAAACGATCAACATACCGCATCGTGTTTTCTCCTTTGTAAACACGTAAACCGATTTTTTTTGACCAGTGTTCAGGGAGATCATCTGCTCTGTGTTTGTAGCCGCCAAAATATTTGGTCAAAAAACGTAGAAAAATACTGAGAATAACTACTCCCGTCATTATGCCTATAAGAATTATAGGAAAATAGTCTGATGAAGTCATTGGATGAATACGGCCGAGAAACGAAAGAAATTAATTAAACACATAGTAGCCCGGCGCGAATTTCCTTATTAAAAAGGAAATCTAGGGTGAGTCGCGTCTATTTAATAAAGCTATATATAGCTAGCGTGATGCCCGCAATACCGAGGATAATACCGAGGATGGTCATGCCCATCGCCAATCGCGCTTTTGACCGTTCAATCTCTGCTTCGGTTTTATAACTGATAACAAAATTATTGTCACCTTTTCCGATGTGCAGACCAGCGGCATCTTGGACAACGCTGCCAAAAACATATGCGTGAGAGCCAACCAGTAAAGCTTTTTCACGAACGCGGGTATTGGTATTATTGCCAAGTACGTTTACTGCAACTTTTAAGATCGAGTTATCTGTCAGATCTCCGGCACGCAGCATTCGTAGTCCGAAATCCTGCAAGTCCAATGAGGCATGATCCGGATGCACTTCAATATTTCCACTCGCATCCTGGACTGTAAAAGGAATCGATTGACGATCACTGGATACGTTTTGCCAGTGTATTCTTGGGCGCCCCTGAGGATCAGTTGTGCGTTCTTCACGTTCGACAGTATATTCGTAGGCAATGCAGTCGCGCTGAGAATATGGAGTTCGCAGAGGTGATGCGCAAGCAATGGTACCTTCTATTTCGACTTGAGTTCCTGCCGATACATCTTTTATGGGAACAACTTTTGTTTTTTGCATCTCTGATCCCATTTTTTTCTGACGGGATCCGGCAAAGAGTAAAACACCGGCGAGAACTACCGCGATAATGCCTCCGATGAACATAAGGGTCTTTGTTAGGAATTAGTTTGTTGTTATCGTAAGTATACTACAAAAATGTGTTTTAGAATGGAGGGGCATTATTTCAAAGAGTTTGTTGCCTTACTGCACTTTCTTCTATATTGATACTCATTCCCATTTGTCATTATTTTGCCCGTCCTGTATACTGTTTTTACATAAAATACTGACGAAATTATTGCATGTATGTCCTCAAATAACGCCATCCTCATTAAGGATCTGCGCCACTCTTTTAAGAAGCTGGAAGTATTAAAAGGGCTGAATTTAACCGTGGAAAAAGGTACGATTCTGGCGCTACTCGGGCCGAATGGTGCCGGAAAAACGACAACGATCCGTATATTAAGTACCCTGTTGCGTCCAGATGCAGGCGAGGTTATGGTAAATGGATATAATGTAGTCGCGCACGGGCAAAAAGTGCGCGAGAGCATCGGTCTCACCGGCCAGTATGCCGCCGTTGATGAATTTCTTACCGGTGTCGAAAATCTGGAAATGATGGGTAGACTGTATCATTTGTCGTCCGCTGATGCGAAACGACGCGCCAAAGAATTGCTGCAACAGTTTGATTTGGTAGAGGCAGGCGACCGCGCAGTTAAGACATATTCCGGAGGTATGCGCCGCCGGCTTGATTTGGCGGCAAGTTTGATTGCGACGCCGCCCATTATTTTCCTGGACGAGCCTACGACAGGACTTGATCCGCGGAGCCGATTGGCCATGTGGGACATTATCGAAAAACTGGTGGAGGCGGATGTTACTATCCTGCTCACCACGCAACATTTGGAAGAAGCGGATCGTCTCGCCGACCGTATCGCTGTCCTGGACAATGGCATCATTATTACCGAAGGGACGGCCGACGAACTGAAATCTCAGGTCGGCAATGAGCGGCTTGAAATCGTTATCAAAGACGCCGGCGCATACGCCACCGCATTGAATTTGTTGAACGCGCAAGGCGTATTGTCAGACGAAAAGAATCGATCCATCAGCCTGCCGACAGACGGCAATGTCAGCGAAGTGAGACGCGTATTGGATGTCGTAGAAAAGGCCGGCATTGCGATTGAGACACTGTCTCTCCACAAGCCGACGCTTGATGATGTATTTTTGCATTTCACGGGACATAAGGCAGAGGAAGAAAAGCCGGAAGATGGCGATACAGCAGGTAAGAAAGGTAAAAAGAAATAACTATGGCAGAAATTGCGTACAAAACAGGCGCTGTGCAACCTATCCATCGGTCGGCGTTCGTTTGGATGATCAGCGATTCGATGGTTTTTATCGGCCGGAGCCTTAAGCACATTTTTAAGAATCGTGATCAGCTCCTGGGGCTGACGATACAGCCGGTCATGTTCATGCTGCTGTTCCGGTATGTATTCGGGGGCGCCATCGCAACCGGCGGTGCGACATATGTTAATTTTCTCGTCGCCGGCATCTTGATTCAAAGCGTCGCCTTCGGCTCACTTACGACATCCTTGAGTGTCGCGACCGATTTGCAACGCGGCATTATCGACCGCATTAAATCTTTGCCGATTGCGAGCGGCGGTTTGCTCATGGGACATGTGACTGCCGATCTTGCACGCAATGTCATTCAGGCATTAGTCATGATCGGTGTCGGTCTCCTTGTCGGATTTCGTCCTACCGCATCGGTGATTGATTGGGTTGAGATCACGGGTATCGTTCTGCTGTTTACATTCGCCATGTCATGGATGGCTGCAATCATGGGGCTCGTTGCAAAGACGGTTGAGTCCGTGCAGTGGCTCGGATTTTTCATTATATTTCCGATTACCTTTGCCAGTGCGGCATTTGTACCCACGCAGACCATGCCGGCCTGGCTCCGGGTATTTGCCGAAAACCAGCCGGTGACTCATGTTATTGAGGCAATTCGCGCCTTGATGCTGGGTATGCCTATCGGTGAGCATGCGTGGATTTCCGCAATATGGTGCGTTGGCATTATCGTTATATGCGTCCCCATAGCCGGGTGGATGTTTAGGAAGCATTCGGGGAGGTAATAATATATAGCGCAGGCGTCCCCGCCTGCGTTCGCTTGTTGTTGTATTCTAATATTCCATTTCGAGACCGACCAACGGGAGGCCGAGAAATCTTTATACAGCGAGTACAGGGTATTTACGGTCTGAATGAAGATCTCTCAGTCGCCGCGGCGACTTCGAGATGGGGAGGGAGAGTTTTTGGATATAAAAAAAGTCAGCTTGATGTTGCTGACTTGGCAGAGGGCTTGAGCTTAGCAGGCGGACTTATGAGGTGGTGTAGAAACCACTTATTTCCATCCGTTGTTTCAGCATGGACTAAGACAATCTCACCATCAACCTTCTCGTCGATCTTACAAAGTAACTGCTTTCCTTCTATGATCCTTACCCAGTTTGTGGACAATGATCTGGGAATGAAGGATTGGTTTGGGGACAATGCGGTGATGTCTATCCTACATCCCTCATATGTCAGGGATATAATGTTTCCCTGAGAGTCGTGTTGCATGGGGGTTTCAGGAGACCCCACCTCAATATTCAGGTTAAAAAGGGCTATCATCATTTCCTCCTGAGCTACAGGGTAGCAGAAGAAAGTTGCACAAGTCAAAACTGGAGCGTTGAGTAGATTTTGGGTATACTGCATGCATGAACTGGTTCATATTGGCATTGCTTGCAGGATTGTTTTTTGCCGGGGCGCGCGTACTATCTCGCGCATTTTTGCGTACTCAAGGAAATGCACTGGCATTTACCGCAATTCACGATTTTGTTGCCGGTCTCGTGTTACTTCCTTTTTTATTTTGGCATTTAAAGTGGCCAGAACATTCAATCACATGGGTATATTTTGCCGGGATTGTGATTACCGCTTTTCTGGCTGATTGGCTGTCATTTGTTGCGCTCAAAAAGATTGATGTCTCACTCTATCAGATTATCAACCAGGTCCGTCATATTTTTATTCTTATTGGCGGGTTACTCTTTTTCTCCGAGAAGATAACGTCAATAAAGATTTTCGCGGTTGTACTTATTAGTCTCGGGGTTATTGTCGCGATTTTTGAAAAACACAAGATAACGAAAAACGGAATATTCATTACTGTGTTGAGTACTCTATTTGCTGTGGGCGGGTTTCTGTTTGTCAAAGCAACGGTGGTAGATTTTTCTGAAACAGCGGCTGCGTCGTTAGAACTTCTGGCGATTGGCCTCCTCTCATTCAGTCTCTTGGGATTTAACCCACGTACTATCATGAGAGAATTAAGCATGCAGAAATGGGGGTTGATTATCTCGGGTGTTTTGTTTGGGGGATTTGAAGTTTCTCTCTTTTATGCACTCAAGGTTGGAGAAGCTTCGCGCGTCATTCCCGTGACGCAATCGGCGCTAGTGTTCACGCTCATTGGAGGCATTTTTTTGCTCGGTGAGCGTACCAATATTGTTACAAAAATCGTTGGCACGGTTATTATTGCCTCGGGTATTTTGCTTCTGTATATTTTTTAGCTTTTCAGCGCTTGTGGAGAAACTTCTGAAGAATTTTTCCCAGTTCTTTCTGATGCCCGCTTAACGAATGGTCGCCACCGGTAATCATATTATATTGGAATTCGGGTTTCAGTTTTTTGAGAATATCCATTATTCCCGGGACGTTATTCCATGCGTACTGGTCCTGCGAGCCG
>JBAZCI010000009.1:0-36711 GCA_041671025.1 Patescibacteria group bacterium | reverse complement strand
TTTCAACGCGCAGAATCGCGGAAATATATGAAGATGACGGCGCAAAACCAGATATGTCCCGTATAGTCCGGCGCGACCCCCACCGACGCAAGAAAATTTTTGCGGTTATTATTATTATACTCATCATTGTGCTCGGCGCCGCGTTGGCCGGCTTGTATTTTTTTAACTCAAGTCAAAACAAATTTACGGGAGATCGTATTTCGTTAACCGTTGAAGGCAAAACGACTGCCGTCTCGGGTGACGATCAGACTATTACCATAAAGATCCACAACGGCGAAAATATCAGCCTGGACAGCGGGGAGCTTACGGTCCTGTATCCGACAAATTTTCATTTTGCATCCGCTGAACCGGCGCCTGAGTCAGGGAAAACCAACGTCTGGCAACTTGGTACAATCGCAGGCGGGGATGATACGACGATTACGCTCAAAGGCTCCGTGATCGGCGAGGTGGGCAGTGAAAAAGTATTTTCGTTTACCTACGCGTATATTCCCGAGAATTTCAATTCATCCTTTCAAGAGTCGGCGAACTTCACAATTACGGTCGGGTCATCCATACTCGGCTTGGAAATCGGTTCGCCGGTCCGTGTCGGCGTCGGCAAAGAGAGTACATTTGTCATTACCTACCGCAATGATGCCGATCGTGCGCTTGAGCATGTGCGGGTGATCGCCACATTTCCCGAAGCATTTTCTGTTATTTCATCTGATCCGGAGCCGCGCGAGGGCACAAACACCTGGGATATCGACAAGCTTGAAAACGGTAAAGACGGCAAGATTACGATCAAGGGGACGCTCGCCGGCGTCGGGGGAGAAACGCGCGAGTTCAAAGTTCAGGCCGGATTACTCGAGACCGACAATACGTTCAGACTTCAGGTAGAAAAATCGGCGCTTATTTTATTGCTGAAGCCGGAACTGTCCATCACGCTCAAGGCGGGTGGCAGTGAGACGGGCGGAATTGCATCACTTGGCGGTATGATTCCGTACAGCCTCTCGTATACCAATAACGGTGATGTTGAAGTGCAGGATGTAAACATTACGGCCACATTTGCGTCAACGGCAATCGACTGGGATTTTATCGTCGATCCGCAAAATGGAAAGATGGACGGGACGTCGATTACCTGGAACAAAGACCAGGTATCCTCGCTTGCTTCGGTAAAACCTGGCGAAGGAAGTGAGATATCATTTTCTGTCCCGTTGCTCAAATCGCTTAATGAACAAAACCTCAAGAAGAATCTTTCTGTCACCACGGTTGCAAAAGCGGAGTCAAAAAAGGTAACTGACCTTGAGGGTCAAACATTTTCAACGGACAGTAATACGACGGTGACAAAAATCGCTACGGCATTTGTTTTTCGCGCGCAGGCACGGTACTATAACGACGAATTTTTGCAGGTGGGCTATGGACCGATTCCCCCGGTCGTCGGACAAAAAACGTCGTACCGTATCTTTTGGAATCTCGGCAACACGAGTAATGAAGTGACCGATGTCACAGTGACCGCGACCTTAGCCGAAAATGTCACCTGGACCGGGACGACGTCGGTATCTGCGGGAGAGCCGATGAGCTACGACGCGGCCACGAGAGCTGTTACGTGGAGAATTAATCGCATCCCCGTAGGCGCCGGTATCTTGTTCCCCGAGCTTGAGGGGTATTTCGATGTATCGATCACTCCGACGACAAACGACAGCGGCAAGGTGATGATGCTTGTCGAGTCGGCAAAGGCAAGCGGCGGTGATTCCTACACCGAACAAAAGATTAATCTGAATCAGGAATTGCTCACGACGCAGTTGGACAGCGATCCGAATGCAAAAGGCAAGGGGATAGTTGCTGAGGCGGATACGCAATAAAAAGAGGACTCAGTCAGCGAGTCCTGGATGTGCGGCTACCCACATGTGGTAGACTGTTTTGTGGAAAACTATGACGAGCATCCCGGCAAGAGCAATGCCTCCACAGCACCAGGCGATTCGATTTTTTTCTGATGCTGATATAGCAGACTGCATGCCATTCGCAAAGCTGAGGATTGCCATCACAATGATTACCCATCCGAAAAAAACTGTTTTTCCCATCGTTCTCTCCTTGAACGAAAGTTTCCTTTTTCCTTAGGATAAATATTTCAGCAAGCGTTGTCAAATACTCCTGAACAAAAAAACTGCGCCGATGGATATCGTCGCAGGTGTTATTTTTTTTGCTCGCGGAGCATGACATGGCCGATTATGCTCAAAACCGCAAATCCGACAGCAATCCAGAGCACCATCGATGCAATAGCCACTTTTCCCAAAAACAGAAGAATGACTGCAATGGCCTCAATGACCAGTTTTGCTTTGCCATATCCGTTTGCGCCGAGCTTCCGCTGAATCTGAAAGAACATCACCAGCGCCGGGAGTGCGATCAGGATCAGCGCGAGGATAAGGATGCAGATGAACTGCGGTGCAATGTCAGGGTACATCGACTGGAATTGGAAGAATATCAGCAGATGCAGAATCTTATCCGCGAGCGGATCGAGCAATTTACCTAAGTCTGTTTCCTGTTTCATCGAGCGGGCCAGGGAGCCGTCCAGATAATCGGTAAACAGCGCGAAGAGGTATACAGCAAAAGCCGTATGGTGATTTCCGTTGCCGTTCAGGTACCAGATAGGAGCCGCTAAAACGACCCGGAGCACTGACAGCATGTTAGGCAGTGTGAAAAAGGGCATTGTTGGCCTCTCTGTGTGGAGAGTATTATCTGCCTGCATCCTACGGTATGGGGGTGTTTTTGGTCAAATCTCAGCAGTATTGACAAAACGCCGTATATATGATAGTATGTCCAGTTATTGCTGCTTTTCTGGTTTTTCTGACTACATCGTGCTCTTTGAAAAGGGGTAAATAACGAAAGAAATTAACGATCGGCTTATCGCAAGATTTGCCGGTTTAATCATCAACCATCGAATACCGTTGCCGCCTTTTCATAGGTCGAGCAGCGAAGGAGGTCTTTGTGACCGCGAATTCCAAACTCGTAATAGTTGTCCCATTTAACCTTAAGTGGGATCAGCTCTCCGCACTGTACATTTTCTTGATTTTTATCCTGAAGGTCAACCCGAAGGATGTTATCATCCGATTTGAGGATGAATTCAAACGAGTTAAGGACATTCCTGAAGATGTTCTCGATGTCGATGTCCGAGTCAGGTACAAGGACAGTGGTAAGCAGTCAGCTACTGCGTATATCTCGACGGAAGACGTCTTGGCTATACCGGGTGTAGCGTATCTCATCAAATTGTTGAACCACAACAACGAGCATGGAACGCTGAAAAGCCAGTCGGACAGTCTGGTCACCCTGATCAGGAGAATACCGGAAGTTTCGCACAACGTTACTAATGAAGAGCATCGTGCGAGCATCGTCGACCTGTTTTTCCCTGTGCTGGAAGCCTACTTTGCAGCTGCTGCAGCCAATCTCGAGCAGGTTGAAGGCATGAAGAATCCTTTCACTATGGGAAACTTCGAAGTTTTGGGTCAGATTGCCGGTAAGGATGTGTCGGAGCACATAACTGTCCTTAAGGGCGAGTTCGAGAAAGTTGATACGCGTATGAAGCAAGCCGAAGAGCGTGCGCGGATCATCGTTCCTCAGTTGTTCCCTGTCAAAGCTAAGCACGGTATGATTGAGGACGGCGGACATCTTATCACCACCGACGACAAGTTGGTTTCCGCTTTCTACCTGAAGCAACAGCTTGAACATTCTTCCACGCTTCGCATTCTGGTTACCCGCAACAGAGTCGGTAACTACGCCATTTTTGCCACCGGCGGCCAGAGTCTAACAGCGCTCGCCGAGGTACTACAGAGTCGTGAGTTCAATGTTTGGTTTCATCATACTCCCAAAGGGTCGACGGAGAAGCTATTGAACGGGTCTGGTTCACGGTTCTCACATGAAGGTCCCTCAAAAGTCACACCGTCGCAGATGATAAGTATCGTTCAAGCCTCGTTTACGTACGTTTCTCGTACGGATCGTGGCGAGCGGTCTAAGAACCAATCGCACCAGACGGATCGTCCGGCTCAGCGTCCGCAGCCTGCACCCCTGACTGATGAAGAAAGGGAGCAGATCAAGAAGACCGCGAATGCGATCAGGCCGGAACGTACGTTTATGGTGACGAGTCCCGATGGTCGCAACACGATCGAAGGACACGTGATTGTTACAGATGATCAGAACGTCGCCAACAGCTATTTCTATTGGCGGAAGCAGATCGCGATCCTCGTGGTTCGGACGACGACTGGTCACTGCACTATTATGGTGAAGGGCAAGAAGTCGCTCGACAATCTGTACGAAGCACTAATAACGGCTGAACCCAAGTTGTGGTACTACTACAACAAGAACGAGCGGCAAATGCTTCTGAATGGCAACAAGCAAGGTACCGTACCTTTCTCGAATCTGACCAATGCACAGATTGTTGATCTCATTCTCATCCATGATCGCAGGCGGGCTGACCCATCTAATCAGGATGACAACGACAGTAGTCGTGTCGACAGTCAGCGCAACAGCCGCTAGTAACTTTTTCTTTCATACCCCTTAGAACTATTTGTACACGACCCGGCTTTGCTTACTACAGCAACCGGGTTTTTTTTAATATCCCATTTCGAATCTCCGCCGTAGGCGGAGTGAGAAATCTTTATACAAGCTAAAAATATATTTAACCTGTTGTGAAGATTTCTCGTCCTCAGTCGCTTGAGGCGACTTTGGACTCGAAATGGGTTAATTAATAAATGGGATTATCGTGTGAATGTGACCTATATATTTTTGGAAGTTCGCGTATGCTATACTTATACATATGCAACCCATTCCCGTACATACCGTCGTCATGTACCCGCGGCCGCACCCGGACAATATCGCGGCGCTGTGGCTTTTGCAGGAATTTGGCACAGAGCTTTTCCCCGGCATCCGCGAAGTCGCCTTTGATTTTTGGAACCAGGTGCCTCCGGGAAAAACAGCGGAACAGTGGGAGGCCGAGGGATACCTATTGATCGACATCGGAGGCGGCAGATTTGATCATCACCATGACGGCCATCAGATGGACACGACTACATGCGCTACAACGCTTGTCGCGCGGTATCTTGGCGTTGACCAGCGTCCGGAGCTCAAGAAGCTTCTGGAATTTGTGCGGCGCGATGATCTGGAAGGGCGGGGGATCGTATCAAAAGACGTTATCGACCGCGCATTCGGACTTTCAGCGATCGTGATGAACCTGAACCGGGATTACCCGGGCAATCCTGAATTCGTCATTGACAGTGTCATGCGCATCTTTCACGCCCATTACAACGAGGAATATCGGCGCAAGGTGGTCATGCCGAAAGAATGGGAAGAGCTCAAACGTGAAGGCCGCGCTGTGCAGTTCGACATTGATACTCCGTCAGGCCCGTTGCGGGTGGTGATGATGGAGTCTGATTCCAAGACGATGGTCGGGTTTGTCCGCGCGGTCAAAGATATCATGGCTGATGTCGTCGTACAGCGGCAGTCGACCGGTCATACGAACATTGTGACGCGGCAGACGCAGGGCGCGCCGAAGCTTGATCTGCGGCCTCTGCTCGCCGCAATTCGCCGGGCGGAAGCACAAAAGAAGGGGATGGATGTTTCCCGGCTCACGGCGGCTGACTGGGAAAAGCCCCGCCGGCTTGAGGGTATCGACGAGTGGTATTTCGATATCGCGGCGAATACGATACAAAACGGCGGAGCGGCTACGGCGAATATTTCACCGACCCAATTGGGCATGGAAGAAATTCAGCATATGCTGACGGACATTCTGCCGACGGTTGTTTCGCGGGGCGGATCTGTACAGAGACAAAGTCCGACCGGGCGGCCGACGGGCACGAATCGGGGGATGAGCCTGGATGACTTGAGGCGGGGCAAGGTGGACATCCGGCCGTTGAGATAACCCGCTTGACCGATTGCAGGCGCGTTGCTAAGGTGTGAAAAACAAATCACACAGTTTTTTGGTACAGGAGGAGCGTATGTCCGACTTTTATCTCACGCGATTTGCCCAATTGCTCGGGATCCGGCATCTCGGTATGGAGGGGAATTGGTTCGTTGCGCAGTTGACTCCGACGGTGGAACATGAGAATGGAATGAAAACCGTTCATGGCGGGTTGCTGACGGCAATCATGGATGACACCGCAGGCACGCTCATGTACTCGGATGTGGGGAAACCGGTGGCGTTCACGACGAGCATGTCGACCGAATTTATCGTTAAGGCCGTTGTGGGCGAAGTCTTGACAGTGAAGGCTCGTATTATTGTCACCGACAAGATTGCTAACGAGGCAGTAGTTACCGTTGAAGTCAGTCAGTGGGGTAAGGTGGTCGCCAGGTCTGATTCTCGTTGGCGGCACGTAACCCCGGTGCATCTGAGGAAAAAGAAAAAAGTCGCTTTGTCAGCAGAGTAATTAGTAGGCCGTGTTTCATATTTCATGGGGAACTCGCAAGGTCCTGTGAATATGGCTCTCAAAGCACGGCCTTTTTTTGTTTGTGCACATGGGAACTTGGGATTGCGAAAGTTGACAGGGGAGGGGGGGAAGAAGTAGAATTATATAGCCGTCTTATATAAGAGCGACGGCGGTGCATAAATTGTTAATATTAATTGTTGAAATGTCAAAAAAAAGAGCTAAGGTCGGTATTATTTTTTGCGGTGGGTCAGGTGTGCAAAATTCTGAAGGGCGTATTATAAAAGTTTCAAACAATTTAGATGTTGAAATTTGGCTAAAAGAAGTATCCGAACTAACACTTATCGCAGATTTAGAGCCACATTTTCTTTTTGATGGATCTTCTATGGATGCTACTCCGAAAGCATGGATTCAAATTGCAAAAAAAATAAATGAAATTTATCGACATGTTAGCGGGATAGTAATTATTCATAATCTGGATAGTGTAATTTATACTGCCTCAATGATCTCCTTTATGCTCCAAGGGCTAAATAAACCAATTGTATTTACTGGGTCGGCTTTGACGGGAGAAGCAAACAAGATAATTAAAGGAGTCGTGAACTACAATAATTTAGGTGTACGAGCTAATTTAATAAATGCTATTCAAATTGCAACTATGGATTTTGCGGAGGTAGTAATTTCATTTGGAAATCGAATTTTACGTGCAAATCAAGCGATAAAAGGTATGTACCCGTCGATGAACTATTTTCAAGAATTTTCATCGGGGCTAGTAGGAAGGGTAGATTTTGGAATAAAACTCTTTGAAAACATTAAAAAAAATAAAAAATCTAAACTTGATATTCAGTACAACATCGATCATCGTCTGGGTACGATGTGTATTGAGCCAACAACACTTCCAGAACAATTTACACCGAATTTTTTTAGAGGCTATGACGCCCTCTTAATTCGTTCTTACGTTTCAGATCCTTTTCCTTCATCTTTTTTTCCGTATCTTCGTCTTGCATACGAACGTCAGATTCCGGTCGTTGTCCATAACATATATGATAAATTTAATGAGTCGAGTCATGCGGAGTATATAGTGATTAATACAATGACATATGAAGCGACGTTGACCAAGTGTTTATGGGTTCTTGGCAAAGTAAAGGAGCCTGAAATATTTAAGAAAGTTATGTACCAAAATATTTCAGGAGAAATAAATCAATCATTTTTATGAAAATATTTCTTCATTCAAGTTTTAACAATCGAGAGTTGATAAAGGTCGCATATCATAAAATAATCGATATATTAAGAAAATCAGGAGCCGTTGTAATCTCAAATTATGATGAAGACGGGAGTGCTGATCTAACAAAAAGTGAAATTGAGCAAATAAGTAGGAATGGGGAAAATGTCATCGATAAAATGGATGGAATAATCATTGACGCTTCAATACCTGATACGGAAATTGGATATTTATTAGCCTATGCGATTGTTCAAAAAAAACCAATTTTATATCTTCATGAGTCACACTCTGGTGCACAAAGTACACTTGGGTATTTTAGTGGGAAAAAGATACCAGATTCAGTATGTATAAAGCCCTACGAAATTAATAATTTACCGGAAATACTTGAAAAATTTATTTCAGAAATTGAAACGGGGGAGAGTCACAATATCCCAAATATTAAATTTACACTGCGTATTACCCCACAGATTGAACGTTTTTTAGCACAAAAAGCAAAATTACATAAAACGACCAAAGCAGACTATCTACGCGAAGAAATGATTAAAAAGATAATGCAGGAAGAAGTAAGATAATAAAAAAATTTATGATTTCTCTTCTCGTAACCATATTTCTAGCACCATTTCTTTATTTGTTACTTTTTATAATAATTTCCAGAAATTACAACGGAACCGTGGCACAAAAATATTTTACTGTTTTTCTTTCCACTTCGTTTATCTGGGTTTTAATTTCTAATTTTGAAATATACAATATTTCCCTAGGATTGTATAATTTTTTATACCATCTTGATTTTGGGCTGCCACCTTTAATAGCGTATTTTTTTATTCTTTTTGTTTTACATTTTCCTGCGAACAATCAAAAAGTAAAAAAGTCGCATCAAATAGGGCTCAGTTTGCCGATCATTGTCGTGTCGTTACTTGGTTTTTCAGGTGCCATATTTAATATAATAGGAAAGGGACATTTGGAATATAATCATGCGTTATATTATTTCTATTTTTCTATATTATTTATTTACTTTGTCATATTAGGGATGGGAATAATGGTAAAAAAATATAGTTCGTCAGTTGGTATTGCAAGGTTCCAGATTCTTTACTTAATAATTGGGTATTCAATTTCTATAGTATTGTTACTTTTTGTTAGTTTATTCCCAGTAATCGAGCGTCCACTAAATGTTAGAGAAAATATTGTTGCAAATACTTTTGCCATCTTTTTCATGCTAGGGAGTTCGGTCGCAATTTTCCGCTATCGTTTGATGGATATCCGGGTTGTGATTAGGAAAGGTTTAGTTCAATTTGTTACTTTTACAATATTATTTGGCATCTACGCATATTTTGTACTTTTCTTCCAGCAACAAATTGCTAAATTTAACAATTTTTCTTCTGAACTTACCTTAATATTCAGTGTTATGTTAGTCGCTTTTACCGTAGAATCGTTTAGAAAATTAATTTATAAAAATGTTGATAGTCTATTTACCAATATGCAAAAGAAAGAAATGCTGGCTTTGCAAAAGGTGAGAATGCTTTCTCAATCCATAAGCCACATTAGCGAATTAGTAAATGAGGTTACTACCGAACTGCAATCAGTTTTCCCATATTATACTATCAGCATTTTAGTTAGAAATAATGATGGAATATTAAGACCAAAATCAGGTGTGGAATTTTCAATTGATGGGCTTAATATTTTAGTGGAAAGAGTTCGAGAAAAAAAAGATATTATTATAACAGATGAACTTCCTTATACTGTACAGTATTTGAGTAAGAGTGAAAAAGAATTAGAATTTAAAATTGAGCAAACGTTACGTGAAAAAAATATTCGAGCTGTTTTAGCTTTTGGGCTGGAAAATGACGTTAGTGCAGTAGTTTTTCTTCATTCAAAAAATTTAAAACAACCTCTGTTTAAAGAAAATATACATTTTCTAAAATTTTTTCATTTACTTGCTAACAGTGCTATTGTACAAGCAGAAATGTACAAAATGGCAGTAGCACGTGCAGTAGAATCAAACTTAGAAGAGTAAGTAACATCAAAAAGCAGAACAAAATGAGCGACAACGTTCATTTTTTGTTATAATTAATATGAAGCAAAAAAGATAAAGACGTCGCATATATTGTTGCTTGAAACAAATTAGACAATATCCTCTATTTATATTGGGTATAAAAACAACAGCCGTCTCATGGTTATGGCGGCTTCAAATCTGTCGGATAAATCGTTCCTGAAAGGAGGTGGTTATGTGTTAAAGATTAAGGGGAACGTGGGTCTCTCCTTAATTTATTTTGTACCTTTAAAATTGTTTTTAGTTAGGGGCGGCAGGGTTTTAGTAATCCTAGAAATGGAGTGCAATCGTGAAAGTAAAAAAATCTCCTAAAATAAGTGCTTGCTTAACATTACTACTTGTTTTTATCACTGTTATCGGTTGTAGCGATAGAGACGACAGACAATTTGAGCAATTAACTGCGCCTGATGATAGTAAGGTCTCGAGCCTAATCCTTGATTCTGCTCAAGATCTCGATACTGTAGCCATAATCAAAGGGGATGGCAGGAAATTTACCACATTAGCTGACCCGCTAAAATGGCCAACTTGTATGCCTGATTTTACTTTCCCAACTGCGTATGGTCAGGCATGGAAGATCACATGTGGATATGGGTGCTATAAGCATAAGTATACTCGGTATCCTTCCGCGGGCTTCTATTCGGTGGATTTAGTTCGGGTGTATGCTGAAACGCGAGGAAGTTGTGTTACAGCATGCGCACGGGGTATTGTTGTGTACGCAGACAAGACAATGGCTGGCTACGGATGGTGCGTAATTATAGATCATGATTACGGCCACACTGGTGCTGGGTATAAGTCAATTGTCGCCCATTTGCAAAGTGACCCCCGTGATTTTGTTAAGGTAGGCGATGATGTGCGCGCAGGAACTATTCTTGGCTATTGCGGATCAAGCGGGACTGAATCCGATCATATACACTTTGGTATTTGGCGAAATAACACATCTGTTCCACTAAATGGCATATCGGGCTATGATATTCTGGATCAAGGTGGAATTTACTATTCACATTCTTGGCCAGTACAGCCTCCACAAGGATTTTGTGTCTGTCGCTAGTCATTACAAGGGAGTTTTTACTCCCTTTTTTTATTGTAGGAATTTAATTGACAAAATACAAAAAAAATGATATAAAAAATTCAAATTGGTATTCATGAATAAGTTTAAACAAATAAAAAGAAATATTAGTTTCTGGTGGTTCTATAAGAATTTTTTCAAAAAATTCTCTTTTTATATTTCTTCACATGAAGAAGAACTCCAGGAACTTTATAAAATTAGATACGAGGTCTATTGTCAGGAATATAGCTACATTCCTAAAGAGAAAACAAAAAATAATTTAGAATTTGATAATTGGGATGCCCATTCAACACATTTTATTATTAGGGATTTAAATAATGAGATTTCTGCGACCGTTAGGTTGATACTTAATTCCTCGATCAATTTACCAATACAAAAACATTTTAAGTTTAATGTAAGTACTAACAACATTGATTTCAATCAGGCTGCTGAAATATCGCGCTTTATTGTGATTAAAAAATATCGAAAACATCATCTTATGTTTGTGTTGATGAAAGGGATTTATTTGTTTGTGAAGGAAAAACATATTGAAAATGTTTTTAGTGTGATGGATGACAAATTATTCCCGCTTTTATTAAAAATTGGTGTACCTTTTAGAAAGATCGGTCCACCATCAATTTACCAAGGCTTTACATACCCATGCATTCTTAATATAGCGGAACTTGAAAATGAACTTAGGAGTAATAATAAAAAGTTATTAAAATATTTGACGGAGGGAGGCGTAAATTTTGGTATTAAAAAAAATAAATACAGTGTTTCATGAAAACTGTATATGACAAATTAATAAGTAGAAATTGGTTTTTTGTTGATGAGAAAATACAAAAAAAAATTCATGAAACAAAAATTGGTTTTATTGGTTGTGGTTTAGGTAGTAATATTGCGATTTTAGCAACTCGAATGGGTTTTAGTAATTTTACGTTATGTGATGGAGATAAAGTGGAAATCTCAAATCTAAATAGACAGAATTTTTTTATTAAAGATGTTAATAATAATAAAGCTGAAAGTCTTGCGAAATACATTAGACAAATAAACCCCCGCGCAAAAATTAGGGTGGTACGCCAATTTATTAATTATGCAACTATATCGAAAATTGAAGATGCGGATATATTGATCAATACTGCTAATTTTTCGAATGAATATTTTAAAATAACTCGCCATTTTATTAGAAAAAAGAAAATTGTTTTATTACCCTTAAATATTGGATTTGGATCAGTTGTGTTGGTATTTAAAAGAATAAATAGTACATTTAAAAAAATGGAGAAAAATGTTAAGAATGACTTAGAGATGTATGATTTTTTGTTGAAAAATTTAAACGGTATAGATTTGCTCGGGCAATATAAACTTCCAAAATTGTTAAAAAAAATAGTTAATGTCGGTTTTGATCCTCAACTTGGGGTTGCATCTAATTTGTCGGCTAGTCTTACATTGGTAGTAATAATAAATTTTTTGAAAAAGAAAAAAAATGTTGTTTTTCCCGATGCTAATCATGTAGATTTGTTATTTCATTCATGATGAATTTTGGAACAAGTACAATTTATATAGGATTTGTATTAACGATTAATTTATTATTATCGATTTTGTTGATCTATCCTAGCAGAAATAAACTTAAATTGTCACTTTTTTACTTAATAATCTCAGTTAGCTTGTGGCTTATTGCAAATGATCAAGTGGATTTGTCTGATACTCAAAAAAATGCCATTTTTTGGAGTCGTCTAGTTATGGTTGGTCCCATTTTAATACCTTTTACAGTTCTTAATTTGACGAAAACACTAATAAAGGCAAAGGGGATATTTTTTTCAAAACGAATTTACTTGATTGCACCTCTAATACTTTTAGCGTTTGTTCCTACAAGTCTTTTTGTTAAGACTATAGAAATCAAAGAATGGGGAGTAAATTTTATTTATAATGGTCTTTATTATTTTTTTGGCGTTTATTTTGCAATTTATTGCGTATTAGCTTTTGTATTACTTTTTTCTTCGTATAAAAAATCAGTAGGTTTATTAAAATCGCAGATCAGATATGTTTTTCTTGGCTTGGCATTGGGTGCTTTACTCGCCTCTGTAACAAACATTTTCTTACCAATTTTTGGTATCCAACAACTCTATTTTCTAGGAACTTTTTCCCCACTAATTTTACTGTTTTTTACTTTTTACGCTATTACAAAACATAAATTGATGGATATTAGAATCGTAATATTACGGACGATTACGTACTCCCTTGTAGTAATATTTATTTCCGCTATCGTTGTAGGTGTCGGATTGTTTATTCCCCGTCAGATTCAAAATACTACCGCGCAAACAATCATTGCCGTTGCAGTCTCTATCTTACTGGTGATTGTACTTGATCCATTGAAGAAGTTGATTGGAAAGGTTACAGACCAGCTTTTCTTTAAAGCAAAAATTAATTACATTGCAATACAGCGCGATCTCGCAGAGGTCATCAACCGCGAAATCGACTTAAACAAACTCACCGGATTGACCGAAGACAAGCTGACCATCGACCTCAAGATTTCACACGCGTCGGTGTATGTCTCGCCCAGCAAGAAGGGAGATTTTTTTATCCGTTCTGATCGGCGGCATCAGGGTACAGAAATTAAACGGGATAACGCGTTAATACAATACCTGATCGAGTCGCGCCGCATTGTCATTCTCGAATCGCTCGAGCGCAAGATTGAAGATACGACTGAAGAGAGCGTCAGAATCCCGCTTGAGGCGTCCAAGCACGAGCTTGATCTCTTGGGCGCATCAATTGCCGCGCCCGTATTTGTCGAGCAAAACGTAAATGCGGTCATTGTGCTGGGACATAAATTATCCGGTGATCCGTACAGCGATGAGGACATCAACTTACTTGAATTGCTCGGTCCTCAGCTCGCGTCGGCTGTGGTGAAGTCCCAGTTGTATGACGAGATCAAACAGTTTAACGTCAAACTGCAAAAAGAAATTGACATCGCAACGCATGATCTGCAGTCGGCAAATGTTCAGTTGCAGGAACGTAACAGATTCTTGTCGGCAATTCAAAAGATGACGACGCTCATGACCCGCTCGCTTGATTTACAGCGGGTGACGCAGGATATTGTGGATTCCATTTCGAAAGAAATGGGATTCTTGGGAGGCATACTGCTTTTTCTCGGCAAGGATCGTCATAAAATTTTTCCCGAAGCCATAACAAAGAGTCCGTTGACCAACCGGGTTTTTACCATATTAGAAAAGCCTCTTTCAGCATATTGGGGGCAGTATGATACGGATGACACCCGTTCTATCCGTGCAATCAGGTCAGGCAATGTCGAGATAGGCGGCACGCTTGCCGATTTTGTATCCCCGCCGGTGCCAAAGGAAGCCGCAGATGAGATCCAGCGCATGCTGAAAATCAAAACGATCATTGCCGTCCCGATCTATTCGGAGGGAGAGGTCGTCGGCGCGATTGATTATGTACTCGACACCGATTCCGGGTCGCTCAAAGAAACCGACCTCCAGATGATGCGCGCACTTGCCAACCAAACAGGCATCGTATACAAAAATATCGAACTGTACAGCCGCGTCGAGGATTCCAACAAAGAACTGGGCGTTGCCAATGAGCATTTGAAAGAGCTTGATCAGGCAAAGTCAGAATTTGTATCTATCGCGTCTCACCAATTGCGTACGCCTATGACCGGCATCATGGGCTATCTGTCCATGCTTGTCGGCGGTGACTTCGGTAAAATAAAGAAGGATCAGTTTGAAATCATGCAAAAGTTGTTGGAAGAATCCCAGCGCATGATACGTCTCATCCGCATCTTTTTGGATGTGTCAAAGATTGAATCAGGCAAGCTCGTGCTGAAAAAGGCGCCTGCGGGCATTAATGATATTATTGTCAAAGCCGTTGATGTACTCAAAAAATCTGCAGGGGATAAAGGGCTGAAGCTTGTGTATGATAAGCCGAAGACCGACTTACCCGATCTCCCGATGGACCAGGATAAAATCAGCGATGTCGTCATGAATCTGATTGATAATGCGATCAAATATACTGACAAAGGATCAATTACCGTTAGCGCAAAAATTGAAGGAGACCATCTGCACGTCTGGGTCATCGATACCGGTATCGGCATCGAGCCGCATGAAGCAAAAAACCTGTTCAACAAGTTTGTTCGCGGATACGGAATCGCGCAGATCAATCCGGACGGTTCGGGACTTGGGTTGTATGTTGCCCGCCGTTTGACCGAAGCGCATGGTGGAAAAATTTGGGTGGAGAGCGCCGGCAAGGGAAAGGGGAGTCGTTTCCAGTTCACGCTTCCGTTGAATCCGCCTAAAGAATCTGAAGAAATGTCCACTGAGGAAAAGTTGAAGTACGTGAGGGAGAATAGGTAGGAGTTGGGAAGTAGTAGGTAGAGGATAGAAAATAAAAAAACGGCTCTCAAGGGATTCAGGAGAGCCGGTGTTGTGATTAAAAAACTGGGTTATGCGGACAATGCGGTGATGAGGTCGGCGGTAGGTACTACCACCCAGAATTCAGACTTCTTGATCGCATGTTTTCTGAATTCGTCGCAGAGTGTCCAAATGTCCGGGGCATCTTTTTTGTTTCGAATGCCTATCTTTGCATTAAAGATATGATCCGTGCCGCTTTCACGAATGAGGCAGAGCTCGTAAAATTCCGGCTTACCGAGCAGTGAACCGAGATGCCGACTGATCGCCAGTTCGAGCTGGCCTTCCGGATGTTTGACATGGATGGCAGTCGTGCCAGCATGTCTGGGAAAGAACGCTACGCGATCGGTATTGTCGTCAGGATTCACCAGTTTAACGCGGTTAAAAGTAAGACTCTCTTCATTTCTCAACGCGTTAAGAACTTCGTCTCTTTGCTCGACGCTGAGCAAAAATGTGCGTTCTCCCATGATTTCATGGATGCTTTGGTCGAGTGCGCGTTCTTTGGCTGGAAGTAAACGGACTAATGCTGTTCCGTCTGTTTCCAGACCGGTGCATACTTCAGTAATCAGATTTGAATGTAAGGGAGCAATAAGAAACATGATTTCCTCCGATCATATTTTTTTCTGTTTTTTTATTTAGTTTAGTAGAAAAATATATCATAAGCATCAGGGAGCGTCAATTCCGGTAAAGCAAAAAACTATACAATAGAGTCATTTATTATCATTTCATTGTATGATATGCTATCTATGGTAAAAGCGAAATAACCATCGTGGGCCGATGGTCATTTCGTTGAACGGAGTGCATGAGCTCTCCGCGGGTAGAACAATACGTCGTCATTATTTTTTTGTCAATATTCTCTTGTGGATACACCTGGAAGCCATACTCACGAAGTAAAAAAACTATCGAATACCACGCGGATATTCGGTGCGCTCGCTGTACTTGCCCTTGTGATGGGCATCATTTTTGCGGCGGAATACCTGTGGAAAAAAAATAACAGCGATGCCGATCCTGTGGCGGATGAAACCTGGAATGTGTATGAGAACGCTGATTACGATTTTTCGCTCCGCATTCCAAAAAACCTGGGAGCCTATACGGTTGCCTCAACGACGCCGATTACCAAAACGGCGGACGGGACGGAATATTCATACAATCAGTTGCTGTTTACGTTTACCGGACAATCAGCTGAATCAGCCTCTGCAGTGCCGACTACGGTGACCATAGGGATCGTGAGTACGGCGAACTGGGAACAGCAGCGGGACGCCTGGACGCTTATAGGTGCGCGAGACTCCACGATATTTGCCGCGAGATATGCGGGCGGTGATGAAGATTTTAAAAATACGGCTAACGAGATTTTCTCTTCGTTTGCGTTTAATCAAGCTGATTAATATATGGAGGCTTTTCCGCATCATGTCGTTGCGCCACTTCGATCCAGATTTGCAGCCGGATGCATCGACCATTTTCCGGTCATGCTCCTCATGGGAGTATTTCTGGTTGCCATTTTTAGCCACATCGTTGCCGGTTTGCCGATCCGGATCGGATTGGAGGCTGAGTATAGCGGATATTTTTCCATGCTGTGGCGTCTAGTGGGTTTTTTTGGCGCACTGACAGTCACGTTGTATCCGGTGATGGTGGTGGTGAACATTTTTTTGATCGCCGGAAGCAGTGCGTCAATGGGAAAGCATGCTCTCCGGCTCAAAATTATTCACGAGGAGGATTTGGGAGTGGATTTTATGAGGGCGCTCCTGCGTGAGGTTGTCGGAAAATTCCTTTCTACAATTGTCTGCGGTGCCGGTTTTTTCGTCATTTTTTTTGACGAGCGGCGAAGAGGATGGCACGATCGGCTTGCAAAAACCTACGTTGTGCGCAAAGATCTGGTTGTCTCTCCGCTTCCACTGCATACATCCAACGAAGACGTGTTGGGGTAAGAGGGGTAGTTTTGATTTTTAGCTAAAAAATGGTATACTGTAAGGAGAAATCTTTATACTTTTTTTGAATACATGCCTTCAAATCTTGTAATAGTCATCGGTGCCATTTTTGCTGTAGCGATTGTTGTTGTGATTGCGCGAATAATGCTCAGTCGCAAGCCGGATGTAGATTTTTCGGTAGGTGAAAAAATTGCCATTGTCCTTGATCATGCCGGCAATCCGCGCATTCAGGTGAAATGCACGTTTTCGGCACATAAATCGCAGGTAACCATCGGGCGTATGCGGCTTGTACTGAATCGGACCGGGCAGTTTGTCGCGCACCAGTTTATAGAAGATTTTGCTAATCCGTATGTTGGAGCTAAGGCGACAATTACTTCAATGCAGGTGGACAAGGAATGGCACGAGGGCATTGAATTTTCGTTGTCGGGAGAAACGGCGCCGGTATGGAATCACGGCAATAATTTGCTTTTGGTAAAAATCTGGCTTGATCAGAACGCCAGTGAGCACAGCCCCTCCAAAATGTATCGTATTGATTTCCGCGTTGATGATCACGCTATCGCGCGCCTTGCCCTCAAAGGGAGCTCGCCGGAATGCTTATATGCAACTGTGCAGAGTCTCCGCCAGGTGTACCCGGCAGTTTCTTTTACGTTAAGCCCCTCAAGAATATAATTTGCTATGCAACTTCGTACGTGGTCACCGAATGATGTTCAGGAGAAACGGGTGATGCTCCGTGTTACCCTCGACGTCCATTATCGTTTAGAGGGTACTGAGCTCGTTGTTGAAGATGATGCGCGGATCCGTGCCATTATCCCTTTTGTCCAACAGTTGATTGGGCTGAAATCAAAAGTTATTTTACTTTCGTGGCTCCAGCGTCCCAAAGGAAAAGTGGATGAACAGCTTCGTATGGCGCCCGTAGGGAAACGCCTGCAGGAGCTGTTGGGACGGAATGTGATTGTTCTGAAGGAATGCATTGGTGAAGGAGTGCGCAAGGCGATAGATGATGCGCCGGCCGGTTCAGTGTTGTTGCTGGAAAATGTCCGTTTTCATCCGGGCGAAGATCAAAACGACCCGCTGTTCGCCAGGGAGTTGTCTCGTAATGCGGATCTGTTTCTCAATGACGCGTTCGGCCAGTCGCATCGAAAAGCCGCGTCGATCATTGGCATACCGAAGTTCATACCCAGTTTTGCCGGTCCGTCACTCCAGCGTGAAGTCGAAGTGCTCAGCGGTATGCTGGAAAATCCCCAGCGCCCGTTTGTTGCAATTATCGGCGGAGCGAAAATTTCAACCAAACTCGGGGTGATCAATACGTTGTTACAGAAAGCGGATAACGTACTGTTAGGAGGAGCGCTTGCCAATACCGTGCTGCGCGCCCAGGGCGTTCAAATCGGCGCATCGCTTGTTGAAGATAAGGTATTGGCGAATGCAAAAGATCTGCCGCTGACCGACCCACGGCTCCATTTGCCCGTCGATGTCATCGTCGCGAAAGAAGCGACGGTAGAGGCTCCCACCAGGCGCTGTGCGGTGGGTAAGGTACAGATGGACGAACGTATTCTCGACGTTGGCCGCGACACAACTGAATTGTTCCGGAATGTTGTTTCGACGGCAAAAACCGTCGTATGGAACGGGCCAATGGGTTATTTCGAGCTAGAAAAGTTTGCCGAAGGCACGGACGAAATTGCGCGTACGCTCAGCAATCTGTCTTCTGCAACGACGATTGTCGGCGGCGGCGAAACGGTAGCTTCAATACGCCGACTGAAACTTGAGGATAAAATGACGTTTGTATCGATGGGCGGGGGAGCAATGCTTGATTTCATTGAGCAGGGCACGCTGGCGGGAATTGAACCGTTAAGAATATCCTGATCAACGTATGACTGACACGATCAAAAAAATTTTTGCAAGAGAAATATTATCTTCAGGGGGGGATCCCACGGTTGAGGCAACGGTCGAACTGACAAACGGTATACGATCCTCCGCTTCCGTACCTTTTGGTGTATCCGCGGGTGCGCACGAAGCGCATACATTGATTGATGGCGACCCGGATCGGTATGACGGCAAGGGAATGAAAAAAGCGTGCGCTGTGATAGAGGGAAAAATTGCCTCTGCATTAACAGGCATGTCGGTTTCAAACCAGCAAAAAATTGATCAGGCCATGATCGCCCTCGATGGTACGCCGAATAAAAAAATCCTGGGTGGGAATAGCATTCTTGCGGTGTCACTCGCGTGTGCACGGGCCGGTGCAACAGTTGCTGATGTCCCTCTCTATGCGCATATTCGCTCAGCATTCGATCTTGCGTATCCAACCTATACGCTTCCCAAGCCGATGATGGTTGTGCTTGAGGGTGGCGCCCATGCGGACCATTCGACGGACGTACAGGAATACTTACTCAGCGTGTCCGGAGCCCCAACGGTCAAAGAAGCGGTCAGATGGGGAGAAGAAACGTATCATGAGCTAGCGCGTGTACTCAAGGAAAAAAAATTGAACACCAATGTAGGCAACGAAGGCGCATTTGCTCCCGCAGGCATTGAGTCAAACGAGGCGCCAATTCCGTTGCTTGTTTCCGCAATAACGCGCGCAGGGTATGTCCCTGGCAAGGACATCCATGTCTCGCTCGATATTGCCGCTTCGGAGTTTTTTGATGCAGCAGAAAAAAAATATATTCTCAAACGAGAGGGCGCCGTACTGTCTTCAGATCAAATGATTGCATTGATGAGCGGGTGGATGAAGACATATCCGATTCTTTCAATTGAGGACGGGCTCGCGGAGGATGACTGGGAGGGGTGGAAAAAAATGTACGCGGCGTGCGGATCCGCTGTTCGCATCATTGGCGATGATCTTACGGTCACGAATCCAAAGCGTTTGGAACGCGCAATCGCGGAACATACCATTAATGGCGTGTTGATTAAACTCAACCAGATCGGCACGTTGTCAGAGACCGTCGAAGCTGTCCGTATGGGCCAGCAGAACGGTTTTTGGCAGATTATTTCGCATCGCGGCGGCGGGGAAACGGATGATACATTCATGATTGATCTGGCGGTCGCGGTAAATGCGGAGTATGTCAAAGTAGGTCCTGCACGCGGCGAGCGAACGGCAAAATATAACCGGCTGATGGAAATTGAAGACGAGGTACACAAAGTATGAAGAATGAGTTAAAAGTAAAACCGGTTGTGCTGATTATCCTGGACGGATGGGGAATCGGCCGAAAAGCGAAAAATAATGCGATTACTCAGGCACGGACTCCCGTCTTTGACCGTCTCTGGGCGTCAAATCCTCACAGCGTACTTGATGCTTCGGGGCTGGCGGTTGGTTTGCCGCCGGCGCAGGCGGGAAATTCAGAGGCCGGGCATTTGAATATCGGAGCCGGGCGCGTTGTTGAGCAGGATGCAATTCTGATATCTCACCGGATTAACGACGGATCCTTCTTTCACAATCCGGCGATTTTACATGCGATTGAGCATGTGCGCAAACGGGATTCGAATTTACATCTCGTCGGTTTGCTGACCGGTGATCAAAGCGCGCACGCGTATCCCGAGCATTTGTACGCACTGTTGCGCATGGTGTACGGATATGGCATAAAAAAAGTTTTTTTGCATCTCCTTACCGACGGGCGGGATTCATCACCGCACGGAGCCATTAAATTTCTTAGTTTACTGAAGAAGCATTTTCTCGGGGAAGAAAAAGTTGCGACAATTATGGGCCGGTTTTATGCGATGGATCGAATCAAAGAATGGGAACGGATTAAGCTCTCATATAACGCGCTGGTCATGGGTACAGGGTGGTATGCCGGAACGCCGGAAGACGCGATTATGCAGGCGTATAATCGCGGAGAAAACGACGAATATATACACCCGACGGTCATACAAAAAGATGGCAAAAATCTTCCCCGGATTGCAGATCACGACGGTATCATTTTTCTCAATATTCGATCAGACCGAGTGCGGGAGGTTGCTAAAGCGTTTTCACAAAAAGAAGATTTTGTCGGTTTTGACCGGGAAAAGGTTCTGGATGATGTTGCGATGACTACGCTGACTGATTATGGTCCCGATTTACCGAACGTACAGGCTGCGTATCCGTTCCGCCAGCTCACCAACACGTTCCCCATCGTCATGAAGGAATGGCGCCAGCTGTATATTTCTGAAAGTGAGAAGTATGCACACGTGACCTATTTTTTTAATGGCGGGTATGCGGGCCCTGTCGCCGGCGAAGAACGGATGATCATTAAATCCCCGAGGCTGTTTTCGTATGATACCCAGCCTGAAATGAACGCGGGGCCGTTAACGGATGCGGTGATTGCGAGCATTGAAGGCAAGCGACACGACATCATCGTCATGAATTATCCCAACGCGGACATGCTTGGTCATACCGGCAATATTAAGGCAACAATACAGGCTGTTGAATTTATGGACTTGTGTATCGGGCGCATTGAAGCGGCGGTGAACCGCGCAAAAGGCGTTATGTTTGTGACCGCAGACCACGGTAATGCTGATGAAATGATGAACGTGGAAACCGGTGAAATTGATACGGCACATTCGATTAATCCTGTCCCGTTCATTGCCGCCGGTGAAGGAATTAAAAATGTAACATTAGTTCCCAATGGTGCTTTGAAACACATTGTGCCGACAATTCTCACCATCATTGGCGTACCCATTCCGGCAGAGATGACTCCCGAAACGTTATGCAAAAAGCAATAGCGCCCGTCGCTCTTATCATTCTGGACGGATGGGGAATTGCGCCTCCGTCGAATGGTAATGCAATTATAAAAGCTGCAACGCCTACATTTGCCGCGTACGGACAGGAATTTCCTGTTGTGGCCGTACAAGCATCGGGTGAAGCGGTCGGGCTTCCCTGGGGAGAGATGGGGAATTCTGAAGTAGGGCATCTCAATCTCGGCGCGGGACGCATTGTGTATCAGGATATGCCGCGTATCAGTAAATCGATTTCTGACGGTTCATTTTTTACCAATACGGTTTTTCTTGATGCGATAGCGCATGTAAAAAAATATTCATCCAAAATGCATTTAGTCGGTCTTGTTTCATCAGGAGGAGTACATAGCTCGATTGATCACCTATTTGCATTGTTGGAATTTGCAAAAAAAGAAAAGCTCGATGAAGTATATATCCATGCCATCTTAGACGGTCGCGATTCCCCCCGCAACAGCGGCAAACGGTTTATTGAAAAATTGAATGACAAAATTGCCGAGGTAGGCATCGGGAAAATTGCTTCCCTGTGCGGACGGTATTATGCGATGGACCGTGATAATCGGTGGGATCGTGAGGAACGGGCGTTTCAGGCTATCGCGCGCGGCACAGCTGACCGCATGTCTGACTCTCCGCTTGAGGCGATTGATGAAGGGTATGCCAAAGCGAACTTTGATGAAGAATTTGTTCCTACGGTTATTACCGCATCGGGGAAGGCTGTCGCGACGGTGGATGAGAAGGATGCGGTTATTTTTTTCAACTTCCGGCCGGATCGGGCGCGTCAGCTCACTAAAGCGTTTGCGCTCCCCAGTTTCAGTAAGTTTAAGCGCGGTATTTCGTATACACATCTGTATGCGGTCACGATGACCGAGTATGACAAGAATTTGCCGGTCAAAGTAGCTTTTCCTCCGGAATATATCGAAACACCTATTGCCAAAGTGGTATCGGATGCCGGATTGCGCCAGTTGCATATTGCGGAAACTGAAAAATACGCCCATGTCACATATTTTTTTAACGGAGGACGTGAGGAACCGTTTCCTTTGCAGGATAATATCCTCGTGCCTTCACCGCAAGTCGAATCGTATGCAGAAAAGCCTGAAATGAGCGCGCAAGAGGTGACTGATAAGCTTCTCAAAGAGCTCGTGAAGCCCTCGCACCATTTTATTGTTGCGAATTTTGCCAACGCAGACATGGTCGGACACACCGGAAATTTGGAAGCAACAATCAAAGCGGTGCAGGTTATTGATGAGTGTATTGCACGCATTGCGCAGGTGATTCTTCCTATGGGCGGGGCGCTGTTTATTACGGCAGACCATGGGAATGCGGAGTCGAAAATTAATTTGCAGACAGGCGACATTGATAAGGAGCATTCGGTTAATCCGGTGCCGATGTATGCCGTCGGAGAACGGTATCGGGGTATGACGCCGTACAAGGATCTGATCCAGGGCAACGACCTCTCGGCTTTGCCGCCGGTTGGCATACTCTCTGATGTCACCGTTACCGTACTTCATGCAATGGGCTTAGCTATCCCCCCTGATATGACGGGACGGGATCTTTTGCAATAATAGAGTATGATGAACCTTGCCTCGCTACTTACTCCGCGCAGAATTGCCGTTATCGGTGCGTCTGTAGACCGCCAAAAACTTGGTAATGTCATTTTTCGTAATTGTAAGGATTTTGGGTTTACCGGGGACGTATTTCCCATAAACCCTCATGAAGGCCATGTCGAGGGGGTTACGGCGTATCAGTCAGTCGCGCAATTGCCAAAAAAGCCTGATCTCGCCATCATCGCCACTCCCGCGTCTACGGTGCCCGGAATTGTTCAGGCGTGTGCAAAAGCACGCGTACCCGCGGCAATAATTATTTCTGCAGGATTTCGGGAGACAGGGGAGTCGGGTATGAAACTTGAAGAACGGGTCATTCGAACGGCTGAGCTCTCGCGCATGACCGTACTCGGACCGAACTGCCTTGGATTTGTAGCCCCGCATATTAAACTTAATGCATCGTTTGCTCAGGGACTGCCGGCGCAGGGTTCTGTGAGCATCGTTTCACAGTCGGGTGCAATGGCCGTCGCGATTGCCGACTGGGCCTCCGCATCAGGAATCGGTTTCCGATATCTTGTGAGCTTGGGAAATAAAGCAGGCGTTACCGAATCGGAGATTCTTGAATATCTCGCGAAAGATAGTGGCACGAAAGTCATCCTGATGTATCTCGAAGATGTACGAAACGGACGTGCGTTCTTACGAAAGGCGGCGCGCATCACTGCGCAAAAACCGGTGATCGTTATCATGGCGGGCAGAAGTACAGCGGCCGCAGCGGCTGTGGCCTCGCATACAGGCGCTCTAGCCACTACCGGCGAAGTTACTGTTGCGGCATTGCGTTCAGCCGGATGTATTGTCGTCGATACGATAGAAGAGTGGTTTGATTCGGCGCGCGGATTTTCTGCAGGACGGTTTCCGCGCGGTCGTCGTGTCGCCATTGTTACAAATGCCGGTGGTCCTGGAATTCTCGCCACTGACGCAATTGCACGAGAAGGATTATCTATGACGCTTTTTTCTCCGCAGACGGAAGCAGTGTTAGCCAAACGACTCCCATCGACCGCCGCGATTCACAATCCGGTGGATGTTATTGGTGATGCGACGCCGGAGCGTTATCGTTCTGCGCTGCAGGCGGTATCCGCAGATGCGAATGTCGATGCAGTGATTGTTATTTGCACACATCAACTGGTTACAGACAGTGTGGCCATCGCCCGTGAAATAAGCACGGCGTATCGAGGTAGTTCAAAGCCTATCTTTGCCGCATTTGTCGGAGGCGAAGGGGTTCGCGAAGCTCTGTTCACGTTGAGATCGGAGGGAATCCCTGCATTCACATACCCTGAAAGTGCAATCCGAACATTACGTATGCTTCGCGAGTTTAAAACATTTCGTCCGACGGATCCCGGCACATTACCGCGTCCACATCGGCGATATGTTTCATCATCCGGGGTACTGCTCGGGACTGTGGCGCTCGACCAGCTCCGGCGCTATGGCTGTACGCCGCTTCATGGCAAACTTGTTCGAACCGCGGATGAGGCTGTAGCGGCCGCACGAAAACTCGGATTTCCTGTCGTCATGAAGGTGATTAGCGATGCTGCTATCCACAAGACGGACATGAAAGGAGTTGTCGTCGATGTCCATAGTCCCGAAGCAACCGTTTCTGTTGCGAAGCGATTTATCAAAACATTCGGCAAAGTATTCAAGAAGAAAACTGAGGGCATCTTTATTCAACCTCACATTCTTGACGCTGTTGAAATATTTGTCGGAGGGATCAACACACCCGGTTTCGGGCCCATGGTACTGGTGGGTATGGGTGGCATTTTTGTCGAAAAATTAAAAGGAGTTGTGTATGCTCCTGCACCGTTGACGCCGCTAACAGCGCGTACACTGCTTCGATCGAGTTCACTCTGGCCGATTATCGAGGGTACGCGCGGGAAAACATTTGCCGTCGCATCGCTTGTCAGGACACTCGTAGGCATTTCTGCGTGTATTGCCGCGCACCCGGAGGTGAGCTCAATCGATGCAAATCCCGTTATGCTGACCACTGATCGTGCGTGGCTTGTTGATGCCCGTATGCTTATTTCACACACAAAAAACAATGCACGCAGACGTTTCTAGATTCAGTCTTGGAAATCCCATGGTTTTTTTTCAGCGCTGCGGATATCATACGGGACGGAACGGAAGTTACGAGCGTCGCCTGAACCGCGGGATACAATTTCCTCGTTTTCATGTGTATCTTGAAAATCAGGGTGACACACTGCGTATTTCGCTGCATATCGACGCAAAAGCACCAAGTTATGAAGGGACATCCGCTCATGCGGGAGAGTATGAAGGTCCGCTTGTCGAGCAGGAAATGAAACGAATACAGGATGCAATTAACTATTTTCAGGCTGCACGAGACAATGACTAACCCCATTTCAAAAAGTGTAGGGGCTATCATACTGAACAATAAAAAAGAGGTGCTGCTTCTTTTTCAACTTAAGAATTCATACTGGGAATTTCCAAAAGGAAAAATTGATCCCGGAGAAGAGGAGCGAGAAGCGTTCGTGCGCGAAATGCGTGAGGAAACGGGTATTATTCATTTTTCGTACGTTCCCGGATTTCGGGAGGAAGTGACATTTTCTTTCAGATTTGGCGGACAGATTATTGATCGTCATGTCGCGTATTATTGTATTCTCACCGACGACCCTGTCCGGCTTTCACCGGAACATACTCGATTTCAATGGGTAACGGTTGAGGAAGCAGACGGCATGCTTCGTCATGAAAATGCACGGATCCTTCTTCGCAAGGCAATCGAAGCAGCGGGTCGTGCTGAACATCAAGAAGTATAATACGCGAATTCATTGTGTTTGGCCTATTCCTATGGTAAGATAGGAATATACGTAGTGAGGGAAAAGAAAAATGCAAAAAAATTCTCTTCGATGGAAAATAGGCGGCGCCGCAGGGTACGGTATTATGGCAACCGGCTTGATTTTTTCAAAGTCGTGCGCGCGGGGCGGACTTTTTGCGTTTGATTATGCTGAATATCCGTCGTTAATACGCGGCGGGCATAATTCATATATGGTGCACGTTAAGGATCGTCCCATATATTCGCATGATGACCGGGTTGATCTTCTTGTTGCACTAAATACTGAAACGGTTGAGGTGCATCGGTCCGAGCTTGAGCCCGGAGCCGGTATTGTATACGACCCGGACGTGGTCTCTATTGACGCCAAAGAATATAAAACGCGGGGGTATCGATTATTTCCCGTGCCTCTTCTTTCGTTTGCCAAAGAAAAAGGCGAAGTGATTATGCAGAATATGGTTGCGCTCGGCGCCTCTTTCGCGTTGTTGAAATATCCTTTTGACATACTCGAGCGGACAATTCAGGATACCTTCGGCTCCAAAAAAAATAATGAAGTTGCGTTGGCAAATATCGCAGTGGCTCGATCGGGGTATGAATATATAGAAAAGCAGTTTTCCTCGATTGATTTTCCGTATCACCTTGAACCGCATCCGGATTCGACTGAGCGTCTGGTCATTAGTGGAAACGAAGCGCTCGCTCTTGGTGCGATTCAGGCGGGATGTAAATTTTATGTCGCATATCCGATGAGCCCCTCGTCATCTATTCTACACACTATGGCGGCGTATGCGGAAAAATACGGCATTGTCGTCAAGCACGCTGAAGATGAGATTTCGGTCATTAATATGGCCATCGGCGCGGCGTGGACAGGCGCCCGTGCGATGCTTGGAACTTCAGGCGGAGGATTTTCACTGATGGTCGAGGCGCTTGGACTTGCGGGGATTACAGAAACGCCGCTCGTTGTCGTCAATGCTCAGCGTCCAGGACCGGCTACGGGACTGCCTACGTGGACGGAACAGGCTGACTTGCGGTTTGTGCTTCATGCGGCCCAGGGTGAATTTCCGCGGTTTGTACTTGCGCCCGGCGACATTGAAGAATGTTTTTATATGGCGGGAGAGGCGCTTAATCTTGCAGAAAAATATCAAACCCCGGTCATTATCCTCTTGGACAAATATTTGTCTGAAAGTCATGCGACGCACGAGACGTTCGATATTTCGCGAGTACAGATCGAGCGCGGAGAGCTACTGCACGAGCGTGATCTGGAAAAAATGACGGACTACCGGCGGTACGCGCTGACAGAATCCGGAATTTCACCCCGCAGTTTACCGGGAACAAAAAACGGGCTTCACCTCGCAAATAGTGATGAGCATGATGCGTATGGATTTACGGATGAATCGTCCGAAAACCGAACGGAGCAGATGGAGAAACGTATGCAAAAATTGGTGACCGCGTCCAAAGAGCTTGCGCAACCAAAAGTGGTGGGAACTGCGCAGGCGGCGGTGACCATTATTAGCTGGGGATCCACCAAAGGGCCGATCCGTGAAGCTATGACGCTGCTTGAAGGTACAGGGGTCACTGTTAATAATCTCCATCTTACAACCCTCTGGCCTTTTCCTTCCGCGGCGGTGAGTCGCGTGTTGAGCGCGTCAAAACGCGCGCTTGTCGTTGAGGGGAATGCAACGGGACAGTTGTTCGGTATGATTCGTGAAATGACCGGCATAGAGCCGTTTGCAAAAATTCTTAAGTTCGACGGACGGCCGTTCCATCCCACGGAAATAAAAAACGCCGTTGAAGAAATAATTCACAAACATGCTTAAGGGACAACAATTTAATACCAAACATAATCCGACGTGGTGTCCGGGTTGCGGTGATTTTGGCATTTGGACTTCATTGAAAAATGCGATGGATGAGTTGGGACTGGATCATCATAACACCGTTGTGGTGTACGGCATCGGATGTTCCGGCAATATGGCAAACACGATAAACACGTACGGCTTCCACGGATTACACGGACGGGCTCTCCCCGCAGCCGAAGGGATTAAGCTTGCCAACCAGTCGCTCAATGTCATTGTAGTGGCAGGTGACGGCGATACATATGGAGAAGGGATGAACCACTTTTTAACCGCGTGTCGCGGTAATCATGACATCACTCTTCTCGTCCATGATAATCAGGTATACGGTCTCACCACTGGCCAGACGTCTCCTACTTCTGAAAAGGGCTATGAATCAAAATCTACACCGGGCGGTGTGATTGAAGAACCCGTGAATCCGCTTACCGTAGCTTTGGCAGGCGGCGCGGGGTTTGTCGCTCAAGGTTTTTCGGGTAATACGATACAACTGACCGATCTGATCAAAAAAGCGATTCAATACAAAGGATTTTCCTTTGTGAATGCGTTACAGCCTTGTGTGACGTTTAACAAACACAATACATTCCAGTGGTTTTATCGAAGGGTATATGAGCTTGAAAAGGAAGGGTATACACCGACGGACTGGCATGTCGCAGTCCAAAAAGCCCGAGAATTAGAACGGCTCGCCACGGGCGTCATATATCTCCATGAACGGCAACCCTACCATGAAGCGCTGCCGCAGTTGAAGAACGGTCCGCTTGTTCATCAGCCGCTTGACGGTATCGATGTGCGGCCGTCTTTGAAGGATTTTGTGTAAGGTATGAGTGTTCAGCACCCAACGATTCTCGTCGCAGGATCGCTCGCTTTTGACCGGATTATGAATTTTCCCGGGCGTTTTCGCGAACACATTATTGCATCGAAAATCCATTCTATTAATGTCAGTTTTAATATTGATACGTTTACGGAAAGTTTTGGGGGTACAGCCGGTAACATCGCGTACTCGTTGCGTCTGTTAGGCGCGAAACCCGTAGTATGGGCGCCGGCCGGGAATGATTTCGAGGGATATCGTTGGTGGCTGGAACGTCATAAAATCAACACCCGGTACATCCGTATTATTCAAAAGGAACGAACCGCTGCAGCATATCTCATTACCGACCAGGATGATAATCAGATTACTGCTTTTCATCCGGGTGCGCTTCGTGCTCCAAACGGGAAGGTTCCACGGGTTCTTTTGTCTCAGACGGATTTTGGGATTATCTCCCCCGGATCGCTTGCCGATATGAAAACTTTGCCCGGAATTTTTAAAAAATCGCACATTCGGTACGCATTTGATCCCGGGCAGGCGATTCCTGCGCTTTCACCGGCAACATTGAAGAACGGCGTTTCAGGAGCAGAAATATTTTTTTCCAATGATTACGAACTTTCACTTGTACTACGGGCTGCGCACATGACTGAACACGAACTTTTACGCAGAGCGAAGGTAGCGGTCACGACATTGGGTCCCAAAGGGTCTGTGGTAAGGTCCGGGAGCGCACGTTTCCGCATTCCTCCGGCAAAACCCAAGAATACGTCTGATCCGACCGGGGCAGGGGATGCTTATCGTGCGGGGTTTCTCTACGGGTATCTCCGCGGTCTTTCACTTGATGTGTGCGGCAAGCTCGGTGCGGTTGCGAGTGTATATACGGTTGAGGCGTACGGTACGCAGACGCACAGCTTCACAGCCTCGGAATTTGAGGGGAGATATCGTAAAAATTTTAAGAATTCGATTTCGTTGAAATAAAAAAACCACCGAAGCGTATTCCGGTGGATGTTTTTGTTGTGCGAATTTTCAATCCGATTGGAATGAGGAAAAGAACGAATCATCTGTGTACGTAAATACCTCATCAGACTGTGAACTTTTTTTCGGTCCAATGGGAATTATTTGGTCATGAATGCGTTCATATGTCATTCCATCGGGTATCGCCCAACCTTGAGGAGCCTCCTCTGTCATTAGCGCATGAGCACGTTTAGTTGAATGAGTCCCTTCTACTAGGCGTCTAAATTTAGGACGGGTTTTTTTGATGAGCACGTTTGCACATGCTTGCCGGCGAAGTATCTTGCCTGATGACTGCTCCTTCATGAAAGAGGCAGGAACGACAATTTGATGCATGACATCGACGATAAGGAACTGCAAGAGGATATGCAGAACACTAGGATCGATCCCGTCGTAGTTGAGAAATACTACAGGCGAACATTCAAGCTTGAAATTCTCAAGCATTCCGTAGTACGTAATAATTGTCGATGCTTCTTTGAGTGCATCGATCTGGACGACAATATCCGGAAACTTCATTCCCTCGGGGTAAAATCGAATCTTGCGTATGCCTATTCGGTAAAGCGGAGTAAGGGATACGTCAAATCCGTCTTCTCCCTCGGGGAGGATCCAGCGGCGGTATTGAGTGAGAATTTCAGCGCACTTTTGTTGAAAGCACTGATATATCTCCCCCCTGTGCCGGTTGAAGTTGTCCATGAATGTCCTGACCTCTTCAAGCAGTAATTGATGCCTTGCAACTTCCGACGAAAAAAGCTCAATCAACTTTGGAGCGAGTTCATCAGATAGTACGAGTGAAGGTTTCGCCATACGTATCTGCGAAGCTGTCTTAAGCGTTTCGTGCTTTAGTGTGAGTTTTGCTTCGAGCTTGCTGTGCGTCACTACCTCGGGGTATTTGCCGCGGTAATAGATATTCAGTATGCTCATGAGGCAACCCTCGACTTCTGTGTTGCTGTTTGCGCAATGTTCAACCAGGATAGTAAGTGCCCTTTTTTCGGGATAGCGATCAACGCAGGGCTTGTTGGAGAGATCTTTCATGGTGAAGAGGAGTGGTTTTACATACGGCGTTATTCTCGAATCAGCGTCACCCTGAGGTGAGGATGCTGCAATGGTCAGTGCCTGGCCGTACATCTTTAGCAGGGCGTTCCAAAAATTGAGAGCGTTCTCAACTGTCCTCCCGCTTTGCGTAAGATGATGTCCGTACATCAGGCCTGACAGATATCGCATCTCCGAGTCGTTTTCCTCTATAATGTCGATGATTTTTGCATAGAGAATGATATTTCCATTTTCTATGCAATTTTTTGCAATTTTAGCAAAAAGTCCGTGAATTGCCGCTTTGAGCGACGGAATCACTGAAAATCTGGGTTCGTTAGTAACACGCGCGAATACTGGTTGTGTAGTCTCAACTAACGAACGCTCGATGATACTGGCGTCAATTTGAAGACAGCTACTTGCCAGCGCACGGATAAGGCATTTCAGAGTAGAGGCGCTCGATGTGGAAATTCGTGCCTCGCGCTCATCGCCTTCGAACAATAATCCGGATAAGCGAGTGATGTGTTTCTCATGATTACTTCTGCCGAATAGTTCGAGCGCACGATAAACTTCGTTACTAATGTTCGTATTTCCAATGTGTCCCATGGTTTCCCTCCGTCCATTGGGTAATATGTTAATGTTCTATTACCACGACTGTACTAAAAAGGGGGATGCATTGTCAATAAGCCCTTTTTTTGCTATATTTTGTTGGTATATGCCTAAAAAATGGATTGTTGCTCCGCAGATTACTGATGACGTTAGGAACAGGTTTCCGGAGCTGCATCCGGTTGTTTTGCAGTTGCTGTATAACCGTGGTGTTCGGACGCAGGAGCAAATCGACGAGTTTTTGAACCCCGATTGGGGTGAGGATGTGCACGACCCTTTTTTGTTTCGGGACATGCAAAAGGCAGTTGATCGGATCATGCGAGCGATAGAAAAAAAGGAATCGATCGTCGTATACGGAGACTATGACGCGGACGGCGTATGCTCGTCTGCCGTTTTGCATGATATTCTGACCGACTTAGGGGCTCATGACGTGCATGTACACCTGCCGCATCGGGAGACGGAAGGATATGGTCTAAATGTCCCTGCAGTGAAAGAACTGATCAAACGCGGGTCCCAACTTATCGTCACCTGCGATTGTGGCACGAGCAACATCGAGGAAATTACGCTTGCGCAGGATAGCGGTATCGACGTAATCGTAACAGATCATCATCACCAGCCTGCCAAGCTGCCTAAACCCTATGCTTTTCTCAATCCTCAGTTGGAAGGGGAGACCTACCCATTCCGTCATTTAGCGGGTGTCGGTGTCGCCTACAAGCTTGCCCAGGCGCTGGTCATGCATGACGCACGGACCGCGCACCGACTTCCTGAAGGATACGATAAATGGCTTCTTGATCTGGTCGCGATCAGTACGGTGACTGATATGATGCCGCTCATCGGCGAAAATAGAACGCTCGTCCATTACGGCCTCGTCGTCCTTCGTAAAAGCCGCCGGGCGGGCATTCAACAGCTTGTCAATGTGATGGGTAACACGCCGGAAAAGCTCGATACCACATCGATCGGTTTTCAAATCGGTCCCCGGTTAAATGCTGCAGGACGGATGGATCATGCGAACAGCGCCTTTGAGCTGTTGATTGAAAAAGACGCAACTATTGCGACTGAACTTGCGGAAAAACTTGATCAGAAAAATAAACAAAGACAGCGACTTACTGAAACACTTGTGAAAGATGCAGAAAAACAGATTTCCGAAAAGCCTGAACACATCATGTTTGTCGAAGGGGCTGAATGGCCCGTCGGTCTCATCGGACTCGTTGCGGGCAGAATAGCCGACCGCTATCACCGGCCGGTATTTGCCATGACGCATAAGGGTGAGGAGATTGTCGGGTCGGGACGTAGTATTGAAGCGTTTGATATCACGCAGGCGCTCGTGGAGCATGCGGAACTGTTTGACCGGTTTGGCGGACACTCACAGGCATGCGGATTTACCCTTCCGCAGGAACGTTTGGAGCTTTTTAAAAAAACATTCCATGCATTAGGTAAAAAAGTATTGCGATCTGAGGATCTTGTTTCTGTGCTTTCTGCCGACATGCGCCTCGATCTTGACCGGGTGGATTGGGAACTCATCGGTACGCTGGAGGGTTTTGAACCGTTTGGAGAGCATAATCCCAAGCCGCGGTTTGTTGCAGAAGGGGTCTCGCTCGATGAAGTTATTCCGGTGGGCAAAGACGGTAAACATCTCCGCCTGATGGTATCACAGGCATCGGGATTAGTACGCAAAGTTATGGCTTTTAGCGGAGCTGACGGTCGCAACGGCAAGCTGACAGCAGGAAGCCGTATTGATATGATGTATGAAGTCTCGGTGAATGAGTGGAACGGCAACCGGGAGATACAACTAAAACTTATTGATAGCAAACCATATGGCGGATAGCGGACAGAAAAAAAACATATTTCCCTTTGTACTCGTTTTTATAACCGGCGCATCATGTCTCGCCGTTGAATTGACCGCATCCCGGATTCTTGCGCCGTTCTTCGGGAATTCCATATTTATTTGGGGGAACATCATTTCGGTTACGCTGGCGGCCTTGGCGCTTGGGTACTGGATTGGCGGCAAGTTTTCAGATCTTCGTCCTGATCCGCGGCTTTTATATTGGATTGTGCTGGTGTCCGGCCTGTTAACCGCGTGTATACCCTTGGTTTTCCGGTTTGTCATTTCATCCGTGGTACTCGGGCTGGGCGGGTTTCAAATGATCATGATTATCGGCTCCTTCATTTCAATTTTACTCCTCTTTTTTGTCCCGCTCTTTCTGTTGGGAACAGTAAGTCCGTTTGTTATACGACTTCTCGCAAAGGACGTTGCCACGGTGGGCAACACCGCAGGGAATGTATATGCGTTTTCAACACTTGGCAGCATACTTGGCGCGCTGAGCACCACGTTCGGGACTATTCCGTTTCTTGGATCACGGGAAACGCTATATTTTTTTTCTTCCCTGTTGTGTATCATCGCGGTTATCGGCCTGTTGGCTAAAAAAAAGTGGGTTATCGGCCTTGCTGCTATTCCGCTCATTCTCTGGGCGTTGAGTGCCGGTGCTCCGCTCAAGGACCGCCCCGGGCTGCTCTATTCAACGGAATCACCGTATCAGTACATTGAAGTGGTGCAGGAGGATGACGGAATGCTTACGCTGAGAACAAATGACGGGAGGGGGATTCAATCCATGTATTCCGCGTCGAGCCCGTTTACCTCGTCGTACTTCGATTACTTTGCCGTATTGCCGTATTACATCGATCATCAGGATGTTAACGTACTCAATATCGGGCATGCAGGCGGTACAACATCTCGAATCTATACAACAGAAATTGAGAAAGATAAGGATATCTCGCTCGATGCGGTTGAGATCGATCCCGAGATTACAACAGTCGCCCGAAACTATTTTAATCTCGATGAGCAACCGATCACTATTATCCATGACGACGGGAGACACTATCTGGAGAGCACCGACGAGCGATATGATATTATCATTGTCGATGCGTACAGCCAGCAGATTTACATCCCTTTTCAGCTTACCACGCAAGAATTTTTTGACCTGGTCAGGAGCAGGCTGACAGACCAGGGACTTATGGCGATCAACGTCAATGCGGTTAATGACGATTCCCGACTCCTTACCTCAATTCTTTCAACTATCCGCAGTGTTTTTCCGTACGTATATTCCGCTCACTACGAAGACACATTTAATTATTTAATTGTCGCCTCTGAGACGCCGGTTAATTTTGATCGTCCGGGTATACGGCCCTCTTCCCCATACGTTGCAGAGCTCATGAACCGGATACAAAGAGATGCGCGAGGCGTTGATGAAGGCGGGGAAATTCTTACTGATAACCGCGCGCCGGTAGAGTTACTTACCGATTCCATGTTTTTTACGCTCATCCGCGAATCACGGGTAGACGAAGTATTATGACGACTGCTGAAATACATTTGGATATTTATACAGACGGCGGAGCTCGAGGAAATCCGGGTCCCTCCGGAATTGGGGCGGTGATTAAGCGGGAGGGGAAAGTAATCGGGTCCTACGGCGAGTTTATCGGAACAGCAACAAATAATCAGGCTGAATATCGTGCCGTACTTTTGGGCATACAGAAGGCAAAACAGCATGACGGTACGCATCTCCATTTTTACCTTGATAGCGAACTGGTTGCATCACAACTTCGCCGTGAGTATAAGGTCAAGGATGCCGAGCTGGCGAAACTGTTTGTTCAAATCTGGAATTTGACGCATGATTTCAAGCGTCTTGAATTCAGCTGGATTCCGCGGGAACAAAATTATGAGGCGGATGCTATGGTGAATCAAGCAATTGATCGGGCACTATGACAGGCCAATTAACGCTTATCCTGTGGATCATCCTGTCGTGCGCACTGTTTCTGATATTATCTTTCTCGGTATATTGCGCTGAACGCGTTATTCGGCAACCGCGCGAACTCCGGCCGGATGAGCTAAAAAAATACGATCTGAAAGGGGAGTCAGTGTCTTTTTTTAGCAAGGACGGTTTAAAGCTCGCGGGCATTTTTTTTCGGGGAACATCTCCGGCGACCGTAATACTTCTCCACGGCTTTTCTCGGTCAAAAGAGCAATTACTTCCCCAGGCGGCATTTTTACATAAAGCAGGGTTCAGTATTCTTCTTTTTGATTTTCGCGCATCCGGGGAAAGTGAGGGCGCATATATTACCTTCGGGCAAAAAGAGCAGCATGATCTTGAGGGAGCACTCCGATATCTTCGGACGCGTTCCGATGTCGATATGCGGCGTTTAGGCGTTTTCGGCTTTTCGATGGGCGGTGCAGTAGCATTGCTGGCGCTCGGCAAATTTCCTGAGATAAAAGCGGTCATTGTCAATTCAACATTTTCGCGCATGGTAGCGGTCATTCGACAGAACTTCAGAGCATATCTGCCAAAAGTTCCTTTTTTTCCGTTCGGATGGATTGTCCTGCTCTATATCAAGTTGCGAACGGGAGTATACTTTCCGAATATCAATCCGTATAAAGCGTTGCGTACCATGGATCCGCGTCCGCTACTTATTATTCACGGTACCAAGGATGAGCGCATTCCTTTTCGCGAGGCGCTTGAACTTTTTGATTCACGCAAAGACCATTCCGAGCTATGGTCAGTTGACGGTGCGGACCATCATGGAACATATACGGTTGCTGCGCGGGAATATGAAAGCAAGGTAACCTCTTTTTTCTCGCGACATCTTCTCATGGAGTAACATGCAACTATGAGTACCCAGTTCGATGTTATCGTCGTCGGGGGCGGAGCCTCAGGTATGATGGCTGCCGGGCGCGCGGCCGAACGCGGCCTCAGCGTGCTCCTGTTGGAAAAAAATAAACGGCTGGGAATGAAATTAGCTATTACCGGCGGCGGACGATGCAATATATGCAATGCGGAAGAAGACATTCACCGGCTACTCGCGCACTACGGTTCGGCAAAGAAATTTTTGTATTCGTCTTTTTCGCAGTTCGGCGTTGCCGAAACGTTTACTTTTTTTACATCCCGCGGACTGCCTCTCAAAGTTGAGGCGCATAAGCGTGCATTTCCTGTTACCGAACAGGCGGGAGATGTTGTTCGCGTACTCGAGAAGTATATGCGCCAAGGAAAGGTTACCGTCCGCACGGGCGCACAGGTGAAAGGATGCGTTGCGGAAGGCGGGAAAATTGTCGGTGTTGATGTCAGCGGAACAAGGCTGTCAGCCCGCGCATATATCCTGGCGACCGGAGGAAAATCTCATCCGGAAACCGGTTCTACTGGCGACGGATTTCGTTGGCTTGCGGATCTCCGTCATACCGTGAAAGAACCGACGCCCTCGGTTGTTCCGCTTGCAGTGAGTGATGCGTGGGTTAAATCATTGGCAGGCGTGGCACTTGAT
>JBAZCI010000008.1:0-42456 GCA_041671025.1 Patescibacteria group bacterium | reverse complement strand
GACAAGACACTCGAGTCGTTCCAGGTAAACGTTTCGCAAACTACCTCAAATCTGTTCTCGTCGGTAGTCAGTATCTTCGGCGGCTTCTTTGCATTCATCGGCGTTGTCGTCATCACGTTTTACATGCTTGTCGAGGAAAATGCGATCAAACGGTTTCTCCGGTCCATCTCGCCTGAAAAGTATCAGCCGTATCTGAATCATCTTGCGAATCGCATCCAGGAAAAAATCAGCCAGTGGCTCCGAGGTCAGATCGTACTGTCGCTCATCATCGGGGTCATGTCTTGGCTGGGCTTATTTATCCTTGGCATCGATTATGCGTTGGTTCTGGGATTATGGGCGGGGCTGACGGAAGCGATTCCGTATCTGGGGCCGTTCCTCGGCGCAATTCCGGCGGTGTTTATCGCTTTCACCGACAGTCCGATCAAAGCGCTTCTTGTTGTTGCACTGTATGTAGTTATCCAACAGCTTGAGAACCATCTGATTGTCCCGCGGGTGATGTCAAAAGCGGTCGGGCTGAATCCGCTGATCATCATCATCGTCATGCTTGTGGGAGCAAAAGTAGCCGGACTTATCGGCATACTGCTTGCTGTACCCGTGACGCTGATCATTGAGGTGTTCGTGAAGGATGTGATACAGAGCAAGACAGAGGACGATCGGGATACCGGGAGTTTGGCAAGAAAAGAGCCGTAGAGATTTTACGGTCTACGGCATTGATCGCTTATCCTGGCGATGCTTGATCCGATTTGTCTGTGAGATATGGCGACGGGCTTTTTCCTTGCGCGTTTCCGATGGCTTCGGGAATTTTTGTCGATCTGTTTGGCCTAGAATGCCTGATTTTTTGCATTCCCAGCGGAATATTTTCAGTGCCTTTTCAAATGGTTCGTCAGGCCTGACTATTACGTGAACATTCACTACCAAATGGTCCTCCTGTGTGCTAATGTTGTTTTTTTTCTTTTTGTAGGATACTGTACTAACTGTAACCTGTCAATAGTATGTCCACACTGTATATCGTCGCAACTCCCATAGGCAATCTCGAAGACATTACGCTTCGGGCGGTTCGGATACTCAAGGAAGTAGATGTGATCGCATGCGAAGACACCCGGCAGACGCAGAAGCTGCTCCAACATTTTGATATTCATAACAAGCTCATCAGCTACCATCAGCACAGCAGTGCGCATAAGACGGAGGGGATTGTCGAGATGCTCAAGGAAGGCAAATCGATGGCGGTGGTCACGGACGGCGGTACGCCCGGCATTTCTGATCCCGGATGGCGACTGGTCAATGAAGTTCAAACAGCTTTGGGCGATCGGGTGTCGATCGTGCCTATTCCCGGTCCGTCGGCAGTTATCACTGCAGCGTCGGTTGCCGGCATCCCTGTCGATGAGTTTATGTTTATCGGTTTTTTGCCCCATAAGAAGCGAAGAAACAGTGTCATTAAGGAAATCGCCGATAGTGAACGAACGGTCATCTTTTACGAGTCGCCATACCGTATTAAAAAAGCAATGACCCAACTTGTCGAGCTGTGCGACCCTGAACGGCGGATTACCGTGTGTCGTGAGTTAACGAAGAAGTTCGAAACCTTATATACCGGCACGGTCAAAGATGTCGCCGAGCGGATTTTGGCAGAAGAGCCGCGAGGGGAGTATGTGGTGGTAGTGGGGAGAGTATGAATGAAGCAAAGAAAAAATTTACTATTTGCCTTATCGGTTCGATACCTAAAGGGGATAGTGAGCGAAAAAGCTGGATTGATTGGAAGGAAAAATACAAAAAGGCATTGGGAGTTCTGGGAGAAGTTGATTTTACAGATGGAGATGTATGGCGCGATGAAACGCGACCAATGGAGCTTGTTGGCCACGACGCGTACCTTGTTCAATCGTCTGATCTTGTTGTAGTCAACGCGGAATCAAAATTAGGTGCCGGTACTGCGCAGGAAATGGTCATTGCAAAGTACTATGAGAGGCCGTTGATTGCCGTTCTCCCAAAAGATACGCATCATCGAAGAAGCAATATGGAATTTGACGGTACTAAAATCGACGACTGGATACACCCATTTCTTGTTGTTGTATCTGATTTGATTGTTGAAAAGTTAGATGAAGCCATTCCTTGGATCAGAGAGCTCAGAGAGGATTCGTCAGCCAAACAGATAAAGGATATCAAAATAATTGATCAGGCAATTCAGAAGTTCAAGGAATTCGATAATCAGAGAGGATAGGCTGTCCCACTGAAACGAGCCAAGGAGGGGATAACTCACGAGAGAAAATACCATGCGTGAAGAACGAACGTACTGGGTGTATATCATGACAAATAGATTAAATACCGTGTTGTATATAGGTACGACACGGAATCTTGAGTATCGGGTTGATGAACATAAACAAAAAAAACTTCCAGGGTTTACGCGAAGATATAATATTACTAAGATCGTGTATTATGAAGAATTTACACAAGCAATGGATGCGGCGGCAAGAGAAAAGCAATTAAAGAATTGGCATCGTGAGTGGAAAATGAATTTGATCAAACAAATGAATCCATCATTCCGAGATTTGGCGGAGGATTGGAATTTACCAGGAGATCCTGAAACAAGTTCAGGATGAGGAATTAAAAAACGCTACTCCTTCCTCATGCCGAACCTTTAGTCCCGATGAATATCGGGATCCCGGCATCTCGTATTGAATATACTCAACGCCGGACTCTTAAAACATAAAAAAAGCCCCGGACAGTATTGACCAGGGGTGTTTGAGATGGAACGTCGGGCGGTCTAGCGGGACTTGCCGACTTCCGTGAAATACGTGTCGAAGCGATGGGTGAATGTATGCGCCCCACCATTGGGGATGTCGACAGAACAGGTATATCCTGCAGGACTTGTGCGTGTCCACGTCACCCGGTATATCTCGCCCACCTTGATGGTGCGGCATTTCGGCATCTTCTTAATGCACTTCGCATTGAAGGTGCCGCTTTCCGGTCGAGGCGTTTTGCCAATATACGATTTTCCAAGGCGATGCTGGATATCTCGGAGTTTTTCCTCATCCGAGAGCTTGGGTGGTCTCGAGCCTTTACCCTTTTTCTTGGGTTTTTCCCCGCGTTCGCGCATTTTGTGAAGCACCGTGAAGTGCTTCTCGAATTCTACGCCATTCATTTGGGGGCCTACTCCGTGCTCTGTGCATATCGTGCACGTGATACCCGCCGGGCTGGTACGTTCCCGAAAGACCTCATAGTTTTGTCCAACAGTGACATTTGGCACGCCGGGTATTGCCTTTTTGCACTGTGCCTTAACGCGGTCATTCCACTCCATGAATTACCTCCTCATGGTTATGTGTACTGGTATACTTTTTTAATAAGAGAACTTTTTCAATACAGGATCGTACCAGTCATGGTTTCGCCTGTCAAGTTATACTTGTCATATGGACTCAACGACCCGACAGAAAATTGCTATACTCCATATACTATGAGCATGACCATCACCTATGTTGTCCACGGGACAACAACAGATAATGAAAAGGGAATCGCAACGGGTTGGTTGCCCGGTGCACTTTCTGCTTTGGGTATCGAACAATCAAAAGAACTGGGGGAATTGCTGAAGGATAAACAGTTTGAGGCGGTGTTTTGCTCTGACCTGAAACGTGCGGTCGATTCAGCCCACCTCGTGTTTGGAGACAGATACGACATCATTCAAGATAAACGGCTGCGTGAGGCAAATTACGGAGACTGGAATGGAAAACCGGATACGTTTAAAAATACGCTGGAGAAATATATTTCTGCTCCGTTTCCGAATGGTGAAAGCTTTCAGGATGTGGAAGGAAGAATGCGCGGGTTCATTCAGGACATACAGAATACGTATACAGGGAAATCAATAGCAATTGTCGCGCATCAAGCGCCGCAGTTGGCTCTCGAAGTGATATGCAACGGCAAGACATGGGAGCAGGCGATCACGAATGATTGGCGCAAAACAAAGTCGTGGCAGCCGGGATGGACATATATCAACCTCGCACTTTAAAACTTGTCATGAAGTATATATGAGCCAAGTATCAATTCCCGTACAAACAAAAATCATTATTATTGAAGGAATTGCCGGGTCGGGAAAAAATACACTGCAAAAAAGTATTGCAGGCATACTGAAAAGCAAGGCGGTATGTAGTTTTTCTGAAGAGGAACTCCTGTTTGGGTGGAAGCATTTTTGGATACCTGCTATTGGTACGTTGCGGCTGGAACTTATGGAATCAATGATCGAATATGTAGAAAAAACAATATACGAACATACTGATTCAGTTTTTGTCTTCAACAGATTTCATATTTCATTTTTGCTTTTTAATACGGTTCCTCATGATCGGCAACGGTATGATGCATTACTCTCCCGACTGCGTACCCTGCCAACGATGATTTTTGTTCCAACGTTGTCAGAAGTAGAAATAGGCGAAAGAACGCAGCACAGGGAAAGAAAGGATGTAGTCTGGAAGCAGCATCAGAAAAAAAGGATGTACACAGGCGGATTTGATTCTTTGACCAGTATGTACGATGCTGAGCAGGCGCAGATAAAGAAACTTTTGCAAGAACAAAACATTCCCTATCAACTAGTACATGTAGAGGCAGATACGATACAATGATAAAAGTACATATTCAATTGAATCTATGGAACCAATTCAAGAAGACAAAAGACAGTTAATCAAAGTCGGTCTTGGCGTCATGGTACTCAAGGACGGCAAGGTGTTGATGGGTTTGCGAAAAGGATCTCACGGCGCAGGGGAGTATGCCTGGCCGGGCGGACATCTTGAATACATGGAATCGGTCGTCGAATGCGCCAAACGTGAGACACGTGAAGAAACCGGCATGGAGATCACGAATGTACGCTTTTTGCGGTTATATAATCTGAAGGCATATCCGCCCGTGCAGTATATCGATATCGGAATGATCGCCGACTGGGCAAGCGGCGAGCCGAAAGTGATGGAGCCGGAACGATTCGAGTCGTGGGATTGGTACGACATGGATCATTTGCCCACGCCGTACTTCCATACGATTCCCTCGTATCTTGAAGCGCTCAAGACCGGCAGGAATTTCTTTGACGCATAAAAATGAAGATTACGGATTATTTTTTTGATGTTGATTACACGCTTGTTGATTTTGGCATCGGGCATGAGCAGGCATTGCGGACACTGGGCAAAAAATACCCGCCTGCTTTTGTGGATCATTTTGCCAAAGTGTTCCTTACGTTCTTAGAAGGATTGCGAGTGAAGGATAACAATTGGTCAAAAGTGCCTGGTGGCAGAGAACATTTTGATAGCGTGATGCGTCTGTCACGTGAATTAGCTGGACGGATCACACAACATGTATGGAGCAGGGAAATCTGGGCGTGCATTGCCCGTGATGAAACACATGCACAATTGACCCCTGCGGAGTGTTTTGACGTCGCTTCGTTATACTGGGAATCAGTGATTGCCCATGCGACAGTGTATCCTGATGTGGCTCCTCTTTATGCTCATTTGGCATCACACAACAGCCGTTTCCATGTTTTTACCTCGTCAGATGCGCGGTTGAAATGGGATGCCCAAAATAGTACATGGATCTACGAGTCAAAGTTTTCTAATATCAGTAAAATGAAACGAGTGAAGTTAGTGCAGACTGAGGGTGTCAATATAACAAGCGTTACATTGGGAGATCTTGACGATAAACCGTCGCCTTTGTTTTATAAGCGCATTCTTGATACAGCGTCTCAGGCCGTAGGTTTTTCTCTCAATCCTCAACAGTGCGCCTTTGTTGGCGATTCATTTGAGAGTGATGTGAAAATCCCATTGGAACAGCTGAGATTAGGACGCGGATATTGGTTGTGTCGTGGAAATGGGTTCAGGGAAATAAGCGAGAGTATTCGGCAGATAGGGACATTAGGAGAGGTTGAATAGAATTTTTTGACTTGATTGAATTTCAGATTGTGGAGTATACTTTTTGTAGCAAAAAAACCTAGGAGGTCAGTTTGCCAAAAAAACGTCAGGTTTCTCAAGATGAAACCAAGTTGCCGCAGGTTCCTAGTGAGACTGTTGCAGATGCGATTTCTGTGGGGAAAATCGGGAACTGTATCCCCACAATTGCACAGTACAATGAGTCAGTGAGGATACTCAAATCGGCTGCCAATCAAATGCTCGCTGATGAACAGGGACATTCTTCTATGTGTCGACCTAATAAGCCGACGCGGAAAAGTGTTTGCGGTCCTTTTGAGTGAGATCAATATTGGTCTCTTTTTTTGTTGACAACAACACCCTAATTCCGTACCATACACGCGCTGCATTTTCGCAGGTACACAGTTCATAACAACACACAGTCATCCAGACTCGGAATGAGTCAAAGAACGGAGGTTCAGGATGAACGAAGAGACATATCGTAGGATAACTCGTGAACGACCGTGGCTGGTGCCCGTATTAGCGAGTCAACGAGGTCGTTATCGTGGCTTAATCTGGCTACCCGAAGTGCGGGTAGTCGTACGCACTATCTCAGCGGATGATTTTATTAAGCCGGTGATTCGAGCGACCCAAAGAAATCAAGGGGTAAAGAAAATTCTTGATTTCAGAACGGTATGGGTGTGCGGGGTGAGCATGAAACGGACGGGCCTTCATGTGCGCAATGTTCGAGCTAGCACAAGAAAATCAGTTCAGCAAGTGGGCATCGCCGATCTTCTCGCATTCTCGGAACGCTATTGGATGGGGTATGAAGAGATGGCGTTCTCTCATGAGAAATTTGTGAAGAGTCCCAATAGTCCGAGTTGGAATCGTCAGTTTCACAGCATTACGGTCCTCAGTCCCCATAAGGGTATTCGCATTCTCGAATTTCTCTCATCAATCAAACGATGAACGTCTCCTTTTTAAATACGCTTCGATACTATCGGGCGTCTTTTTTTATTTGAGTTTAGTGTAAATATGGGATATACTTTTCTTGACTATGCCTAAGAATTTCTACATAACAACGCCGATCTATCACGTGAACGACCCCGTACCAGTCGCTTCGCTCCGGTTCGGGGCGAGAAGTGGTATTAATAATTGTTATTAGAATATGTCCACGAAGTTCTATATTACAACTCCAATTTACTATGTGAACGACAAGCCGCACATTGGTCATGCGTATACGACGATTGCGGCGGACGTTTTGGCGAGATACCACCGGCTCAAGGGAGACGATGTCTTTTTCCTCACGGGGACGGATGAACACGGGTCAAAGGTAGCAGAGAGTGCGGAAAAAGCGGGTATGGATCCACAGGCGTTTTGCGATCAGAACAGCGCCCTATTCGAAGATGCTTTCAAAGGACTGAATATTTCGCATGACATATTCATGCGGACGACAAGTGACCGGCACAAGAAGTCCGTCCAGATGTTCATGCAAAAGCTTTTTGACAAAGGCGACATTTACGAAGGGGTATATGAGGGGTTGTACTGCACCGGCTGTGAGAAGTTTCTCACCGAAAAAGAGCTGGTGAACGGGATGTGCCCTCTGCATAACCGCCCGCCGGAACAGGTGAAGGAAAAGAATTACTTTTTCAAGCTCTCGACGTATCTTAAGAATGTGCGCAAACTCATTGAGACGGGCAAGATTGTCGTCGGTCCCGAATCGCGAAAGAAAGAAACGCTTGGTCTTTTTGATCAGGGGCTTGAGGATTTTTCTGTCTCGCGCGAACGGGTCACGTGGGGCATTTCGCTTCCGTGGGATTCTTCGCAGAAGACGTACGTGTGGGTGGAAGCATTGCAGAATTATATATCAGCTATCGGATACGGCGATGATCAGGCGGCATTTGAAAAATGGTGGCCGGCAGATGTGCATCTGATGGCGAAGGACATTTTGAAATTTCATGCGATATACTGGCCGGCGTTACTCCTTGCGGCAGGATTAGAAGTGCCGAACCTTATTTTTGCACACGGATTTTTTTCGCTCAATGGGACAAAAATGTCCAAGTCGCTCGGCAATGTGATTGATCCAAATGACTTGGTAAAAAAATACGGCGTTGATGCAACACGCTTTCTACTCCTTTCGCAATTTCCTTTTGGACAGGACGGTGACATTAAAGAATCTGAATTTACGACGCAATTCAATGCGCATCTCGCAAACGGCGTAGGCAATTTGACCGCACGAGTTGCGACACTTATTGATCAGAGCGGGGGAGTTATCGAAAAAAATGAATACTCTGAACTTGCTCTGGCTACGTTCGCTCATATTGAAAAGCTTGCATTTCATGAAGCGCTCCAGGGTATTTTGGATGAAGTGCATAAAGCGGATGATCGGTTGTCAAAAGAAAAGCCGTGGGAAAAACCGACTGACGATGCAGACAGGCTCAAACTGTTAGGAGAAATAGCCGGTGTGATTATGTCTATCGGCCATGCACTTGCACCGTTTATGCCCGACATTTCTGAAAAGATCATTTCCCATTTTTCTCAGTCAAAAATAACTAAAATTAATCCGCTTTTTCCAAGGATTACGTAATCATTGTCATTTCGAGCGAAGGAGCATGCGACTGAGTCGAGAAATCTGTATGCGTAACAACTTTCTGAATCGAGATTTCTCCACTACAGTCGCCTTCGGCGACTTTCGGTCGAAATGACAGGAAAAAAATTATTACATACACCTATGCCCACATTCGACGTTGTTCTCATCGCGCTCTTTCTCTACTTTGTCTTCAGCGGATTCTGGTTTGGGCTTATTCATACGGTAGGCGTTTTGGTGGGGATCATCGTTGGTACTATCGTGGCCGGGAATTTCTATGAGCCGTTTGCAAATTTCATGCAGTTTTTGTTTGTCAAAGAGGGATTGGCAAATGTGGTCTCTTTTATCATCATATTTGTTGTTGTGAATCAGCTGGTCGGGTATATTTTCCAAAAATTAGAAAAAGTATTCAAACTGGTCAGCATTATCCCTTTTCTCGGGTCAATCAATCGGGTGGCGGGGGCAGTGCTGGGTATTGTCGTGGGTATCTTGATTCTTGGAACAATCCTGACTGTCGCCCAGGCGTATCCCATTTCTGAAGGATTTACCCATAATCTCGACACGTCGCCGATTGCCAAGATGCTTATCGCCGGCGCGTCGATACTGACGGCGTTGATGCCGGAGGGGTTGCGGAAGGTGATCGGGTAGACTAACAAAATCATACGGCAAAGTTTCCACGCTTCAATGAAATAAGCTACGCGCATTTTGTTACGACAAAAGCGTTTTGTGATAGAAACATATTTTCAGATCCCCGGTGTGCTGAGATTGTGCTCAGCGATATTGAGTTTTACAGAAAAAAGTTACATTTTTTAGTTGTCGGATATTGCCTCATGCCGGATCATTTGCACCTGATTGTATGGTGGGATGTCGATAAAGACCCGAAGCTGACTATTTCAAAAATCATGCAAAGCATCAAAAGTCATTCCGGTAAAAGTATTGCAAATTATATACATGTCCGGGGTAGACGAGGTCCCTTGACCTCGTCAATGCACAGGTCGGGTCAAGGGACCCGACCTACCCAGAAAGAATATCCGCATCGGAGAATGTCGGAACAAAAATACAAAATCTGGCAGCCCTCCTTCTACGATTTCAACGTATATTCAGAACAAAAAATGAAACAAAAACTCGACTATATCCACTGGAATCCTGTGAAAGCCGGTTTATGCATAAAACCTGCAGAGTGGGTATATTCTTCATATAAATTCTATTCTCGAGGAGCAGTAGGCGCAGTTCATATTGATAGTGTATAATGAAAAACACTATGCTTATCGATACCCATTGCCACCTTAATTTCAGCGCGTACAAAGATGACTTTGATGACGTAGTAAAGCGTACGCTTGATGCCGGTATGCGTATAATCAATCCCGGTTCGCAGAATACGACGAGTAAACGAGCCATCGATCTCGCACAGAAATATCCAGGCAAGATGTTTGCCGCCGTTGCCCTGCACCCAATCCATCTGCACGAAACGTACGTCGATGAAGTAGAAATACCGTTCAAAAGCCGCGAAGAAAATTTTGATCCTGCCTATTATGATTCGCTAGCGCAGGAAAAGGGCGTTGTCGCGATAGGAGAGTGCGGTATTGATTATTTCCATGTACCGGAAGGAGTAGAAGAGGTGGAGTTTAAGAACAAGCAAAAGGAAGTCTTCCTTAAGCATATTGAGCTCGCTTCAAAACGAAACTTGCCGATGATCCTGCACTGTCGACCGTCGAAGCAAGAACCGCAAGGCGCGTACCGTGATATGTTTGCTATTCTGCAGCATGCCGGTTACTCACGAGGTGTAGTCCATTGTTTTATTTCCGATGTTGAGATTGCGCGTATGTTCCTTGAGGCCGGATTCATGATCTCGTTTACAGGTATCATTACTTTTCCGAATGCCAAATCACTTCTGGATGTGGTTAAATTTGTGCCGCTTGATCGGTTGATGGTCGAGACAGACGCCCCGTATCTCGCTCCACAGCAGTTTCGGGGCAAACGAAATGAACCGTTATATGTGAAATACGTTGCTGAGAAGGTTGCCGAAGTGAAGGGCGTTGGGTATGAGGACATCGAACGGCAAACAACAGCGAATGCGATCCGATTTTTCAATCTTGACGCAGGGAATCCTTCGTGATACGGTTTGATATTGGAAAATAAAAATAGACGCAGGAGAGGGTATCATGTACTTGTTTTTGTTTTTAATCGGGTTCATTGCAGGGGTAACCGCATTAACAGGAAATTGTTTTTTCCTTTTTCCGGAAATTGCGTACAAGGCCGTTCAACTTGGCGGCGGTGTATGTATGCTTTTTGCTGGCGTGATGCTCGGCTTTATCATTAATGATCGGGCATATGCTAATATGCTGAAACATAACGAGGGCATTTCACCAAAACGCTAACGATCAAAGGACGCCCTTTGATCTTTTTTTATTTATCAAATACTTGCCTTGTATTATGCATTTGGTATAATAACATTGAACAAAAGAAAAAGACGACACCGTTATTTAATAACTCGGCCCTGGTAAAGGCTGAGATATTTTTTCACGAAATAACTGAATATTGACAACAGAATATTCAAACAAACTGGAAGGAGAATTGATGAAAGTAGCTCTGATGCTCATCACATTTTTGGCAATCTTATTGCCAGTGGTTGCCACGGCTCAAGTGACCGCTGAAGACTCAACAGTTTTGCCACACATGCTCAATGACATGACCTACATACGTTGGGGCACATCGGTAGTACAGTTCGGTACGCGTAGTAGTGTTACGCGCGGTGTGGAGTTCAACGCTGGAATTGGCGCTCATGTGCCGATTACTTCGGTGTTGCTCTCCGCACGCATTGGATCGGGAAGCGCAAGTACTGGCGGTGAAGTTACCGCTCAGTATTATCCCACGTGGTTGCCGTTTCAAAAGTATTCAACCAAGCTCGTGTCTTTTGGGATGGTGTATCAGTATCGTACCCACGATCACGCAGAGTGGATGTCTATCGGACCTTTTCTCAGCCTCGATTGGTTGTTGGTCAATGATATTGGCGAAACCACCGGGATGACATTTCAAGCCGGGTGGATCAATACGTACGGTGAAAAAGATGTCGGCGATATACGTCCGACGTATTTTGCTCGCGTCGCAATCTCTTTGTGGGGAGTCGTATTCCCGTAGTATCGATTGTGCGATAGTAGAAGCGAGATGAATATTCAGTATGAGTGAAGGGAGGTGATGTACGGTCTCTACTTTGTGTACGGGCCGGTAAAATTTCTGTGGGGAAATCATAAATAAGACACAAAGAAAGGATTAGTATGAAATGGATGATGAGATATGCCGCACTCGCTTGCGTGCTGGCATGTATGCAGATGTATGAAGAATCAAGTAATTTGATTGCGCAAGAATCTGTCAGGATCTCCGAGCCGACGAGCGGTTTTTTTTGTCTGTATGAACCGTTCATGGCAACCATTGGAGAGCGTGTAGCCCCTCTTGTTGACAGCATCCAATTCCAGTGGAAGGATGCCTTAGATAAGGATGGGGGATGGCACAATTTCCGTGCCGGTGCGGATACAGCAATGCCGTGGTTAGTGGATTATGGGAAGGCAGATTTTGACACGGTAGGAGGGTACTACTCGTTTAGAGCTCTTGCGTTTCTTCGAAGCAATCTCCTAGATTGCTCTGATCCTGTTACTCTGTTCCGTGACGATGTTGCACCCGAGACGCGTGTCGTGGCACTGAGTGATGGTGGCCAATTTAAGCACGTTGTCAGTAGCAGTGAATACGGGCATGACATTCCTGAAAAGCCAATATTTAATGTTGGTACAAAAGAACTAACCGTTACGTTTCAGGCTGTGGATAAAAGTGTGGCCTGGGGACCGTCGCCCGTCTATAATTCCGGGCTCGGCTCAATTTGCGCTCAAAATGTGTGCGTAGATATATTGGCAGACCGGTATGGGTATTTTTCACAGACATGGGATGTGAGCTACCTGCCTGCCGGCGAACATAGCTGGGAAGTCAGTATATTTGACGCAGTAGGGTGTAACGCGACTACACTGATTATTCGGTTCACGCTGAAGTAGCAGTCATGCAGGGGAGCTGAATAACTTTCCCAATGTGCGGATAAGTTATTGTAAAACGGTCAACCAAAACATGGTAACGAAAGGAGGAAAAATTTCGCAAAATCACAAGGCTCTGGTGCATTATGCCGGAGCCTTTTTTATTTACTACGATATATTGTATACTACCTTCATGGAGCTCCCTCTTATTATCATCAGCGTCCTCATATTAGCCGGCATTGTTATTGTCGCGTTTCGCCAACGGTCGGGGAGTCAGCCGTCAGACCAGGGCATGCAGGAAAAGATGGTGCGACTTGAAGAACGCCTCTCACAGTTGAATGAAAAGAGCACCGAACTGACCCGGGTGCTCGATACGAAATTAGGTGAATCCACAAAAGCCCTGCAGGAGCAATTCGGGCATTCTGCAAAAATTGTCCGTGATGTGACCGAGCGGCTGACGAAGCTGGACGAAACAAACCGGCAGGTATTGAATTTTTCCGACCAGCTCAAGAGCCTACAGGACATTTTGAAGAACCCCAAACAACGCGGCGTGTTAGGGGAGTATTATCTTGAAGAAACATTGAAGAATGTCCTGCCACCAAATTCATACCAGATGCAGTATAAATTTAAAGATGGTGAGATTGTCGACGCAGTTGTCTTTGTGAAAGAAAAAATAATTCCCGTTGATTCGAAATTTTCATTAGAGAATTATGAACGTATTTTGAATGAACCTCAGCCCGAAGCACGCGTTGAACTGGAGAAACTGTTTAAGATTGATCTCAAAAATCGAATTGATGAAACTGCTAAGTACGTTCGTCCACAGGAGGACACGATGGACTTTGCATTCATGTTTATACCATCAGAAGCAATCTACTACGACCTACTGGTCAACAAAGTCGGTGCAGTCAAAGTCGCAACTCGCGATTTAATCGAATATGCGTTTAAAGAAAAGCATGTCATCATCGTTTCGCCCACAAGTTTTCTCGCGTATTTGCAGACGGTTCTTCAGGGGTTGCGGGCATTAAAGATAGAGGAGTCGGCGAAGGAAATTCGAAAGAATGTCGAAATGCTCGCGAAGCACCTGACGAGTTACGATGTATACATGCAGAAGCTCGGCCAGCATCTCGGCACGTCGGTGAACACGTATAATGCTGCGTACAAGGAGTTTAAAAAAGTTGATAAGGATGTGATGAAAATAGCTGAAGTCGGCGGAGATATTGAACCGATGGAATTGGAGAAACCAAAGGAAGAATAGTCAGAGTTCCAGCGCAGAGCAATCCAAAAAGGAATAGGGATACATTTTTCGGATTACCGTATCGGCTACTGAATACATAAGGCTCCTATTCGGTAATCATTCTCAATAATGTTAACTAGTCAATAATAACGGGCGAAACACCTTGATTTTTTTTGTTCTTCGTGCTATAATAGTACACTGTGTATGAGGAAAAATATTCACAAAACGCACTGGTACAAAACATGGCATAGCCACTGGATGCATGAGTTTGTCCATTGGAGCATTTTGGTTATGGTTTTCACGGCCGTGTCATCTTTTTTTGTTTTCTCAGAAATCATACAGTACACACCAGCCGCACAGGCTGCGGGGGGCACATACTACGTGGATGGAGTGAATGGCAACGATAACAACAACGGAACGTCGCTTGGAACGGCTTGGAAGACTCTTGCAAAAGCAAATGCAACGCTTACCGGTGGGGATACGCTGAACATTTACCCAGGTGTCTACCGTGAACAACTTATCCCCAAAAGTGGAACCGCACTACAGCCTACGATAGTCCGAGGCGTTGGTGACAAGAGTCAAATTCTCATACTGGGAAGCGATGCGGTGACTGGCTGGCAGTTGTACAGCTCCAGTAATGGCAACATCTACCGCGCAGAATTCCAAGCGCCCCAGCAATGCAGGTATAGCGGCGGCTCATACACCGTCAATAATACAAACTGCTGGATCAACCGCACCACGTGGTTACAGCGCGCAGATCCGACTGTGCAAACCGATTCCCTGGCTGCGCTCAATGCGCCGGGAGAGTACTACTACGATCAGGCATCGCAGTATGTGTACGTCCGCATGCCTGACGATAGCAATCCTTCAAATAGTCTGATCGAGTGTTCGAAGCGTCCGGGTATCTGGACAGGTGAGTATACGCCCAACCCTCCCCTCTACCACTTTGTTCTTGATAATGTCACGATCATGCAGACGAATGGCCGCGCTGTTTCTTTAAGTCCGTATAGCGGCGGTGCAGGCGACGTGACAATCCAGAATTCAGAATTAGCCTTTACTACTGGTGAACAGTACTGTTTTGGTAACCCTGCCGCAATATATAACGGTAGTGCAACCGGGCAGGCATATCTACCCGACACCCCGGGATGGAATGTATTAAATAATACTATTCATGATACCGGTAGTGACGCCGGTCCCGGAGTCGGTGATTGGCGCGTTAACTCCGTACATACGGGAGCAGCTATTGAATGGTATGGCGTCATGAACAGCCGTATTGAAGGGAATACGTTCTACAATTCTGCGCAGCCTATCGCCATGAAACGCGGTGATATTGACATCACTATAAAAGACAATGTGGTCTACAATTCACGCGAAGGTATCTGGCTTGGGTGGCCAACAGCAACCGGTCAATTCGCCGGAACAATTTCGGGAAATGTCTTTCACGATATCATTTCAAGTTCAAATGAAGCTGCGAATGGAATTGCCATTTTCAACGGTTGCGGTGACAATCGTTACAATGTCTATAACAACACATTAGTAAATACGTCGGGTATTCATAATACGTATGAGAATGACGCACAAGGTGGTTGCAACCTCAATAATGTTTTTATGACCTCAAAAAACAATATCATTTCAGATCTGATTCCAACGTATGCTGGCACATCGGGTACCCGGTACCTGTCATTCTATTGGAATTCAATGAACAATGTTGTTTCTAATCGTAATCTTTTCTATCACCCCACCGCTCCCGATGCTTTTGCTGCCTCCACTTCTGGCCGGAAAGCCCTGAATCCAACATTTTACGCAACACTTGCTGCTTGGCGAACTGCAAGCAGTGAGGATGCAAATAGTATCCAAGGAGATCCGCTCTTTGTGAACGCAGGAGCAAACAACTACCAGCTCCAGGGCACCAGCCCGGGAATAGACCAAGGTGAAATTATTGCTGGATTCCATTGCGCCCAATCAGATGACGTCAATCCAAGTCAGACCAACTGTCGTCACTGGAACGGCAGTGCGCCTGATTTAGGCGCGTTTGAATATGGCAGTGGAACGCCAGACACAACTGCGCCAACTATTTCGAGCGTCAGCTCATCCAGTGTAGGTACGACCACGGCGACCGTTACTTGGACTACCAATGAAGGGGCGACGAGCCAGATAGAGTATGGGACAACGGTGGGCTATGGCTCTACAACAACGTTAGATTCCTCCTACGTCACCTCTCATTCCCAGCAAATCACCGGACTTTCTTCGAATACGCTGTATCATTATCGTGTGCTTTCCCGGGATGGTTCCAGCAATCTTGCCACGGGATCTGACAACACTTTTACTACAGCAGCAAGTGACGGGGTGGCGCCGACAGTGTCAGTCACTGCTCCGGCAAACGGTGCAACGGTTTCCGGTGCAGCAGTAACCTTCTCAGCCACCGCATCCGACAATATTGGCGTAGCCGGCGTCCAATTCCGGGTTGACGGAGTCGACGTAGGTAGTGAGGATACGAGCGCACCATTTAGCATTACCTGGAACACAACTACCTTCGCTAACGGCGCCCACACTCTTACTGCGCGGGCGCGAGATGCGGCTGGAAACCAAACAACCTCAGCCGGGATTTCTGTGACCGTGGATAATTCTGGACAATTTGCGGTTGGTGACCGGGTACGGGTCACTGCCCTGTTGAACGTCCGTGACGCTGCAGGCGGTACTATTATCGGCAATCATGCAGCTGATGCGCTTGCAACCGTGACTGGTGGTCCTACGTTACTGAACGGCTACACCTGGTGGCAACTGGATTATGACACTGCCCCTGATGGTTGGTCCGCCGACCTCTACCTGGAACTGTACCAGGCTGATGTTACTCCGCCGGTCATTTCTTCGGTCACTGCAGGGACACTAACTGCCACGAGTGCAACCATTTCATGGACAACGAATGAACCTGCCGATAGTCAAGTCCAGTACGGACTCACGACAAGCTACGGATCCATAACCACACTGGATAGTAATCGCGTAACCTCGCACAGTCACGGCATTTCAGGTCTTGTTGCTTCAGCCCTCTATCATTATCGCGTCATCTCAAAAGATGCGCGCGGAAACAGTATGACGTCCGGCGATTTCACCTTTACGACAGCACAGCCACCCGATACTACACCACCCGCGCAAGTCACGAATCTCACAGGGGGGTAATTTATACATTTTTTACATATTGTAATATGGTAAAATATCCGCATAGCGCTTCCTGGTATCGTCGATGGCATAATCATAAGCTCCACGCTGTCACTCATTGGAGCTTTCTTGCCGTGGTCTCGGGTATTATTGCTGTGCTGTTTGTTAGCGGGATGTCCTTGCCGCCTCAAGCGGCGCAGGCGCAGGCAAGCGCTTCATATTATGTGGCTCCGAATGGCAATAATGCAAACAATGGATCAATTAATGCGCCCTATTTGACCTTTGAGCCAGCGCTACGCAGGGCAGTCGCGGGCGATACAATCTACGCACGTGCAGGAACGTATGATTATGATAACGCGATGAGTGCCGGCCAGGGAGTGCGTAATTTTATTTCAATTCAAAACGTAACCGGCGAGTATGCAGATATTGACAACGGGGCAGCGGGCAATCCGATTGTGGTTCGGAATTACCCCGGTGAGACCCCCATTCTTAATATGAATGACTCCCGTTTCAACTTGACTACCATGAATCATCCGGCGGTTATTATTCGGGAGAAGTCGTACTGGACCATCGACGGTTTTGAAATTGTAAACGGCAACGTAAGTTTGAATGCCTATAGTGATGGCAATGCAACCGTAAATGGCAGCTTGACGCATGATATTACTATCCAAAATAGTAATATCCATCACCTTACCTTGGAAAGCTCAGAGAATCACGGACTCATTCTCATTAATCGAGGTGATAATGGCGGCGCCTACAATATCTCCATTCTTAACAATCAGCTCCATGATTTTTACGAAGCCTCGCATCCTGGGCAATGGGAAAATACGGGTTTAGGTAGTATTCACCTCGGTGCGCTTACAACTCTCTCCTGTCAGTCATACGTTGGTTTTGGTTGTGGACACACGGGTTCCATTACTTTTTCTGGTAACACGGTGTATCATGTTCCGCAAGCATTCTTCTTCAAGAACCCTACCGAAGGGCCCGTAATGATCAGCGATAATATCATTCACGACACTGAGAGCTTGGGCACGCTTATTACTTCCAATGTCACCATGAACCATAACTTGGTCTACAATGTTGACCAAGGATGGAATTATGTGGGCCGTGACGGATTAACCGCACAACTCTACACTATTAGCGGGCAGAATGCTGTCGTGACAAACAACACCTTTGTCGGGTTGGGCCAGCTCTTCAACATCGTAAATGGGACGAACCACAATGTGCAACGGAACGTTTTCTTCGGCATGCCAGATCGAGTCCCTGGCGCCGGGTATGACACCATGGCATACATTACAAAGTCCGGTACCTATCCTGACCCGTCCAACGTTGCAAATTCTATCCTGCAAGATATCACTTCAAACAACAACTGCTTTATTACTCCCTTTGCGGATTTCCAAATGGTGCAACGGCACGTAAACGCTACGCAAGAACACTACACTCATCAGGATGCAACTGCCACCTTTGGGTATGACGCAAACTCAACCTTCATTACCCAAAGCAATGCCGCTTCAATTTTTACTAATCCGGGAGCTAATGACTACAGTCTACTTCCGGGCATCGCCAGTCAGTGTCCAACGAATGCGGGATATTATGCCGCCAGCGGTGGTGATGTAACCCCGCCGATAGTTTCCGTCACTGCACCGGCAAATGCCGCCACAGTCAGCGGTTCAAGCGTGACAGTATCGGCGACAGCTTCCGATAATACGGCTGTCTCGGGTGTTCAGTTTAAACTCGATGGTGTCAACCTCGGATCAGAGGATACCAGCTCACCGTATTCGATAACCTGGAATTCAACGACGGCCTCAAATGCTTCTCATACCATCACAGCGGTTGCCAGGGATGCAGCGGCTAATAGTACAATTTCTGCCGGGATTTCGGTCACGGTCAATAATGGCGTTGCCGATAGTACGGACCCGACGGTAAGTGTAACGGCGCCTGCAAACGGCGCGACTGTCTCGGGAACTCTGAATGTAACAGCGACTGCTTCGGATAATGTCGGTGTGGTCGGCGTACAGTTCCGTTTAGACGGAAACGATTTAGGCGCAGAAGATACTGCATCGGTGTATTCTACATCTTGGAATACGACGGGTGCGACAAACGGCAGTCATACACTAACGGCAATTGCGCGTGATGCGGCAGGCAATACAACGACCGCCGCAAATATTTCTGTAACCGTTAGCAACACCGGTCAGTTTTCCATTAACGATCGAGTTCAGGTAACCGCCTTGCTTAATACCCGCGATGCTCCGGAGGGCAATATCTTGGGCAATCACCAAGCCGGTGCATTAGCGACAGTTATCGGCGGCCCCGTCATTCAGGGCGGATATACCTGGTGGCAATTAGATTATGACGTTGCTCCTGACGGCTGGTCTGCCGATATTTATTTGGTAATCTATCAGTCTGCTCAGGATGTTGTGCCTCCCGTGCTGACTAACGTGACTGCAGGGAATATTACGATGACTGGTGCGACGATTACGTGGACCACTGATGAACCGGCCGATACGCAAGCTGGATACGGGACGACATTGATTTACGGCAGCCAAACCACGCTAAATGCCACCCTTGTCACTGAACACACAGCGGTATTGAGCAATCTCAGCGGAGGAACGGTGTATCATTTCTATATTCTATCTCGTGACGCCTCCGGAAATCTAGTCACATCGGGCGACTACTCATTTACAACTGCGTCAGATACAACGTTGCCGGTTGTCAACATGACTGCGCCGGTCAATGGGGCGACGGTGTCCGCAACAATCAATGTTACCGCTAACGCATCTGATAACGTCGGGGTAGCAGGCGTCCAGTTCAAGCTTGATGGTGCCAATCTCGGATCACAGGATACCTCTTCACCGTATTCAGTGAGTTGGAATACCACAGGAGTCTCAAACGGTTCTCATACACTCACGGCAGTCGCACAGGATGCGGCAGGGAATACCACTACTGCCACCGCAGTGACAGTTACGGTCAACAATATCATTCCCGACACCACTCCTCCCGGACAGGTCACTAATCTGATCGGAGGGTAAGGTTAACTATTTGCCATTTTACACATTGGAACATAAAAATTCCACGTCTCCAGTGCGCGTATATATACGGGGTATCTTAAAAACAAGCATTATCAGTGTGGTTATTTTTTCTTTTGCCGCGGTCACTTTCAGACCCGTACATATCGCTGAAGGGCAGGTCGTACAGGGTATCGCTCAGCAATATCCGTGCGACGTCGGCATTCAGAACGATCCGGCTGTTGTTTTTACAGAAAATTTTGAGGAAAATTCAATTGGCACGATGGCTGCTCGCTGGAATGACAATGACAACACCGGTGGTATGTCGTTCACGACGGATGTGCCGGCGACAAGCAGTGGAACGCACTCGTTGCAAATGACCGCGGTGGGTGGAAGCACTTCAGGAGGGTATCTGTACAAGAATTTTGCACCCGCGTCATATGACACGTTGTATGTGAGGTATTACGTCAAGTTTCCCTCGAATTTTCCTGGGCTTCATCATTTGGTGACCATGGGCGGCAGAAATCCTGCCTCAAACTTTCCCATAGGCAGTGCAGGCACTCAACCTACCGGTTCTGACAGATTTAGTTCTTCAGTCGAACCGAGCGGAAGTCCGTTCGTGTGGGATTTTTATACCTATTGGATGAATATGCGTAGCTGGAATGGTTCACAGTATTTCGGTAACGGTTTTAATCCTTCCCCTGCCGTACCGTTGACGCTCAACACCTGGTTCCCTATAGAATTTATGATTAAAATGAACACCCCGGTCACCTCATTGAACGGTGAGCAGGCTGTGTGGATCGACGGTGTGCTGCGGCAGCACTTGGCGGAAGGCTCACCATTAGGCAGTTGGTCATCAGATGAATTTTTTCCCAGTCCATCGGGCAGTCCCTTCGAAGGATTTCAATGGCGGAGCACAACTGCACTGAGCATCAATTACCTCTGGTTTCAGTATTATCACGAAACTGGCGGCAACGGCGTGACGGACCGCCTGACATTTGACGACCTCGTGGTGGCCACGCAATATATCGGTCCCATGGTGGCGTGTGGATCACAGGGCGGCGACACAACTCCGCCGACGGTTTCTATGACCGCGCCGGCTCCCAGCGCAACGGTTTCAGGTTTGGCGGTCACCGTGTCGGCAAATGCTTCAGACGACGTAGGCGTCGCGGGCGTTCAGTTCCGACTTGACGGGGCGAATCTTGGTGCCGAAGATACATCTGCGCCATATTCACTGACTTGGGATACGACTGCGGTGAGCAATGGAAGTCACACGCTAGCCGCGATTGCACGTGATGCTGCGGGTAATACGACGACGGCATCCACGGTTGCTGTGACGGTAAGCAATACCGGCCAATTTTCTATAGGAAACCGCGTCCGGGTAACGGCATTATTAAATGTGCGCCAGACTCCCGGAGGTACTGTTCTTGGTAATCATGACACGGGAGCGCTTGCGACGGTTGTCGGCGGTCCGGTCCAGCAAGGCGGATCGACGTGGTGGGACCTTGACTATGATGTTGCGCCCGACGGCTGGTCAGGGGATATTTACCTTGAGCTGTACCAGGATCCGCAGGATACCACACCGCCGACTGTGAGCATGACTGCGCCGTCAAATAATGCGACAGTTTCGGGGACCGTGAGTGTCACCGCAACATCGGCTGATGCCGTAGGGGTAGCAGGCGTACAGTTCCGACTTGATGGCGCCAATCTGGGGTCAGAAGATGTATCCGCGCCGTATGGAGTGAGTTGGGACACGACCGGCGCATCAAACGGATCCCATACGTTGACGGCAATTTCGCGCGATGCGGCAGGAAACACGACGACGGCAACGGCACTATCCCTCACCGTCAACAATGTCGTAGCTGATACGACACCTCCGACAATTTCTAGCGTAACAGCCGGTTCAATAACTACTTCAGGAGCTACGATTACCTGGACAACAAATGAATCTGCTGATACGCAGGTAGAGTACGGTCTGAGTACAAGTTACGGATCCCAAACGGTTCTCAACGCATCGATGGTGGCCAGTCATACCCAGATACTCTCCGGTCTTGCAGGGAATACGTTGTATCATTACCGTGTGAAATCAAAAGATGCCGCAGGAAACTTGAGAACAAGCGGGGATTTTACGTTTACAACAACAGCTACTTCTGATACTACGCCCCCGGGGCCGGTGACAAATTTAAACGTATCATAAATTAAAAATAGACTATGGGGAGTGTTTCCAAAAAATATTTCGAATTTTTGCTGCCTCTGTATGTTTTGATAGTATTGTCGAGTATTTTTATCGCGCCGCATGTGTATGCACAGATGAGTACCGAGACCTGTGAAGCCACGGGTACGAGTTCCTGCTATTACGTAGCGGTTAATGGGAGTGACGGGAACTCCGGTACATTCAGCTCACCGTATAAAACATTTCGGCCGGCACTCATCAAGGCACAGCCGGGGGATTTTATTTACGCGCGCGGCGGCACGTATGGCTATGACAACAGCATGGTATCGACTGAAGGGCCGAGGATATTTATTTCTATTCAAAATGCATCAGGGGGGTATACGGTAAATAACGGTACGAGCGGCAATCCCATCACGGTGAGAAATTATCCGGGAGAAAATCCTATCCTCGATCTCAATGACTCTCGGTTTGATTTGAGCATTCAAGGTCACACAGCGGTCGAGATACGCGAAAAATCATTTTGGACGGTTCAAGGGTTTGAAATTGTAAACGGCTCAATTGATTTGAATTCGTATCCAAGCGGGCCAACGGCGAACGCCTCGTTGACACACGATATTGTCATTAAGGAAAATAATGTTCATGACGTGACTGTCACCGGTGGGAGTAATCCCGGTCTTATCCGTATTAACCGCGGAGATACAGGGGGCGCGTATAATATTTCAATCATCAATAATGAGTTACATGATTTTTTTGACATCAGTTCTCCGGGAGTATGGGACAATCTGCCTGATGAACAGCACTTTGGGGCATTAACGACAATTTCATGTCAGAGCTATGTCAACTTTGAATGCGGCGGCACCGGTTCTATAGAATTTCGCGGAAATCATGTATATCGTGTGCCGCAGGCGTTTTTCTTTAAAAACCCCGCTCCGGGTCCGGTGCTCATTGCGGATAATACGATTCATGACGTGAGCAGTCTGGGTACGCTGATTACATCTAATGTCACCATGCACCATAACCTGGTGTATGGTACCGATACCGGTTTCTGGTATGTCGGAAGGGACGGTCTTGAGTCTGATCCGCGCGTGTATACGGTAAGTGGTCAAAATGCCGTAATTACAAATAATACGTTCATTGGGCTCAACGGACTATTAATAATCAATAATGGCGCCGGTCATACGGTTGAGCGGAACATTTTCTTTGGTATGCAGGGGCGAGTGCCTGGTGCAGGATATGATACCCCGGCATATATCAAAAAATCGCTGGTGTATCCCGATCCGTCAGCGACGTCTCAGTCGATTCTCCAAGACATTACGTCTAACACAAATTGCTTTATTTCTCCGTACAGCGATTTTCAAATGGTCCAGCGACACGCGAACGGCAGTATTGAGCATTATACGCGCCAACAGGCACTGGCAACTTTTGGGTATGATGCCGATTCTGTATTTATCACTCAGGCGAACGATGCAGCCGTTTTTGTAAACCCGTCTCAAAACGATTACCATCTTTTGGATCCTAGCCAGTGCCCTGATATGGGATACTACGCGGCCAGTTCAACGACGCCCGCCCCCTCTGTCACACCGTCGCCGACCACACCATCACCAGCTCCGTCATCAGTCATCTCCGCTACATCCTTCTTTGCATACGCTCGCACCCTCCGTGGCGGCTACCACATCGCATCAGGCAATGTATCAGGTACGTCAAATGACGAGATCATTGTCGGCAGCGGCCAAGGGATGGGTCCTCAGGTGAGAGTGTTTGATCGCTTGGGAAATCTGCAGTCCCAGTTCTTTGCCTACGCAAGCACGCTTCGAAACGGTGTAACTGTCGCTTCGTGCGATGTTACGGGTGACGGACTTGATGAAATCATCACCGGCCAAGCCCGCGGAGGTCTGCCGTTAGTCAAGATATTCTCAGGTTCAGGCCAGGTCATCAACAACGGATTCAATGTACTCGACGGCAAGTTTACAGGAGGCATCAATCTCGCTTGCGGAGACACAAACGGCGACGGCGTCAAAGAAATTGTCGTAGCCGCCATGCAGGGCGGGGGACCTCACGTCCTTGTCTACAATGCACAGGGAAGAGTGCTCACGAATTTTATGGCATATGCCTCCACATTCAGAGGCGGCATCAATGTATCCACTCTCGACATGGACGCTGATGGCATGGATGAAATCGTTACAGGTCCCCAGGTAGGAGCTCCGCATGTACAGATATTTCAGATGCGCGCAAACAGTATTCGGCGTCTTTCTCCGGGATTCTACGCATTTCATCCCGGGTACCGCGGCGGTGTGTCTGTTGCCGGAGTTGATACCGACGGCAACGGCACCAAAGAGCTTCTGGTCGGAGTCGGTACCGGCGCACAGCCCCTGGTCAAACAGTATGATGTCAGACAGCGGCTGCAGCAACAGTTCTACGTCTTCGGCACAAACTTCACCGGCGGCATCAACCTCGCCGGGGGTGATGTGGATGGCGACGGAGCGGACGAATTACTTGTTATGCCGAGAAGCGCGGGCGGACCCAATGTACGGGTGATTGATGTTGGGGGTAAGTTCCTTATTGATACTGATTATTAGTTAGGATAAAAAAATCCTAATATTTTTTGTATACAAGTTTTATTGTTGTTTTGATTTTGTGGTGGTACAATGGAAGCATGCTCAGTGTAAAAAATCTTACTAAAACATTTGACGGGATTACTGCCGTTGATGATGCTTCATTCGAAGCACGCGGCGGAGAAATTTTTGGATTACTGGGCCCTAACGGTGCAGGTAAGACGACAACCATCCGGCTGATCGCAACGGTGTTGACGCCGACGTCAGGTACTGCAACTGTTGGCGGATTTGACGTACTGACTCAAGCTCAAGACGTGAGAAAACACGTCGGGATCCTTACTGCCGATATCGGTCTGTATGACCGGTTTACGGCGCGGGAGAATTTACGCTACTTCGGCAAACTGTACAGTCTTGAAGGGGCACCGCTGGAAAAGCGGATAGATGATTTGATTGAGATTATGGACATGAAACGCTTTGCTGATCGGCGTGCGGGACAGTTTTCGACCGGGATGAAGCAGAAAGTCGCCATAGCCCGATCAATTATTCATGATCCTGATGTGGTCATATTTGATGAACCGACCGCGGGACTCGATGTCCTTGCATCACAAACGGTGATTGCGTATATGTTGCATGCCCGAGAGCAAGGGAAGCTTGTGGTGCTGTCTACGCATGATATGGCGCATGCTCAGCAATTATGTGACCGTGTCGCCATTATGCATCGCTCAAAAATTGTCGCACTGGATACGCAACAGGCATTATTGTCACGGACGAACGCAAAAAACCTTGAAGAAGTATTTTTGGCCATTGTCGGTGAGGATGCCGCAAAACACGTCGAACATGAACACGAAGAACGGCAGTTGCGAAATGCGGGTAAAAAGAAGAGGGGACTATTTAAACTATGAGACACATTATCGCCATTTTTATCAAGGAGCTCACGGACAGTATCCGCGATCGTCGGACGCTCTTTACCGCCGTGCTCATGCCGATTGTTTTGATGCCGGTGGTGATGATCGGGTCGTTTAAGATTCAGGAAGCACAGGTGAAGAGTCTCGAACAAAAGTCAGCAAAGATTGGCATACATTCCATGGAGTCCGTTCCTACGCTGGTAAACTTTTTGCGTTCTCAGGAAAAGATTGAAATTATAGACGTAGCCGCAGATGTCTATGGGGATCGCATTGAAGACGGCACGATTAATATTTATCTTGACGTACCGTCGACATTCGAGGAGAATCTCAAGAGCGAAATACCCTCTGAAATTGGCATTGTTCAAAAAAGTTCCAATGTCGATTCATCCTCGGCAGTCGCCAAAGTCACTGTTGCGTTACAGGCATTTAACGCCAAAGTATCCGTGGAACGGTTGGATGAGCGTGATGTTTCCGCTGCAGTCATTACGGTCATTGTTCCAAAGCCAGTTGATATTTCCACTCCCGAGGAGCGAGGCGGATTCTTTATCGGTCTCTTATTGCCGATGTTTATTGTCATTTTCGCGATTGTTGGGGGTATGTATATCGCGATTGATGTGTCGGCGGGAGAGAAAGAACGTAAAACACTCGAAGCTCTTTTGCTTACTCCTGCATCGCGATTTGAGATTGTCGCAGGAAAATTTTTGGCAGTCGCAGCAACGGCGAGTACCTCAATTATCCTGTCACTTTTTTCCCTGTATGCCGCATTTAAATTTTTTCCGCCAAATTTTGGCGGAGAATCGTTTGTCATCAATCTTGCCCCACAGGCGATCGGCGTGATGCTGATCATTGGTGTTATCCTTGCCATCATGTTCTCAGGATTGCTACTTTCTGTTGCTATTTTTGCAAAAAGTTACAAAGAAGCTCAAAATTATATAACCCCGTTTTATTTACTTGCCGTTTTGCCCGTGGCAATTTTTGCTCAACTTCCCGGATTTAAGCCCACCGACCTCTATTTCATCATCCCGGGAGTGAACGCGGTATTTGTGATCAAGGAAGTGATATTAGGTACATATGACATGACGCACATTGTGATCACAATTATTTCGCTTCTCGTATACGCCGGCATTTCTATGTACGTTGCGGGTAGGATTTATTCGAAGGAATCGATTCTGTTCAGGTCGTAAAAAAATCGTCTCAAGGTGAGACGATTAGTTCTGAAATTGTTCTGCGCGATCCGGCAGTTTGATCCGAACGCGCGTTATTTGTTTACCGCCGTACATCGTAATCGTAAATCGGGTTTCGCCAATATCTTTACAATCTTCAATGCAGGCAATGGGCAGGTTGCCGTCGGTGTTATGAATAAAACAGATCTCCAGCCACGTACAGCCTGTTTCGAGCGTGTCGGTATGGGTTCCGATCACAATATTCATGTCGAGCCGTTTGAAGGAGCAGTTGGGAATAATTGCGTGTACCCGTTCTTGAAATGTGCCGAGATGAATTGCCCCCTCAGAACGTACCGATGCAAATTGGGGTTTTGCACGCTGGTATTGGACTAGAGCAGAATCCAGCATCATACAGATGGAGTCGACCTGCGCCGGTGAGTACGTGCTGTCCTGGGCCAGGATTGGCAGAGAAGTGATAGTGATCAAAAGAGCGACGATCAGAGAGAACATGACTTCCTCCGTGGAAAGTAGTTGTGATTATTATTATGCTACGCCACTCATTCGACAGCGTCAATTGGTCGTGACTCAAATTTGCAAATGACCCTGTGCTGAGATATGCTTATAATGATAAAAAGCTGCACCTTATTATTTCGAAAGGAAGTTCGAATGAAGTTCAGGATGTTCTTTTTCTTAGCCTGTTTGATGCTCATGATGAGTTGCGAACGGGTGGTACAACCGGATCACAATGACGTACCCGACTACAGCGCATCAGCTGTATATCATGATACTTTGCGCAATGTATATGGCAACGGCGGAGTTTCTGATGCGTACTCGTTTATCGCAGTTGTGGAATTAGGGTACTGGGTCAGCGAAGTAAACGGCCAGATGGTTGATCACGGCCTGAGTCGACTCTATCGCGTATATGCCGAACCGCATCCGGTATCGAACGAGTTTACCGCGTTATGCTGCATCCTGCATCACTGGCAGGACCAAGGCTCTGCGGAGATTATCGCCGAGGGCGAGTTCGACTATTCGTTTGTACAAAATGGCCACTTCAACACATTTGATTTTTGGTCGACTGACTACGCACTTATCAGTAAGTAGCTGATGGCCGCCTCAGTATCCCGGAAGGCATTATGCTTTCCTTTTTTTTACTCAAAAAAGTTATCCACCTCGTCTGTTGACAGCACATATACCGGGCGTACAATGGCGGTGGAGGTTAGAAAGGTCGATTTTCTTCCTATTTCTAGCTTGTTATTATACGAAACTATGCAAAAGAAACTTATTATTGGAGCGATGGTGCTCGTTGCTGTACTTACAGTAACAGGGATTTTTGCTTCATCAAATCAAGTCGATGCGAGGGGTAAGTCTAACGGATCATGCGGGGCGCCCACTGACGATATCGTAGCCATCTGTGTGAGTTATGGTAATTGTCCGATTGAGAATGAAGTCTCGACATGTTGCAACCATTGGGTAAACCTATGTTTTAGCCCTAGCTCGCAATAAGCTGTTTGTAGTATACAGTAAAGCGCTCCGATATACGGGGCGCTTTTGTATTTAGCTAATGTGAGAAGTTTGCTCTTGACAACCTATTAAAAACGGGTATAGGATGAAGCGATTGCCCTTTCTATAAAAATGTAAATACAAAGAGAAATTTAATAACCGAGGTGGTTAGAATGAACAGGCTATTTATTAGAATTCTGCTCATACTTTTGGTATGTATGCTGGCAGGATGCGCGGGTACGTTTGCTCCTCTCACCGTTGATCCGGTGAAAGAAGTGCAAAAAACGTTTGATAGGACGCTTCACAAGCTTCCTGAAGGCGAATACAAAAAATTCGCAACGATGTGGCGAAACATTTTTGAACACGCTGACACATGGGGGTACGATTCGATCTGCATGATTGATGCCAGCGATAGCGTAACATTGCGCTCACTCATTTTGGCTGTAGGGAAACGGGTTGATGCCGGTCCGTTTGGACGTCCTGACACTCCACAACTGGAATGGCTGGATTCAATTCGGTCGTGGGCTCAGTACTGTGATAGTAAAAGTTTTGGGACTCGTGCCGGCGGGAGATGGGATAAGCGTAGCAAATACGTCATTATCTGGGGACCGCCTGCAGTATATACTTTTGATCCAGGCGATTGCTTCCAGGTCAAGAAGTCAGAATATGTTCCAACGTGCATCATCTATACGATGAGGTGGGACGGGAATACTCACGTTTATCAATTTCAAGCAAAGGCGGATGGGCTTCCTGTCGAGGAACGTCCTACAGAGGATGATGAATTTGCGTCAGAGAGTAAATCTGACGCGCATTACCGGATGAATAAACACATCCGACAAACTCTTGGACAGGATTCGGTGCCAAAGATTGATTTATCCGAAGGTGCGATAGTACTTACGGAGGATGATTTCAAAGTGTCGACGTCGGTGTTTCCTTCGGGAGATTCCAGCTCGCTCGTGGTTTCTGCATTTGGCATCAGGCTTGAGAAGTTTGGTGTTGATTCATTGACGCATCAGCGGCGGATTCATATCGAAGTTCTCGTTCGAGATACTTCCTATGATCAGGCATTGCCCCAGTACATCAGCAGGTCATGGGCAATTTCCCAAGAAGTTGAATGGGTGCCACTCGCTTGTACGACCCGTATTGTTGACGGTAAGTACCTATTTGCCCATACTGTGCGTGACGACGTAGCGAAATGTTTCGGAAGCATCTCAACCGAGGTGCATGCTCCGACGCTGTACGCATCGCTCGGGTCGTCGGATCTCTTATTCACGGTTCCTGGACCAACGTCTGCCACGGCTAATCGGGTTGAAATTGGACGGAGTCAGTTACAAGTGTTGCCGGGCAGGATTTTACGGCTCGATCAGCCTGTGTCTGTTTTTTTACAGGTACCCCGCGGTATCGCTAACGAGGTGGGGAGATTTGAGAATGAGGTGTTCATTAACCTGACTCCAATCAAGGAGAGTGAAATTGACACCATTAATTTCTCAGGACCCACGTATTTAGATTCCGAACTTCCAAAATCTCAGGTGCTCGAAAAGTCAGTCAGAGATGCCATAATGCGTATGATAGGGAACGGGCTTGTCTACTCAAGCACGTTCGCCGAAGATGGTCCGTTTTGGAGCAATACGATCGATATTAGTGCGACATTTTCTATTTCTCCCGATGAACGAAAAAAGTTCAAAGGGTGGCAGAAAATACGTGCAATGGTTGTATCGAACGGGCTTGTCTATTGGGCCTACGGTTACGTAAAGCTCATTTAGTTTCTTTGATGAACATTTCCCCTGTCTGATTCACTCCAGCAGGGGCTTTTTTTATTTTTACAAAATAGCTAATATTAGCTAAATCTCGGCAATGGGTCATTTACGAAACGCCAGCCCTTGATTTTTTTCTCATTTTTGTATAGTATATAGCCGTCTTGTGGAAAGGATATTGCCTGAATAGGGCATATTCCAGGCGGTTTTCCGTACCCGGGCAAAAAAACATATGACAGACCAGAATTCCAATGCATGGTGGGAGGAACCGTTAAAGGTTTTTGGGGAAGTAACAGGGTATATCGTTGTGCCATTGGTCGCCGCTTTGTACGGCGGCCGTGCGCTCGATCATCATTTTGAGTCAGAACCATTGATCATGATCGGTCTGTTGCTGGTAGCGGTAATTATTTCCACACTCGCCATTGTCAGAATTGCCGTGAGGTATATGAAGCAGATTGAAGAAGAAGCCAAAAAGAAATAATACATTTTTATGTCAGCAGTATCAGAAGAACAAGTTATTATTCAGGATGAAACGGCCGCCCAAGAAGCAGCCGCAACGGCTGATCAGGGAGCAGAGGGTAATACGGAAGAAGTTTCGCATGAAATTACGCTGTTTGCAGAGCCGATTTTTCATATCGGATCGTTTACCGTAACGAATACGCTTTTGAATTCATGGGTCGTAGTGATCGGGCTCGTTGTACTTGCTGTGCTGATCGGCAAGAAAGTGAAAAAAGTTCCCTCGAAAGTTCAGGGAGTTGCTGAAATGATCATTAATAAATCATTGGAACTTGCCGACACGGTCACGAGTGACCGCAAAAAAACTCTAAAAATTTTCCCTATTGTGTTCGCCCTGTTTCTTTTTATCCTGCTCAATAACTGGTTGGGTATGTTTCCGGGCGTGGGATCAATCGGATTTATCGAGTCTCATGAAGGAGCGAAAACGTTTGTGCCGTATTTTCGCGGTGGCACCGCTGATTTTAATACGACATTTGCGCTTGCGCTGTTTACCGTCATCGGATCGAATGTATTCGGCGTCATTACCGTCGGGGTGATGAAATATCTGAATAAGTTCATTAACTACAAAGGCATTGCGGAAATTCCGCGAAAAGTATTGAAGGAGCCCACGATTCTCGTTGTGAATCCGATTAAATTTTTCGTCGGGATTATTGAAATCATCGGAGAAATTGCTAAAGTCGCCTCGTTGTCCTTCCGGTTGTTCGGCAATATTTTTGCCGGAGAAGTATTGCTTGCGTCGATTGCCGTCATTTTTGCATTCGCACTTCCTATACCATTCATGTTCCTGGAGATTATTGTCGGGCTGATACAGGCTTTGATCTTTTCCATGCTGACACTCGTGTATTTCAGCGTTGCTTCGACGGCGGAAGAGCATTAATCTACTTATTATTAAAGGGATTTCGTGACGACGCTAAATACCAATCCACGTCGTACTCGCGGAACCCTGAAAGGTCGTATACTATGGACGTAGCAGTACTCGCAAAAGCATTCGCCATCGGCATCGGTGGCATCGGGCCTGCGCTCGCGATCGGCAAAATTGGCGCAAAAGCCATGGAGTCAATCGGACGCAATCCTGAAGCGGCAGGGAAAATTCTTGTTCCCATGTTGCTCGCAGCCGCATTTTGCAGAAGCTATCGCTATTTACGCGCTAGTTATCGCATTCGGCATCAAGTAAGAAGCTTTCAGACAGGACGGTCGGATGATCGTCCTGTAGAAAGAATCATTACTCAAACTTATATTATGGACGAATTCGTACAAACATTTCATGTCGATTGGAAATTGCTCATCGCACAGCTGGTCAATTTCGGTATTGTGCTTTTTGTCATCTGGCGTTTTGCACTGAAGCCGCTCATGGGTATTATGGCGAAGCGATCCGAGGAAATTGAGAAAAGCTTAAGCGATGCGAAACGGATTGAACGCGAACTTGCCGAAACTGAACAGATAAAGGATGACCGTTTGCTCGAAGCAAAAAAGGAAGCACAGCAGATTATTGCACTTGCGAGTGCAGAAGCTGAAAAGATACGAACAACCAAAATAGAACAGACAAAGCAGGAAATACAGAAAGTTGTGGACCAGACAAAAGTGCAGATTGCGGCTGAGAAGGTGGCCATGCTTCGTGAAGCAAAACAAGAGTTGGGAAACCTGGTCATTAGCGCAACGGAAAAAGTCTTGGCAAAAAAGATCACCTCCGCTGAAGACAAGGCGCTCGTGGAGCACGCAGTAACCTCGTTAAAAGACCATGCGTAAATTTTCAGTCAGACAATACGCGCTTGCCTATCTCGGGGCTGCAGAAGGCACGTCGGGCGAAAAGCTTGCGGCAACCGCGCAGAATTTCGTATCGGTCTTGCGTGCACATGGCAACCTGCGCAAGGCTGAGCGTATCGCACAGATGGTCCGGCATATCGGACAGGAGAAATCAGGTATTGCTGAAGTCACTTTGGTTACCGCTCGTGCATTGTCTGCATCTGATAAGATAATGATTTCAAAGGCATTGCATGACGCATTTGAAAAAAAAGCGGAGTTTCACGAACACATTGACCCGGGGCTCATCGGCGGCATACAGCTTCGCATTGGAGATACGTTGATCGACGGTACAGTCCGGCAGTCGCTTGAAAATTTACGTCACACATTTACTACATCATCTACATCATAATTTAATTATCGTATGACAAAAGATCACATCGTTGAGGCATTGCAAAAACAGATTGAACACTTCCGCTCCGCGGCTACCGTGGAAAAGGTGGGGACCGTCGTTGAAGTTGGGGACGGCATTGCGCGAATTACCGGACTGTCGGAAGTCATGGCATCCGAAATGTTACTGTTTCCCGGAGATATCTATGGCGTTGCGTTGAACTTGGAAGAAGACACCATTGGCGCAATGATTCTCGGCGATGATACCGGAATCAAAGAAGGCGATACGGTCAAAAGCACCGGAAGAATTCTGGAAGTTCCCGTCGGCGAAACTGTCGTCGGACGCGTCGTAAACGCACTCGGTATGCCCATCGACGGCAAGGGCGACCTGGCGGCAAAGGCGCACTATCCGATTGAAAAGATTGCCCCCGGCGTCATCGAGCGTGAAGCGGTGCTTCAGCCGTTACAGACGGGTATTAAGGCAATTGATGCGATGATTCCTATTGGCCGCGGTCAACGCGAGCTCATCATTGGCGACCGTCAAACAGGTAAGACCGCGATTGCGATCGATTCAATTATCAATCAAAAAGGCAAAGGTGTGATCTGCATTTATGTCGCTATAGGGCAAAAAGAATCAAAGGTTGCTAAGATTGTTGCCGAGCTCGAAAAAAATGGCGCTATGGACCACACGATTGTTGTTCTCGCGTCTGCATCTGATCCTGCCTCGCTCTCATTCATTGCGCCGTATGCGGGATGCGCGATCGGCGAATATTTCATGGATCAGGGCAAGGACGTTCTGGTTGTGTATGACGATCTTTCTAAGCATGCATGGGCATACCGCCAGATTTCATTGCTTCTTCGACGCCCGCCGGGACGGGAGGCGTATCCCGGAGACATTTTTTATCTCCATTCCCGCCTGCTGGAACGCGCGGCAAAGTTAAGCAAGACAAACGGCGGAGGCAGTTTAACCGCATTACCAATTATTGAAACGCAGGCAGGGGATATTTCCGCGTATATTCCGACAAACGTTATTTCTATCACGGACGGTCAAATTTTCCTCGAATCGGACCTTTTTCATCAGGGCATCCGTCCCGCGTTGAATGTCGGTCTTTCAGTGTCACGCGTGGGCTCAGCTGCACAGATCAAGGCGATGAAGAAAGTTGCCGGGAAATTACGCCTTGATGCGGCACAATACCGCGAGCTCGCCGGTTTTGCCCAATTCGGTTCTGATCTTGATGAATCAACACGAAACCAGATCGAACGCGGTCGCCGGGTGCAGGAAATTCTCAAGCAAGGACAGTATGTTCCAATGGCGGTAGAGAAGCAGGTCGCAATACTCTACGCTGTAGTCAATGGAATGGTAGATGATGTCGCCGTTGAACGGATTGAAGAATTTGAGAAAAAATTCCTCGCATACCTTGAGCAGACAAAACGGAAATTGCTTGAAACCATTGCCGGAGAAAAAGAGGTAAGCGATGCGACGGAAGCAGTATTAAAGGAGGCAATTACAGAATTTAAGAAAATATTTGCATAAAGACTATCTGACAAAATATGGCGAGCACCGGAGACATTAAAAGGCGAATACGGTCGGTAACGAACACGCGTAAAATCACGAAGGCGATGGAGCTTGTTGCCGCGACCAAAATGCGTCGTGCGGTAAAGAGCGTATTGGACACCCGTTCATACGCGACACGCGCATGGTCGGTGATCAGAAGTCTCGCGGTAAATGTTGACCGCCAGTCGCATCCGTTGCTTCGCGTCTCCAAAAAAGATAAGCGCATTGCTTTGATTGTTATCGCGTCGAACAGAGGGCTGTGCGGGGGTCATAATCGAGAAATTGTTGAAACTGCTTTGGAGTTTGCCAAAAGTAAGCAGGGCGATGAGGTGGTTACCGACGCGGTGATTATGGGAAAACACGCCCGTTCAGTAGGCGCCAAGAACCGTGTGAATGTTATTGCAGAATTTCCAAAGGAGGATGTTGCAGCGGGCGTGCAGGAAATTACCGCTGTCGCTAAACTGCTCACCAAAGAATTTGTCGCCGGAACGTACGACGGTGTGTATATTGCATACGCTGATTATTATTCGGCATTGAAACAGGAGCCGCGGGTCAGGCAGATTCTGCCCATACGCGAGGAGGATGCGGCGCTTGGATCGGTTAAAGGTGAAAAAGACCATGAAGCAATTGGTGCAACCGAATATCTCTTTGAACCGACGCCGAACGCTGTTCTGGAATACGTTCTCTACCGCGTCATTGAAGTGCAGATCTATCAGGCTCTGCTTGAATCAAATGCATCTGAACATTCTGCTCGGATGATCGCTATGCGCAATGCGTCTGACGCCGCATCTGATATGATCGATGATCTTACTCTTACATTTAACCAGGCCCGCCAAGCGGCAATCACGACAGAAATCGCTGATATTGCCGGTGGAAAAGCGGCATTAGAATAATTTATAATCGTTATGACTACGCGTATGCACAAAGGAGTTATCACCCAAGTTATCGGACCTATCGTCGATGTTCGGTTCGAATCAAATCTACCACGTATTTTCCAGGCGCTTGAAGTGGATCGCAAGGGAAAAAAAGTTGTCCTCGAGGTCCAACAGCATCTCGGATCCAATACGGTCCGCACGATCGCCATGGATTCGACAGACGGCCTCCAACGTGGCATGGATGCGGTTGATTCGGGCAATCCGATCTCGGTGCCTGTCGGTAAAGAAACACTCGGCCGCATGGTGAATGTTCTTGGCGATCCGATTGACGGGCAAAAGGCAATTGAGTCGAAGAAACGGTATCCGATTCACCGTCCGTCGCCCTCCTTTGTTGAGCAGTCCACAAAAACTGAAATTTTGGAGACCGGTATTAAAGTCATTGACCTGATTTGTCCGATCGTCAAAGGCGGCAAAGTGGGTTTATTCGGCGGAGCGGGCGTAGGGAAGACCGTCGTTATTCAGGAGCTGATTCGTAACATTGCCGAAGAACACGGCGGATTTTCTGTATTTGCGGGCGTCGGTGAACGCACCCGTGAAGGTAACGACCTGTATCACGAAATGAAAAACTCAGGCGTGTTGGCAAAAACCTCCTTGGTCTTCGGTCAGATGAATGAACCGCCGGGAGCTCGCGCTCGCGTCGCGTTATCCGGTCTTTCTATGGCTGAATATTTCCGCGACGAAGAAAAACAGGACGTGCTTCTCTTTATCGATAACATTTTTCGTTTCACCCAGGCGGGATCTGAAGTCTCTGCATTGCTCGGACGTATTCCGTCCGCTGTAGGATATCAGCCCACCCTCGCGACAGAAATGGGTGAATTACAGGAACGGATCACTTCAACGTCTAAAGGGTCTATCACATCTGTTCAGGCTATCTATGTCCCTGCTGACGACCTTACCGACCCGGCGCCCGCAACCGCATTTGCTCATCTGGATTCAACCGTTGTGCTTGCCCGCAGTCTCGCAGAGCTTGGTATTTATCCGGCAGTTGATCCGCTGGATTCGACGTCAACTATTTTGGATCCGCTGATTGTCGGTGAAGAACACTATGCGGTTGCCCGACAGGTACAAAAGGTACTCCAACGGTACAAGGATTTGCAGGATATTATCGCAATCCTTGGTATGGAAGAGCTTTCGGACGAAGACAAAGTTACCGTCTCACGCGCCCGCAAGATCCAGCGTTTTCTTTCACAGCCGTTCTTTGTTGCTGAAACGTTTACCGGTACCGGGGGTAAATATACGTCGTTGAAAGATACGATCAGAGGGTTCAGGGAAATCCTGGACGGCAAGCATGATGACAAGAACGAGCAGGCGTTTTACATGAAGGGTTCTATAGAAGAAGTCGGTAAATAATATTCAATAGTTTTCGTAGGTGCAGAGCTTGCTCTGCGCAACAACCGTATGTCTACATTACGACTCGAAATCACAACTCCGGAAAGCGTTGTCTATACCGACAGCGTCGATGAAATAGTTTTGCCGACTGTACAGGGTGAAATCGGCATTCTGCCGCATCACGTCCCCTTGATGACCGTTCTACGGGCAGGGGAGATTCGGATCAAAAAAGGCGGCGAAGAAACGAGCATGGCTGTTTCAGGCGGATTTGTTGAAGTAAGGCCCGATGCCGTGGTGATACTTGCTGATACCGCTGAACGCGCAGAAGATATCGACGAACAGCGTGCAGAGGAGGCCCGCCAGCGCGCACATGCGTTACTAGAGGAAAAGCAGGTTGACCAGGTTGAATTCGCTGAACTTTCATCAAAGATTGAAAAGGAACTTGCACGGGTCAAAGTCGTACGCAAACGTCGTTCGGGACATCGCGACCGATCTGCCGGATCAACACCAGGAGTGTAAGATGAGCTTGTAGGGAGGCGTTTTTTTACGTACACTACGTAATGTACTGAACCGGCGTTTGGAAATTAACCTCAACTATACGCATATGAAGTATCAACGATTTGTCCTCATGCTAGTCGGTGTTTTTTTGCTTTCACTGCCAACGGTTGCAGATGCGCATATTATCGGCGGCAACGGGTTTGCTAGCGGCATCGGTCATCCGTTTCTCGGGCTTGATCATCTGCTCGCCATGGTTGCCGTCGGGATTATCAGCGTACGTATCGGCGGCAGGGCGATATGGAAAATTCCGGCCGTATTTATCGGGTGTATGAGCGTGGGTGCAGTAATTGCCATAGCCGGCATGCGTATGCCTATGGCAGAAATGGGAATCGGGCTCTCGGTTATTATTCTGGGTATCGCCATCGCACTTTCAAAAAAACTTCCGATGGGATGGGCGATAGCATGCGTAGCGCTGTTTGCGATATTTCACGGACATGCGCATGGAGAGGAATTTCCGGTTATTGCAAGTCCGTTTCTCTACGGGATCGGTTTTATTGCTTCGACGTTCGTTCTCCATGTAACGGGAATCGGTATTGCACTGGGTGCGCGTAAGTCGGTGAGAGCAATGACGTTAGTGAAGTATGCAGGTGTCGGGATGAGTGTAGCGGGGGTGTTGTTTTTACTGAAGTAATACAATGATCTGGCAGGATATCGTTATCACCGTTGCAAGTATTATTTTTTCGGTAGCATTGGTGCCACAAGTATACGCGGGGTATAAAGAAAAAAAGGGGACGATTGCGTATGGCACGTCAGTCCCTACGTTTGTCGGATTATATGTGTTGTGCGTTGCGTACTTTACCCTGGAACTATATCTCTCAACGGTCGTATGCTTCATCACTGCTTCACTGTGGCTAATCTTGTGTATTCAAAAAAGGATATATCGTTAAATTGTTTTACCTATGCTGATCACAGATTTAAAAAATTGTGCAGAATTTATCGCAGGAGATAACACAATTCTCCGTGAGCTTTTGCATCCCGATAAAGCGGATCTACGTATTCGATACAGCCTTGCGCATGCGATTGTTAAGCCGGGCGAAACCTCAAAACCACATTCGCTCAAAACGTCAGAAGTGTACTATATCCTTGAGGGAGAAGGCGTCATGCATATCGGTACTGAATCCTCCCCTGTTCATGCAGAACAGGCTGTGTATATTCCCCCGAATATCATGCAATATATTCACAATTCCGGAAAAGGAGATTTGAAGTTTTTGTGTATAGTTGATCCTGCATGGCGGAAGGAAGACGAAATAGTATCGTAAATTTTAGTTTAACACTGCATGCCTACAACAGACATTCAAAACCCCGGCGTACAATTTCTGCTTCAGCGCAATGTCGAACAAAGTAAGATTTTTTGTTCAGAGCAAAGCAGGATGTGGAAGCGGCAGTATCGGGAAGCTCATCCGACTAAAATTATCGTCCTGAAATGTTCTGATGGGCGGTTAAATCTCTCCCTGCTCACGGATACGCCCCCGGGCATCCTCGAGCCGTATCGGACGATCGGCGGGGCATTTGATATCGGCTGGCCATTTTTTGAATCCCTTATTATGGAGTCGGTGAGGCAATCGGCGTCTCAACATCAGAATGTGCTTATCCTGGTTACGTATCACTGGTCTGTAGGAGATGTGAAACGGGGATGCCGTGGTTTCAATAATGATATTGAAGCGGCCAAAGCATACACGCGGACGTTTTGCGGTAAACTCAATATGATATTGGCGCATTTGCCCCATATGGTTCGCGCGATCCAGGTTGGTATCGAAACCGACGAAGATGCGCTCACCTTCCATGGTGAAAGTTCAAACGGTGTTTTCAAAACTGTTGAGCACCTGAAGCAATCTGATGATGAGATACTTGAAGGGTTCCGTAAGCTCTATCCTGCGCTTAATGAACAGATGACCGTTGATCTTGCGACACTGGCTCTCGGCAATCGGCGACACGTCGAACATGTGCGCAAAAATCCAAAGCCGCTCGATGACGTCTTTCACAAAGAGCGCGTTGTGGTTATTGGGCGGGGCGCCGACTGGCTGCATCTGCCGAATTTTGCGCTGATCATTGGCCCGTACAGCTACAATTTAAGCGAGCCCCTGATCATTGCAGCTAAGATACTCCTGGAAAACTTAACCTCAGGTCGTGTTCCTCAAGATGAAGGCGTGGTACTGATGATTTCTGCTGCATATCGTGAGGCTGACCCGCACTATATCGATATGGCCCGAGGCATGGCTATAGAAAAAGCGCATTCGTTATCAACGTTCGCATACGACACTGTCGCTCAACATGTGCCGGAACTTATGCCGTATGTGCACATGCTCAAAGGCACGGTTGATATGCAAACGCGGCTGTTTACCCCGCTTGAATAAAGCGTGTTACTCAGTCGATCCATGAGGCGATAAAAAAAGGCCGGTCAGATACATATGTACTCTGACGGCCGTGCCTCGTGGCGCGTCATCGACATCGTATTGACCGGCGAATGATGTTACGCGGTGGGGTGAGCAACCGGAACAAATTTTTGTGTTTTTTGAAGCGTTTCGATCGCTTGATCTTTCTCGACCGTTACACACAAGACGGTGTTTTTTGCGTATCTGCCGGATCGTTGATCTGGAAAGAAAAACAGAACTTGCTGAGAATCAGCGGAGTGCGGAAGCAGGGCAAAGCCGGGTTCCACGATACGACCGTTTTCGTAATTCCACGGAGTTCCGTCCCTCAGGCACTTGAGTGCCTCGGCCACTTTTTCCGTTTTTACAGTGACATCTGAAACGGTGACCTGGTTGTCAGCTTGAAGCTGAATGCCTTGTGTCAACGGAAAAATGTTGATCCCGGTGTTTGTAAGTATTCCAGGAATGTGCAGTACCGACATTTTTGGCCTCCTCTGCCAATAAAGTGTTTTTTTGGTGTTTGAGACATACTAACAACTCCGTGCACTGAAGTCAAGACGGGTGATTTGACACGGTGAGTGGGTATTTATATAGTGGAGAAAACAAAGAACGTTAAGAAAGGAGACGCACAATGACTTCCGTCTTACGAAAGGGCGCGCACGTCATGGTTGTCGGGTTGGAGGGGAAGCGGGACCTCATCATTTTTTCTGTTGAAGAACTGGACGGATGCACCGTCATTCATTTCGAGGGTAGCGGCCTGGTTGTACGCCAACGTGCGGACGACATGGTATGGCATGGAAACTATGGTTGCGAGTATTGTAATATCGTAGATATTACAGAAATTGCTGATGGACGTGATGGTTGAGACAGACAAAGCCATGACTCTCCTTCATATACAGAAGGAGATTTTTTTTAGCGTGGTATTAAAAAAAGAGGCTTATGCAGCAAGCCTCCTACGTTCCTCATGTCGCTTCTTAGGTATAGGACCTGATGGAAGCCGGGACAAAACTAAGCGCCGGTATCCCAGCGCATAAAAAAATCTTAACCAGCGGTCTACCGTGGTCATTTTTGTCCCGCATCTTTCCCTCCACAGAGACGTTCGGGAAAACTCCCGGTGATCTCTTGCCAGTTTGGCGGTAGAGTAACGACTGCGAAAGACAAAAAATTTCACCTGTTGGTGCATCATGCTTACCGTTTTACAAAGTGCTACGCTGTATTCGTCCTCTGTCGATTGAACGATCGCGACGCACCCGAACGACTCGAGCATGGCAAAGGTTCTGACCAGTGACGGAACTTTTTTGCCGCCTTTTACTCTGGAAACCAGCGGACGTGACGGCAATTCCCGTGTGGAAGAAAGCTCCACGGTTGTGATCTCCGAGACAACTATCGCCAAGCTGATTTTTTGTATTGCCCGGGATGCATTACCGATGTCAACATCGGGTAAACGTTCGCGTCTGCGTAGGTGCGAAGTCCTCATAAATACCCTCCGTGGTATGTAAAATAGCTATGTATCGGGGGCATTGTATGACAGGGCGGGGGATGCGTCAAGCCGTCTGATCGAATAAAAAAAGGGCATGAGTCAAGCTCATGCCCATGTTTTTTCGTCAGCAACGATATCGTCGTGTGGTTCGATCGTCAATGACGACTCGCCTACGCGACGCAGACCGATCATTCGACGCGTCAAGAAGTTCCGAGACGTAATCCACTGCTGTGAATAGTCCTGTACCTCTTGCTCTGTCACGTCTGTCGTCCATTCGATGGTGACACTATCGTAGTGTCTGTCATCTACAACGACATTGTCCATGACCAGAATAAATGTGCAACGCATGTTGGTACCCTTTCATGAAGAGTAAGGGCATCCTATGCGTTTTGTGATCCGGCGTTTCCTATTGCCGGCGTTTTCGAATGTTCTCGTTTCAGAAGAGAACGGATGAGAATACCATATGTGAGTAAAATGTCAATAGTCGGGCGATGTGGAAGATTCCAGACGTTTGAGAGGCGAGAGGCGAACTGTCTTTTTTGGCTATTCATTGTTATAATAGCAAAACAAAACACATAATTTTGTGGAGGTAGACAGTGAACAAGAAAAAGAAGACGATGCTCTTAGTTTTTTTATGGAGTGTTGGTGGAATCGGAAGTGCGCTCTTGAAAACGTATGTCGAAACCCCATTCGTTTCAAAAGTTTTATTTCCTTTTCTCGTCATCATTGAGCTTATCTCGCTTGTCGTGATCGCGGTATATGCAACGAAAAAGGCGGAGGAGACAATCAACAAGCGCTAACGTACCTTTTCTATTCAAGATAGTCAGACATAGGCGCTTACTCCGGAATAGCGTCTTTTTTTATGAAAAAAGTGATTGTTTGGTTTCGCAGGTGAGCAGACATTAGAGGAGGGATAAGAAAAAACTCGCCGGTATGGGGCGAGAGATCCGCAAAGGGCTATACTTGTGATATTGCCGTTTCGATTACTTCCTCCGGACGCTTCGTCCCGGTCATATTGAAACCGTTGATTGCGCGCATCCCCGCTTCGAGCATTGCGTCAGTGCACATTCCAGCAACGCTTGTGATGTGTCGCCGTAAATGATTCTTTAGGGCTTGGCAGGCATCTCGATTCTCAGGATTACTTTTGTACGCCTTGAGCACTACTGTCGGGATTTCTAACGTTTCCATGTTTCTTTCACCTTTTTTGATTTTTCCTTTTTTCCTCCTTTACCCTAGGGGAATTCGATTGCTTTGTCAAGATTATTTTTTCACATTATCTAGTGTCTTTGCGTTATCCCGTGTTACAATTACTATCGTGAATATCTTCAACAACCTCAATCCAGAGCAAAAAAAGGCTATTACGTACGGAGACGGGCCTCTGCTTATCGTAGCCGGCGCGGGTACCGGGAAAACGACCGTCATTACCCAGCGGGTTGCCTGGCTGATCGGCGAAAAGAAAGTGCCGCCGGACAATATTCTTGCGGTCACGTTTACGGACAAGGCGTCTTCGGAACTGGAAGAACGGATCGATCAGCTGCTCCCGTACGGCTACGTCGATCTGTGGATTTCAACATTCCATGCGCTCGGTGAACGCATACTTCGTCAAGACGGTTTGGATATCGGCATTGATACGGGATTTACGATACTCGACCGGGTAGGGATGTGGCGGTTGATT
>JBAZCI010000007.1:0-48404 GCA_041671025.1 Patescibacteria group bacterium | reverse complement strand
TCGAAAAAGAACTATGAAACTCTCTGTACAGGGTCTACATCCCAGGTCTGCAATAGGATATATAACAGCATCCACATATCGCGTTGTGTGTCTGCTTGCAGTCGTTGCAATAATTTTAATCGGTCTTTTTCTCAAAACTTCTGTGTACGACGTCGTCGTGAGCCCGCGACCGATAGACGACTCAGAGATAAGCGCCCGTCAACAACGGGTAAACATATCACTCTTCCAGACCATTAGTGCACAGTACGACCAAAAAAAACAGACTCCACCTCTCGTCATCGACGGGATAAAGAACCCGTTTACACAGTGATTATGCAGGTTGACAAGGTTTGTCCGCTGATGTATATTCTTTCTACATACGTTATTTTTTGATATATGGCACACGTAAAAGGAGTAGGTACAACAAGTCTAGGCCGCGAATCAGAATCAAAGCGGCTCGGAGTTAAAGTGTTTGCAGGCGAACTGGCACGGGCAGGAAATATTTTAGTCCGTCAGCGCGGCACGAAATTTTATGCCGGGAAAAATGTGGGCATGGGCACTGACCATACCCTATTTGCAAAAGCTGCGGGTACGGTAAAATTTGCAAAGGCATCCAGACGCCGATTCAACGGGAAACTTGTTTTACGCACATTCGTAAGCGTCGTACCTGCTGCAAAAAAATAATCCTGACGGTCGCCCTCCGGAGGTACGCTCTCTTCTGTGGGGAGTTTGTTTTACTTCAGGCTCGCGCGGATAAAATCACGGAACAAAGGATGCGGCCGTAAAGGTCGTGACTGAAATTCAGGATGGAACTGCACTCCGACAAACCACGGGTGGTCTTTGAGTTCAACAATTTCCACAAGCGTCTTGTCGGGAGTCGTACCCGCGATACGTAGTCCCGCGGCCTCCATCTGTTCCCGGTAACTGTTATTAAATTCGTACCGATGACGATGCCGCTCATCAATTTTAAGCTCTCCGTACGCTTTTGCGGACAACGTATCTTTTTCAAGAACACATGCCCAGGAGCCCAGACGCATGGATGCGCCGTACTCTCTCTTGAGAAGCTTTTTTTCCTGTTCGGGTATGATATGAATCACCGGGTCTTTTGCCTGCGCATCAAACTCCGTACTGTTTGCATCTTTGAGTTTCAACACTGAACGCGCAAATTCAATTGTTGCGATCTGCATACCAAGACATAATCCTAAGTACGGAATTTTTGACGTACGGGCATACCCCGCAGCAAGTATTTTACCCTCTACGCCCCGTGAACCGAACCCTCCCGGAATAACGATCCCCTGCGCGCTCTTCAGAATTTCCCATTCTTTCTGATCATTTTTTTCTATTTTTTCTGCATCAACCCAATCGAGCTTCAAACGGCCATTGTGAAAGTAGGCCGCGGCTTTGAGCGCCTCAATGACGCTTAAGTAAGCGTCTCCGAGCTCTGTATACTTACCTACCATCGCAATATGCACACTTTTTGTCGGGTGCTTAATTCTCCTCACCAACGTCTTCCATGACGTCAAATTAGCTTTGGGCGGTTTAATGCCGAATTGTGAAAAAATAATCTGGGATATCTTATGGCTCTCGAGATTCAGAGGAACTTCATAAATACTGCGGCTTGTCTGCGCCGGAAACACCGCCTCGAACGGGACGTTGCAAAAAAGCGACACTTTTTCAAGATGTTCTTTTTTTATCGGGGTATCCGCACGGAGAATGATAATTTCCGGCTGAATACCCAGTCTGCGTAATTCACGGACGCTTGCCTGCGCGGGCTTGGTTTTTAATTCACGCGAAGTTTTCAGATACGGAAGAAGTGCGACGTGTACAAAAAGTACGTTTTCTTTTCCGGCTTCCTGGCGCAATTGTCGGGCAGACTCCAGAAAAGGTTCACCTTCAATATCGCCTACCGTTCCGCCTATTTCCATGATCAAAAAATCCGCCTTACTTGATTCAGCAGTACTATATATTCGCTTTTTTATTCCGTCGGTAATATGCGGGATGATCTGTATCGTCTTTCCTAAAAAAGATCCTTTGCGTTCCTTTTCAATCACATCACGGTAGACCTGACCGGTCGTCAAACTGCTCTGTGCGTTCAGATTGACATCTAAAAAACGCTCGTAGTGTCCGAGGTCAAGATCAGTTTCAGTCCCGTCCTTCAACACGTACACCTCGCCATGCTGATACGGATTCATTGTACCCGGATCGATATTGAGGTATGGATCAAATTTTAAGCTAAAAACCCGGAAGCCGTAGGCATTCAGTAATGCGCCAATTGACGACGCGACAATACCTTTGCCGAGACCGGAACAAACGCCACCGGTAACAAATATGTAGCGAGTTTTACTCATGCGGGTATGGGCTCAATGTGTAATGTAAGTTTTTCTGTGTGACCAGGTGCCAGTTTGATCTCAACCTCAAACGCGCCAATTGCACGTATCGGTGAAGGTAACTGAACATTGTCACCGGGGATGCGCATGCCGCTCACTTCTTCAATACGTTCCACGATATCCTTAACGGCGATCCCGCCAAACAGACGTCCAGCTTCGGAAGCTTTCGCCCGAATAACAACCGGGGTTTGCTTGAGACGCTTAATGAGCGCTTCAAACTTCTGTATTTCATCATTTTCCTCTTTTTTCTTTTTACCAGCAGTATCAAGTATGCTTTTCACCATAGATGCAGTTGCCGGAACGGCGAGTTTCCGCGGAAAAAGAAAGTTGCGGGCAAATCCTTCACGGACGTTAATAACACTTCCTTGTCGACCTATATTCTGCACATGCTCTGTGAGTACAACTTTCATGACATTTTAATACTGAATGAAATAAATGATACGCTCGTATTACCCGTTGAATGCTCAACCTCTTGGACACGTGATCCGTTTGGGCTTTTTTTTAAAAACTCAACAAGCCGTTTTATCTGTTCTGTTGTGCCCTGACACATGATCTCCACGGACCCGGAAGGTTTGTTGCGTACGTGACCCCTTATGCCCTCCTGTTGGCAGTATTGCCTGATATTCCACCGGAGGCCAACTCCCTGCACATCCCCGTAGACGATGATGCGATGGGCAACGGGCATCTACGGTAGAGTAACAATTTCCAGTGCTTTTTGCAGCTGAGCGTCGTCCTCGGTATCGTCAATTGTGCGATCTACTTCAATATCGGGTGAGATGCCGTCCTTATTAATCGAACGTTTTTTGGGGGTAAGCCATTCTGCAATGGTCAGTTTGAGCGATGACCCGTCTGAAAACTCCTCTAAATCCTGGACTGTTCCTTTTCCAAAGGTCTTTTTACCGACAATCTTTGCGCGTCCGTGATCCTGAAGTGCGCCCGCGACAATTTCTGACGCTGAGGCGCTGCCTTCATTGGCCAGCACGACAACGGGCAGATCGACAAGCGTTCCGGCTCGTTCAGTTGAATGTATCTCTTCCTTGCCGTCGCGGAAACGTTCAATAACCACCGCTTGACCCGACTCCGGCAAAAATGCACTTGCAATATGAACCGCATCTTCAAGATACCCTCCGGGATTATCGCGCAGATCGACAACTACACCCGTAGGATTTTGTACCAACGCCTCACGGAGCACTTGGTCGAACTTTGTTCCAGATTGGGAATCAAAATGAATGATTTCAATATATGCGATACTGCCAATCATGCGCCACTGCACACTCTCGACAGTTATTGTATCTCTCGTTACATCGACTGTAAAGGGAGTGTCTTCTTCGCTTCGAAAAAGTTCAAGCTGCACGGTCGTCCCCTTCTCCCCGCGGATCAGGGCTACCGCCTCACTCAACGACAGATTTGACGTGTCCTTCCCGTCAATATGGAGAACATGGTCACCTGCGCGCAATCCGGCCTTACTAGCCGGAGAATCACGGAGTGGCGAGACAATCGTGAGGATATTATCTTTAAACCCGATTTCTGCCCCAATTCCATCAAACTCTCCCTCCAGTTCCCGGGAGAATTCCTTGGTCATTTCAGGATCTAGAAATACGGAATACGGATCGCCAAGGCTTTGGACCAATCCCGATAACGCGCCATAATACATTTTTTCCGGCTCTTGAGATCCTCCAACATACCGGTTTTGAATCGACTCCCAGACATCGGTAAATGTCTGTGTGCGTACCCCAGTCTGTGCAAAAGAATCTGGCAGTGAGGAGAGTAATTTTGAAAAAGAAAGTGCGGTCCCAGAATTGGTCCACAACCCGATCATCAACCCGAGCGAAAACGAAATTAGAACCAGCAGTCCAATCACAAAAAAACTAAAAGCGGCTGACTTCTTTTTGTAAACTGGAGTTGCTTGTGTTTGGTTATTTTCCATGTATATCGGCTGGTAGTCGTTTTATCTTGGCGCCAAGCGCGTTGAGACGGTCTTCAATCCGCTCATATCCACGATCAATACGTTCAATGTGCTCGAGCTGGCTTTCACCGTTCGCGATTATCGCTGCAATCAGCAGAGTGGCACCCGCACGAATATCCAGCGACGTAATTCGTTTGCCGTATAATGCCGTGGGACCGGAAACAAGTGCCGTATGCGAATCAAGAATTTCAGCATTTGCTCCCATGCGATGAAGCTCCTGAATATACCCAAGTCGGCCGTCATACATCGTTTCAAATATTTTACTCGTTCCGTTAGCTTGCGTCATCAGTACGCTTAAAGGAGCCTGAAGATCTGTGGGAAACCCGGGATGCGGGCGTGTTGCAATTGACACCGGCTCGAATATCGTCGTAGGAAGTATGTGCATCGTCTGGAATTCTCCGGATTCTTGGGTGAATTCATATCGCACATTTGCCTGAGAGAGCGTATTGAGAACGGCATCCAAATGATCCGGAATCACGCCGTGAATATTGACCGTTCCCCTGCTCACTGCCGCGGCGATGGCAAACGTCCCCGCTTCAATCCGGTCAGGTATAAGTGTATGCTCTGTACCGTGTAGTGATTTGACCCCTTGGATGCGCAATGTCGAAGTATCAATGCCGTCAATTTTTGCTCCCATAGAGATAAGAAATCGAGCCAAATCGGCTATTTCGGGTTCACAGGCAGCAAGCCGAATTTCCGTATGACCCGGCGCGAGACATGCGGCAATCAGTATATTTTCTGTCGCAGTTACACTCATCTCGTCAAGGATGACGCGAGATCCCCGGAACGCATCCCGGGTAAACGTATATAAATCGCCATTGTATTCCACTTTAATTCCCATCTGTGTAAATGCATTGACATGGGTATCAATAGGCCGGGCGCCGATCAAGCACCCGCCAGGAAGTGGAAGCACTGCGCGTCCGATACGCGCGACGAGTGGACCGATGAGAACAATAGATGCCCGCATATGCTTCACCAATTGATAGTCCAAGACATCGGTAATATCCTCTGCCGTAACAGTCACCGTGTGTTGGGTATATTCCACTTTTGCTCCGAGAAGCTGTAAAAGCTTGATCATTGATCGTACATCGGCGATATCGGGCACATTGTGCAACACGCATGTTTCTTTCGTAAGCAGCGCGGCACTTAATAACTTGAGCGCAGCATTTTTTGCTCCGCTCACTGCGATATCCCCGTTGAGCGAGGTACCTCCGGTAATGCTAAAATATTCCATACATTTCCATTCCAGTATACGTGAATCGAGAGGGATAGGGCAAGGGCAATAGACATCGGCGTATTTCCAGATTATACTACCGCCATGAATCTTAAATTACGTCGGCTCTATTTTCTCATAATCGTGCTCTTTTTTGCGCTTATCGCCCCCCTACTTCTCTACTACACCCGAGGATGGAGATACGATTTTGAGACACATGAGATTACCAGAACAGGCTCGCTTTCAGTGACGACACGACCTTCATCGGCGACCGTGTACATAGACGGCGAGAGTGTTTCAGAAACACCCCTCAAAGCGCTCCGTCTTGCGCCGGGATCATACACAGTCACTGTGTCAAAAAAAGGGTATATTCCGCGGGAACAAAGCATTCTAATTCACGGGGGGGAAGGCACCGTCCTGGACGACGTTAACTTATTTCCGGAATCCACCACGATCGACTCGGTACTGGACGGACATGTGCGTATGTTTAAAGAATCGAGTCAAAAAAATCTACGCGTGAGTATTGTGGAGAACGACACCGATGACATTTTGTATATCCAGTCGGTATCGTCTGACCAATTTACAGAATATGCGCGTTACTCAGCGGAATCCGTCACCGAAGTACTGATCAGTCCATTTGCATCATCGGTAGCTATCGCCCGCGTGCAAAACGGAATAAAACTGTACGACATATACGACGTTCAGACTCATCAAAAAATTACCCTCACACAATCTTCGGATACCTCATTGCGTATTCTCTGGGATATGCAAAACGACGATCTGTATGTCGCTGAAGAACAAAAACTTACCCATCAGCGCACGGGAGAACATACAGAACTTCCGCCGTTCTCCCAAGCCGTAGCAGTAGAAGGAAAGCAGGTACTCATCCTCACGCAACGGGAAACTTCAACAGTGTTGGAGCGAAGAAATTTTGAAAACATGTCAGCGGAAACGAATATCCTGTTGACTGATATACCCGTTCAACAGCAAATTTCCGTGTTGCTGTATTCTCGATCGCTTATTATTGAAAATACTGCCGCACATACCATAGACCTGTATGAGCGGAATGGCAATCAATACGATTTTGCGGGACACTTTATCGGAGTTTCTTCACATCAATGGGACATCAAGAGTAATCGACTCCTTGTCGCAAGCGAAAATGAAATCACCCTGGTTTATCTAGGCCAGGAACCCCAAACACTCATACGTTCGAAGAATTCTATACAAAGTTACGTGATTCTGCCCGAAAAAAACAGCATTCTCTATCTTTCCGACGGATCAGTGTATGCCGTCGACATCTCACATCCGGAATCAGTCATTACCGTGATTACTACTCAAGGCTCTACGATTGCAAGCGATGAAAATGGAAAATTCCTCTTTATCCAAGAGGATCAGCATATTCAGAGAATCCCGCTAAACATGTAGTCGTGCTACTTCGCCTGGTTCTTTTCCCACTCTGCGGCAAGTTTTTGCGCTTCAAGCAGTGAATCAAATGACTCCCCTCCGTCGCCCCACCAGCCGGTAAGTACCTGATACGTCATGGCGCCTTTTTTGATGTAATGATTGTTTACGTCGGTGATTTCCAGCTCGCCGCGTGCAGAGGGTTTCAATCCTTTTGCAATCTCAAAAACATTCGAGTCGTACAAGTACAGTCCGACAACCGCGAGATTAGTCGGCGGGTTTTGCGGTTTCTCAATAATATTCACCACCTTATCACCTGACAATTCTACGACTCCGTACGATTGGGGTTTTGAAACTTCCTTGAGAAAAATTTTTGCCCCTTCTTTTTGTTTTTCAAAATCCTGCACCGCTCCGCTCACATCGTCTTCAAGGATGTTATCTCCCAAAATCACCATAATCTTTTCTTTGTCCGCAAAATCTTCCGCGAGACTCAATGCTTCGGCAATTCCCCCCGCGCCTTCCTGGAAGGTATAGTGAATTTCCCGGAGTCCGAACTCTTTGCCGTTGCCGAGCAGACGGACAAAATCGCCCGGGTTACTCCCACCCATGACCAGAAGAACATCCTTGATCCCCGCCTTGGCAAGCGTTTGGATAGGATAGAAAATCATCGGTTTATTGTAGACAGGCAACAAGTGCTTATTTGTTACCCGGGTGAGCGGACGAAGACGCGTCGCGTTCCCTCCGGCGAGTATGACACCTTTCATGGTCGTATATGTAAATAATCAGCTAATGCCTCCTGCCAGGGCCTCAGAGGCTGAAGCTTGGTGTTCACAAGCTTTGAAAAAGAAGGTCGTTTTGCCGGTCGCGGATAGGTGTTTGCCGGTACGGGAATAAGCTTACCACTCCATCCGATTTGACGGAAGATTTCAGTCGCAAATCCATACCATGTGCACGCACCCTCGTTCGTAACATGGTATATGCCGAACGGCAGAGATTTTTCTACGATATCTTTTGTGGCACCGGCTAAATCAGACGCATAGGTAGGACAACTCAACTCCTCGTCAATAACGGTGAGTGTCGCATGTTCTTTTGAGGCCTGAACCATCTTATCCACAAAACTTTCCTTCGCCTGCTGACTTACACCGGTAGAACCAAATAATCGGGAAAGTCGAATAATGTATGATTTCGTCGACTCTTTTTGGGTAAGTGTTTCGCCAAGCAGTTTTGAAACACCGTACGCGCTTATCGGTGAAGGTACATCCGTTTCTTTGTACCCGCGTTTCTTTTTACCGTCAAAAACGTAATCGGTGCTGTAGTGCACAAAAACCGCTCCGACAGATTCTGCAGCTGCGGCGAGATATCCCACGCCGCGTCCATTGATCCGCTCGGCAATTTCGGTGTCTGTCTCAGCGGCGTCAACATTATTGTAGGCGGCGGCATTAATCACAATACTCGGTTGAAGTTCTGTGATTTTCTTTTGCACGAGCGCCTTGTCTGCGATATCAATTTCATCTTTATCAAGAAGAAAAAGCGTCCCCGACGCAAACACGCGTGCCAGCTCCTGACCAAGCATCCCTTTCGCGCCGACTATGACAATCTTCACAGCCTTATCGATGTTCATACTGTTTTTTAATATACTCTATGTGTTCACGTTTATCCAGAAGTTTTTTCCACCACGAAGCGTTTTTCGTATACCAAGCGATTGTCCGCTGAATGCCCTGAGTAAAATCCGTCTGTGGCGCCCATCCCAGTTTTCTCAACGGTTCACAGGCAACGGCATATCGAAAATCATGCCCGAGCCTGTCCTTGACGGGCTGGATGTACGACTGATCCTTCCTCAGTTCTTTCACAATCATGTTGGTGAGTTCAAGATTTGAAATACGACTACCACTACCAATATTGTAAATTGATCCTGCGATCCCCTGGTGAAGTATGACATCAATTGCCCGACAGTGGTCATCGGTGTAGATCCACTCGCGCACATTACTTCCATCGCCGTACAAGGGGACTTTCTTATCCTGCAGTAAATTGGTAATAAAAAGCGGAATTACTTTTTCCGGATACTGAAACGGTCCGTAAAAATTACAGCTGTGCGTTACTACCACAGGCGTACCGTATGTAGCATAAAAGGCCCTGCACATATGATCTCCGCCCGCTTTTGAAGCGGAATACGGGCTGTTTGGAAGAAAAGGACTCTCTTCGGTAAACTCCCCTTCCCGTATGCTTCCAAACACTTCATCCGTCGACACCTGTATCATTTTAGGGATCTTGAATTTTTCTACCGCCTGTAAAAGGGTAAGCGTTCCGATGACATCGGTAACGGCAAATTCCCGTGCTTCCATAATGGAACGATCCACGTGAGTCTCCGCGGCATAGTTAATTATTGCACCTACGCCTTGCACCGCCTGCTCGACAGCTTTCGCGTCGGCAATGTCGCCTTTGACAAATGTATATCTCGGATCCGACTCGATATCACCAAGATTCGCTAAGTTACCTGCATACGTCAATTTATCAAAATTAACCACTTCGTACTGCGGGTACGTCTTAAGAATATAATGAATAAAATTAGAACCCATGAACCCCGCCCCTCCCGTGACAAGTAGCTTCATAGCGCGTAATTAATGAATGGAAGTCTTATGTTCCCATCTCCCAGCTCGCCAGATACTTTACTTGCTCAGGGGTAAAGCTGTCAATGCGGACACCCATCGTCTGCAGTTTCAATCGGGCAATTTCTTTATCGATATCCTCGGGAATTGAATATACTTTGTTTTCCAACCGATGATGATTTTTCACTACATACTCAGCTCCAAGAGACTGGTTCGCAAAACTCATGTCCATCACTGACGGCGGGTGACCCTCCGCTGCTGCCAAATTAATCAGCCGACCTTCACCGAGTACATTAATTTTGCGCCCTCCGCGCAGCACATATTCCATAACAAACTCCCTCACAGATCGTTTTGTCACGGCCATTGCCCGCAAACTTGTCATATCGATCTCTACATCAAAATGGCCGGAGTTACACACAATCGCTCCATCTTTCATTCGCTTGAAATGCTCCGCGCGGAGAACATGGATATTTCCGGTTAATGTCACAAAAATATCCCCTTTCGTAACGGCCCGAGCCATGGGCATAACTTCAAACCCGTCGAGTACTGCTTCAATGGACTTTAGCGGATCAACTTCTGTGACCACAACGAGGGCGCCGAGACCGCGTGCGCGCATCGCGACACCTCTTCCGCACCACCCATAACCGGCTACAACAACCACCTTACCTGCGATGAGAACGTTTGTGGCGCGTATAATGCCATCCATCGTGCTCTGACCGGTACCATACCGGTTATCGAAGAAGTGCTTCGTCTTAGCGTCATTTACGGCTATCACAGGCATGCGGAGCACGCCATGCTGTTCCATGCTCTTCAAGCGTATGACTCCGGTTGTAGTTTCTTCCGTGCTCCCCCATACCGGCAGTTTCTTGTACGCCGGGTCACTGTGGAGAAGCGAAACGAGATCAGCTCCGTCATCCATCGTAATATGGGGTTTTTGCTTGAGAACGGCATTCAGGTGACTGAAATAGGTTTTACGATCCTCTCCTTTAACAGCGAAAACCGGGATTTTGTACTTTGACACAAGCGCCGCTGCAACATCATCCTGCGTAGAAAGCGGGTTTGACGCGGCAAGCCATACCTTTGCACCGCCGGCTTTTAACGTACACATGAGATTAGCCGTTTCTGCGGTGACGTGCAGGCAAGCAGCAATACGAACTCCGCGAAGCGGTTTCTGTTTTGTAAAACGTTTTTGAATAGACCGCAGAACATCCATTTGCCGTTCCGCCCATTCAATTCGCTGGATTCCTTTTTTTGTCAACTTCAAACTGGCGACATCGTAGGTCATGAGCTTACTTTATAAATAATTATTCGTTCCGATTCCAGTCGAAATGTATCGAGGGATCGTCATGAGGCATGCGGAACTCGTCCGGTTTCTTGGAGTTGTACGACTCAGTCGTATGGTAGAAAAGTAACACAGGCTCTTTGCTGATGACCTTGTACCCATGCGCAACTCCGACAGGAATCAAAATCAGTTTGTAATCGCTCTCTCCCGCCATAATAACCTGGGTCTCACCTTTCGTCGGTGAATCGTCGCGCAAATCATGCAGTACCACCATAGCTTTCCCGGTCGCGACAAACCAAAGATCGTCCTGTTGCTTGTGATAGTGGTAGGCCTTAATTGTCCCCTCGTAAGCCACGGTGAAGGTAGTCTGGCCGAATTTCTTCAGAAGGCCTTCATCATTGCGGAGAATCTCCATGAGAAAGCCGGGGCGTTGGACATGTTCCCCTTTTTCAATGACGTCGGGGAAAACTCGAAGATTTTTTATTGTTACTCCATTAATCATTTTCATCGTTTGAAAATAAAATATTCAATGAAATTAGCACAATGACAATTCCGACTATAACGCTTATTGCTACCCCTAACCAGCCTATTGACTTCAAACTGTACCACGTTAGTGCGATACCAGTTAATCCTCCTATTCCAATAACCGCATAATCTTTCCAGATGGCAACGTATGACGCGTTATGATCGCTTTTTTTAAACAGGGAGAGAGCGATGACGCCCGTTACTGCAGTAATAATTAATAATATATTTATATTAAAGTAGTTCGTGATCATCCCCGGAGTAAGATAGTCCAGTAAATAAAAAACGAGATAGGTTAAAAAAGCAACTTTAAATGTTTCACGCACGACCGTTTCGATACATATGAACATCTCACGATATCGCGAATTGCCTTGTGTAAATCTCATACTAGTGCTTGACATTCTTTTTAATTTTTTGAAAAAGGTTCCCGAGCTTATCAGAAAAATTATCCAGAGTAATCGGCTCCTTTTCAAAAATGATTTCAAGTTCTTTTACCTTAAGCGTACGATCATGCTCGGGAAGCCCAGGTAAGTTAATCATAAGACTAACCTCATAATTTCCGTCTTTACGGGTATAAAGGAACGGGGGCTCGACTGTGGCCTGCGCGACAAGCCATTCACCGGACACAACAGCTTCAGAATATCGAGCAATAATATAGTCATACTCATCAACATCTGTTACTGAAGTGACATTGGCAACATACCCTTTGCTGGCATCAAAAAAATGTCCTCGATCGAAAGCAAAGTATCCGTCACCCTCTACGTACAGATCCGCCTTTGGCACGACAATAGATTCCAGCTCTTCTGCAATTTGCATTTCCACAAGTGTATTTAATTCTCTTATTAGTACATCACGACCCCTGGTTTTTAAATTCTGCAAACCGGATGTGTGAGAGGTACGCGCACGAAGTATGCTTCCGGATGCATAAACAGTCACCGGAGAAGTCTTTTTGTCACCGATAATACTTCGATATTCTTCACTTTCTGCGAGATAGAGATTTCCCTTAAACACTAGTAAATGCTGACTTGTAGAAATGTTCTTAATAAAAGTATCATCGTGCGTATCAATCACAATTCTATACACACCTTCACTGAGACCCTCTGCAATAATGTGTGTTGATACGGAGGGCATAACGCGTCCCGTAGCCCTAAGTTCACCGTCATCTGCAACAAGTGTACGTTTGACCTCCCGTCCGTCTGGCCCATATACACTGATGCTGACCGAATCGTCTCCTTCGTGCCGATTGATTTCTTGAGTTGTAAAGGTGTAATCCAACTTTTCGCCTGTTCCAATATACGTCAGTATTTCATGTTTCCCACGAAGTACAGTAGTAACCTGTGTTTTTTCAGTTTTAGACACATATCCGGGTATTTTTAACAGATAGAGACCGTCCATATTATATTCTAAGATTGAGGATCCCTCGGGGTAATCATCAAAAAAAGATTCTATTGATAATAACTTTTTCGTGAAACCCTGATTTGTACCGTCCCCGAGTAATGCTAATTTCAACTTACCGTTATATTTTTCTTCAATAGATTTTTTTTGCTCAGCAACTTCCTCACTCGTTATCGTGCCATGCCTTGACTGGTCGGAAAGTGCATCCAGTTCTTCCTTTTTTTCTTTCTCTAGTGCACTTTTCAATGGAAGAAATGTACGCTCATACTGTTCTTTATCTTTCTGCCATAAAACTACTTCCCCTTCCCTGTGTTTATCCCAGTAATACGGCAAATTATCCAAAAGATTACTCGTATGCGCCATATCGGAAAAGTAATATCCGCCATTCGGTTGTTTGGCTCCCAATTGAATAAGCGGCTGTTGATCAGGGTTTTGATAAACCAATTTTACGGTTGCGCGTGAAAAGGGTCTCGGTACCTTCACGTCAAAATACAACGGAGTGGCAGTAATGAGCTGAAATATCTCATTATCCCCTACGATGTTTTTTGTACCCAATAATTTATTCGGCTCCTTTGAGGCAAAATTCCTGACAAGTGGCGATCCCGTTTCTACTGCATAACGAATAACCATCTTCCCATTGGGTATAATGTTCTGCCAAACTATCCACGCAAAAATAACCAAAGGACTACTCCATAGAATAATTTTTATGACTCGGAGAGTTACAAATTTTGCGTCATGCATAATACGTTTATACTCAACACTATACAGCTAAAAAGTAAAAAATCAAAGTTTTTCAATCTTGAAAAGTGTCGCATCGCCGCCTTGATGAAATTGTTTTATTTCAACTAGCGTATACCCATATGTCCTCAAAAACAGGATAATATTTTCACCGGTTAAATCCAAGGCGCTATAAAAAAAATAAAGTGGGACACGATCGTACAATGCATGCAACACTCCTGCTCGCGCGGTCTGAGAAGTCGGGAAATTGGCAATCACTCGCCGTTCTGGAAAAAATACTTTGTCAGCATTGCCTGCTATGATCACCGCTCCTGGGTGAGTTACCTCCATTACTGACCTGGACAGTGCAATAGAGTCCTCTGTATTTTTTTTTGTCGCCATGAGCCCGTACAGTGGATCATTTATCACCCACACCATAGGGAGCAATAAAAAAATAACAACAAAAAAAATTGATACGATCTTTTGAACACGGGGCGCCTCCCACAGCTCTCTCAGACGGAACATGCCTCTCACGATCAACGGAGTTGCAAAGACGTACAACGGCAGCCAATACCGAAGATAGGATGAGCCGAGAATAATCCTGTTCGTTTCTCTAAATTCACTGAACACAAAAGAGCCGTAATAGAGAATAAGCCAAACTGCAACAAATATGAAACAGTATACATATACCCTCTCAGATAATGGAACGTTCATCGTGCGGCTTGCCACTGATGCGAATATTTTTTTTAGCCGGTTCAAAAAGGCATTCTTGGTAGTCCAGATTAGCAACGCAATGAGAAGAATTGAAAACCACGGCATTGCTAAAATAACATATCTGAACGCCATATGCGCAGCATGCCCGATGTTCACCCCAAAAGGGAAAAACATGTCGAATATTCTTTGGCCGGTTGATACACCCTCGACTGCTTCTATACTTCCAGTAGCGGCTCCGGCCGTATACGAAAAAGTAAATACCGAACCATACAGCTGGTTGTTATAGTAAAAGATAGGAATAAACGTAACGCATACCATAAAGCCAAAAAGAGCAATTTCTGCGTAACGAATTTTTTTGAAATGAGATAACCAGAGCCCCAACAGTACAAAAAATACCCAGGTACATTCTGAAGTGCGTGTAATAAGCGAAAGTCCGATGAGCAACCCTGAAACTGCAAAAAGTGCAATTCTAGTCTTTCGCGTATGTCCAGAATGAATCGCATGCATAAAAAAATATATCCCCGCAATGCACAGTGAAATAAACAAAACCGCATGAAATAATCCGCGCGATGCATAATACCAAAATACCGGATTGACAAATACAAGCACGGCTGAGACAAACGCCACACGTTCACTAAAAATCTTGCGGAGCAGTAGGTAAAAAAATACAATACCGGCAACTCCAAACAACGGTGTAAGGAGAGGCACAACGGACATTCCAGCGATTTTTGCAATGCTCCCATAAATAAGAATCATCCCCAAAAAGCTCCCCGGTACAATTGTTCCGTTGACTACATTCATGCTTCTCGGATGAATAACGTTCTGCGCTATCACGTTAAGCGGCTCGTCTATACTCAGCTTATTTTGGTTCGCAAATTGCTGAATGTAAAAATAATTTGACGTCTCATCCGGAGAGGTAAATTTATGTTCCGGTACCCTATACAGCCATCCGTATATATACACAAAAAACAGCCCAATTATGAGAAGTACGTATATCTTCCTGTTACGCCCTATATGACGAATTAACCTGTTCATGTGAATTTAGTATATCAAGTAACGTTCAATAATGAAATATTCTTTGATAGATAAGGGCTATTGACAAAAGTCTGTAGGTGTGTTACTATATTCAATCAAAATTAAAATGTACGTTTCTAATAAACACATGCTTCCGGGAAAAGAGTAGAGTCACCAAAAGTTCCCATCGCATGCAAATCAAAAACCTAAGCTACCAAGGAGGTACGCCTTGAATTATCCTTACCCCGTCATCAGACTCGGAGATGAGCCGGCAGAATTCTATGCAACGCTTCGCGAGCACGGAATCAAGCGATGGAAAATCTTGAGTACACCGCTCACTGTCGACGAATACCGACAGCAGAACGCGCCTCTCTCCGACGATCAAGAGCGCGCCACGACAACGTTTGTGCCAAAAATCGAAGCCATTGACTTCGAAGAGCCGGGTACAGACGTCCCGTTTACCGGAGTACGGTTGAATACCAAGCCGTGGGCTTCAGTAGTGGCACTGCTACCTCAAGATCCGGATGAGCTCAACGCCTTCGCAACTCACCGCGACTGGGTCAAGCAGCTTAGTCCCCAACAAATTCTGGACTCACTCATATGCCTCACATATGAATTCAAACACGGTGTCGGTGACCTCTACAAGGGGCAGCCGCATGATGCATGCACTATCGTGACCCCTTCCGGTGTACCGAACAAAGCCGAGTGGGAACGGGGTTACGCCAGTCTTGAAGACTGTGCTCGCCGCGAATTCCTCAACGAGTTCGGATTAGAGCTTGATCGTCTCGAACCGCTTGGTCCGACGGAGTACGGCTTCTCGGTCAGTCCCCGGCGATCGAACGAAACGGTGCAGCCATTTTTTGTCTCGCCGAAGCTCCCGCTTGCCTTTCAGCAAAGAAAGTCGGGCAAGAGCGAGCAGTTGTTCCCGTTCTTCATGACAGTTCAGGACTACCTGAGACTTGCCCGGCAAGGACTTCTTATCGAGATCTACTCCACAGGTATTATGTACCTCGTTCTCGATCATCTTGGACGATTGAACATTCAGTAGTATTTCTGCCACCGGCATACTACTTCCCAAGCGCGCTTGTCATCTGACAGCGCGTTTTTTTATATTAAAAAAACCGGGTAAAGATATACTCTACCCGGTGAAACTATAAATATTAGATAAGAGAAAGAATGAACTGTGCCGCTCTACCGGCGTTTTGCCCATCAAGACAAAAATTGGATTCTTGGGCAGGCGAAAGTCCAAGATCGTCCGTCAATGCAACCCGCATATATGAGAGTAACTCCTCATAACTGCCGGCAAGCGCCGAACATCCGAGAGAAACAACAGGTGGAACATCCATAGAGTTTCCTGTCGATTGACGGAACATGAAAAGTCCAACATCCGGATACAGAACAGAGATAGTCTGCTTCCGTATCGTTGCGGATTCTACCAGGATTGTGGAGAACATCGATAGAACCACATCGCTAGCAGCTAAAAGCTGCTGTGTCGTGAATGATGACCCGTCAAGAAGCGTACCTCCTAACAGACTTCCAATCGCCTTTTCCCACTGTGGCACCTCTTCCGGCGCGTTCTGAGCCATGGACGGATGCGCCCGAGGAATCAGATATACGGAGTTGTCACTGATCTCATTCAGGGCCCGTACAATTTCGCCAAGCATTTCAGCGCTCTTTTGCCATTGACCGCCATACATGACGATCCGGGAATTTTCCCCAACATTCAGCGCAGCGCGTACCAATTTCGCATCAGCCGCGACATCGTACGTTACATACCGGTCTAATGCAGGAAACCCAGTTTTCAAAATGTTATTCGGATTGAAATCTGGCCAAGCCCGCACAACCAGTTCTGCACCAATGCTATCATTCACGATAATGAACGTTGGCCGAAATTGTCGATCTTGCCAGGCTGAATTATCCCACAAATATCCTCCCCAATAATCCTGGAGCGCAACCACTTTTGTATATTCAGGTAGACGAGGGACAATATCTCGCCCAACACCCCCTTGTGAACACATAGAAGTGACAAGCACATCGGGCGAACCAATTTGGAGCATGGCCTCGACAGATGTCACCGAAAGAAAAATCTCTCCGGCATTGCCCAGGATTTCCACTGCCCTTCCATTTGCAAAAAGAACTACATTTGCACCACTCGATCTCAACGCTTTTACCACCGGAATCATCCCGGCAGTACCTCCCGCATCCTTACAGACGCACCATATTTGAGACAATTTTCACCTCACTCTTTATGAGCTTGAATCTGTTAACCAATTACTTTCGATATCAATGAACGGCCCTTTTTAATTGTGCAATATAACCTACATACTATAAATTGTCAACAGTAAGCGCTTCATGAACGAATTATGGATGATCCCTTTCCAAATACGAGGATTTATGTTACGCTGACAGCTGAACTTTATGATGAAGAAATGGCTTTTTTATTGTTTCGCGGGCGTTTCTTTTTTGATACTTTGTGCCATGCTTCTTACGATCTGGCTCCCCCCTCACGTTGCATACCGCACTGTATTTGGCGCAATATATCTTCTACTCCTTCCAGGCTACTTTTGGAGCCATGTTTTTTGGAAAACTGCAGACATTGAAGTCCTGGAACGTTTGGTTCTATCGCTTGCTCTCTCAATCGTACTGGTTCCTCTGTTTGTTCTCTCCCTCAACAAATTGGGAGTAAAAATAAATGCGCTCAACATTCTGATCGAAACTTTTGCTCTTATTGCAATTTCCATAGTTATCATTAATAGTAAAAAAATTAAGTTACACATACCTTTATGAAAAGTGAAAAATTTGCACTGGTGTGCGGCGCAGGAGGATTTATCGGCAGTCATTTGGTGAAGAGGCTGAAATCTGAGGGATACTGGGTTAAAGGCGTTGATCTGAAAAAACCGGAGTTTAGCGAAAGTGCAGCGGATGAATTCGTTCTTGGCGATCTGCGCGATCCGATCGTATGCCAGCAAGTTTTGGACAAACCATATGACGAGGTATACCAACTTGCCGCAGACATGGGAGGCGCGGGATATATCTTCACGAAAGATCACGATGCGGATGTTATGCATAATTCCGCCACGGTTAATTTAAACATGGTGTACTACAGTCAAAAAGCGGGAGTAAAGAAAATATTCTACTCATCTTCCGCATGTATTTATCCTGAATACAACCAGATGGATCCAAACAATCCAAAACTCTCCGAGGAATCTGCATATCCGGCAATGCCAGATAGCGAGTATGGGTGGGAAAAACTATTTAGCGAACGCCTGTACCTTTCCTTTCAAAGGAATTACCAGCTGAATGTAAAAATTGCGCGTTTTCATAATGTGTATGGACCTGAAGGAACATGGACAGGCGGCAAGGAAAAGGCTCCCGCGGCAATATCCCGTAAAATTGCTATGGCAGAGAACAACGGTGAAATCGAAATGTGGGGTGACGGTGAACAGACCAGGTCATTCCTTTACATCGACCAATGTTTAGACGGGGTACGAAAGCTCATGGATTCACCTGACTTTAACGGACCGGTAAATATCGGTTCAGAAGAAATGGTAACTATCAATAAGCTCGCGGAAATGGTGATGAAAATTGCAGGAAAAAAACTAAGCATCCACCATATCCCGGGGCCACTCGGCGTTAAAGGCAGAAAATCCGACAATAAATTAATCCGCGAAAAACTTTTGTGGGAGCCAACAGAGCCGCTAGAGATCGGCCTTGAAAAAACATATCGATGGATTGAACAACAGGTACAGAATCAACAATGATGATAATTTTTCTTTAGTAATGGAATATCTTGAACCCATAACGATAAGGCCTAAAAAAGGGTGGGTAGGTATCAATATAAAAGAGCTCTGGCGCTACCGGGAGCTTTTTTACATCTTTGTCTGGCGAGACATAAAAATTAGATACAAACAGACCGCCATCGGAATCATGTGGGCGATTTTACAGCCATTCTTGCTTATGGTTGTCTTCTCTATTTTTTTTGGCTCTTTTGCAAAAATGCCGTCAAACGGAACACCGTACCCAATTTTTGTTTTCTCGGGTCTTCTTTTTTGGAATTATTTTTCGATATCACTCACTAACGCCAGTGATTCATTGGTGAGCAATGAGAACATTATTAAAAAAATATACTTCCCCCGCCTGATACTGCCGTTGTCCCCCACTATGACACCATTAGTTGATTTTTTTATTGCATTCATTGTTCTAGTCGGCATGATCATATACTACCACTCCGTCCCGACCCTGACAGGCATACTGCTCCTCCCCTTGCTCCTTTTTACTACTTTTCTTTCCGCCTCGGGACTCGGAATGTTTTTATCCGCTATCAATGTCAGATACCGTGATATCAGATACGCCTTACCATTTTTTATCCAGAGCCTTTTATTTGTGACACCCGTCATTTACCCGACCAGTATTGTTTCACCTCAGTTTCAATGGATCCTGAAACTGAATCCGATGACCGGAATAATCGAGGCTGCACGCGCGGGAATTATTGGAAACGCATCGGTTGATTTCCGGCTGTTGGGAATTTCTTTTAGCGTGGCCATTATCATGTTTGTATTAGGTATTTTCTATTTTAGAAAGACCGAGCGTATATTTGCTGATGTAGCGTAACTGTATGGAAAAAAGTATCATCGAAGTTAGGAATGTCTCAAAATTTTACACGATATCTCATCGTGAACCTTACGAAACCATTCGTGATAAAGTGACTGAAATTGCAAAAAAACCTTTTCAATTTTTTGGCAAATTGCCAAAACTGGAAAAAGAAAAGTTTTGGGCGCTACGAGATATTAATTTTTCAGTACAGCAGGGCAATCGACTGGGAATCATCGGCAGAAACGGCGCAGGTAAAAGTACACTCCTCAAAATATTGTCACAAATTACACATCCAACCACAGGTGAAGTTACTCTACGGGGCAGAGTGGCGAGCCTCTTGGAAGTAGGCACCGGTTTTCATCCTGAACTTACCGGGAGAGAAAACATTTTTCTGAATGGTGCAATCCTAGGAATGAAACAGTCAGAAATCCGAAAAAAATTTGATGAAATAGTGGCATTCGCTGAAATTGAACAATTCCTCGACACCCCGGTGAAGCGCTACTCATCCGGCATGTACGTACGGCTCGCATTCGCAGTTGCTGCGCATCTTGAGCCCGAAATATTAATTATTGATGAAGTACTCGCAGTCGGAGATACACAATTTCAAAAAAAATGTTTGGGGAAAATGGAGGATGTCGCAAAAGGTGGACGCACCATTCTGTTTGTAAGCCATAATATGGGCTCAATTCATAAATTATGCGACACCTGCATATGGCTTGATCACGGAAAAGTGGTGACCGTAGGAAATCCCCAAGATGTTATTACCCAATATCTGGACCATCAGCGTACCGGCGAATCGGTATATACGCAAAAACATGCTCCTAAAAAAAAGATGAATTTAAGAAAAGTTTTTTTGACCGACACTGCCCTCACAAGGGAAAATATTGTAAATTTTGATGAAGATGTACGAATTACGATTGAATACGAAGTAAACACTAACGTGAAAAACTGCTTGGTCTGGCTGACACTTTCTTCGGGAGAGGGGTTGGAAATACTTTGCAGCACCGATTACGATAAGCACCCTGAATTAAAGGGGGCTCGTCTACAAGGATACTACTCAACAACCGTCACCATTCCAAAAAAATTATTAAGCCCCGGCAGTTACAACGTCCTCGTTGGAATCAACTCGAACAACGTTCCTAATGAGACATACGACCGCGTAGAGACCATTTCATTTGATGTCAACGATAATGGGACTTCACCTCGATCCGTATTTGGAGAATCATCGAGAAGCGGGTTTTTGCAACCTTTCTTGAGCTGGGAGACTCAAAAAATTGACGAATCGTTGTCGTGATCAAGTTGAACTACACGAATTAACATTCCAATGATAAATAATGATAACATTTTAGCGATCATTCCCGCACGTGGCGGCTCAAAACGACTTCCTGGGAAAAATATCAAACTCCTTGCCGGGAAGCCTATGATTGCGTACGCTATTGAGGCTGCAAAAAAATCTGGATACATTGATCGACTGATCGTGTCGACAGACGATAAAAAAATTGCCGATGTGGCTGAAAAATTCGGAGCACTTGTTCCTTTTATAAGACCGCCCGAACTCGCGAGCGATGAAGCTAAAAGCATAGACGTCATAAAGCATGCAATTTCTTTTATGGAACATGCGGAAAACTTTTTTCCTGCTATTATCGTACTCATACAGCCGACATCCCCGCTCGTGCTCGCATCTGATATCGACGGCGTAATACGCAACTTGGTTGATTCAAAAAAAAATAGCTGCGCGACAGTCGTCAAAGCAACACAGAGACCGGAATGGATGTATCAACTTCGTGCTGAAGGACCTGTCCCGTATACCGCACAACACAACACAGACTCCCCTGGTCAATCCTTACAAGAGCTCTACAGTTTAAATGGCGCCGCATATGCACTACGACGCGATACCGCAATAAAAGATGGACTTATTATCGATAGTAAAAGTTTTTCAGCCGTTGTTATGCCCCGGGAAAGATCAGTAGATATTGACGAGCAGTACGATTTTGAATTCGCACAATTATTGTTACAAAGCCATGAATACCAAAAATAATTTACGCATAACCATTGCAAAAAAAACAGTAAGCTACTTTGACGATGTTTTTGTCATAGCTGAGGCCGGCGTGAATCATAATGGACGTTTAGACTTAGCGATTAAACTCATTGACGCCGCTGCCAAAGCAGGGGCAGATGCGATTAAATTTCAAACGTTCAAAGCGAGTCAGGTTGTCATGCAGACAGCGCCGATGGCTGAATACCAAAAACGAAATGTTGCCGGAAAGCATAATCAGATCGACATGCTCCAGAAACTCGAATTGAATGAAAAATTTTACTCTGCAATTATTGAGCGATGCAAAAAAAAGAAAATTATTTTTCTTTCAACCCCCCACGGAGGATTTGAAAGTGTGGATTTTTTGAATTCCTTACGGATACCGGCTTTTAAATTCGGCTCCGGCGATTTAAATAATCTGCCCGTTTTGGCATATGCCGCAAAAGCCGGCAAACCGATGATACTCGGTACGGGTATGTCAACATTACCTGATATTAAAAAGGCTACCAATGCAATTATAAGAACGGGCAACGACAAAATCATTTTGTTACATGCAACAACCAATTACCCGTGCCCACCGCAGGAAGTCAACTTACGTTCTATGACAACCATGGCAAATGCGCTTAATTATCTGGTCGGCTATTCCGACCATACAATGGGAATTGAAACGTCATGCGCTGCAGCGGCACTTAACGCCTGCGTCATTGAGAAGCATTTTACCCTTGATCGCAGGCTAAAAGGTCCCGACCACATTTCTTCGGCAGAGCCTCAGGAGCTTGCAACGCTGGTCAAGCGCATGAAGTACATAAAGAACATATTGGGCTCAGCTGTAAAACAACCGAATAGAAGTGAGCTGGTAATGATGAAAACTGTTCGTAAAAGCATTGTGTCACTACAACATATTAAAAAAGGCAACATGTTTACTTTCCATAATATTGGTATCAAAAGGCCCGGCACGGGATTGCCACCGGAATTTTTTGATAAAATCATCGGGAAAAAAGCTCTTCGAAACATACACCCTGACACTCTTCTCTCACGACATGACTATGAAGCATAAAAACAAGAAGATTGCGTACATTAGCGGCAATCGCGCCGATTTTGGACTTATGACGTCCGTACTTTTGTCGATAAAAAAGAGCAGTTTACTATCGTTAGATATCTATGCAACAGGGATGCACTTAATGCCAGAATTTGGCTCAACTATTAAAGAGGTGAGAAAATTATTTCCAGAGACGCGTAGAGTAAATGCAAAATTTAAAACTGATGATGCCGCAGGCATGGCTGTTTTTTCAGCACAATACATCAAAGAGTTGGTACAAACTTTTACGCGCAATCGGCCTGATTTTGTTCTTACCCTCGGTGATCGTATCGAAATGCTCAGTACTGCACTCGTTTGCCTGTATATGCACATTCCCCAGGGACAAATCCACGGGGGTGAAAAAACATCCACTGTTGATGACATTGCCCGTCATACCATTACAAAACTTTCAAACCTTCATTTTCCTGCAACCCGCACTTCTGCAAAGAGGATTGAAAAGATGGGTGAAGAACCCTGGCGCATACACACCGTAGGTGCCCCGGCCCTAGACAACATACTCCATGGCGATTTACCGAACGCCAAAGAAACACACCGCTTCATTTCGTTGGCTCCCAAACACCCATTTATCCTACTCACACAACATCCGATCAGTCAGGCATGGAAAAATTCCACAAAACACATACAGCATACACTGCGTGCAGTAAAGCATTTTCGTATGCCGGTGGTAGTAACCTATCCGAATGCCGATGCCGGGGGCAAAATGATCATTAAGGAAATTAAAAAGGAAAAAAATAATCCACTTTTTCGAATTTACCCGAGCATACCGTACAATTATTTCTTGGCGCTTGAAAAATATGCTGCCGTGTGGGTAGGTAACAGCAGTGGGGCAATGATTGAGTCCTCGTCTTTCCACACACCTGTCGTTAACGTGGGTGATAGGCAAAAAGGCAGAGAGCGCGGACAAAATGTTATTGACGTTCCCAATAATTTCAAATTAATACAGATGGCGATAACAAAATCGCTTTATGATAAAAAATACCTACAAAAATTACAAACCATCAAAAATCCCTGGGGGGACGGTAAAACAGGAGCACGTATCACTCAAATTCTCGAACGTACCGATTTTAATTCAAAACTTTTCAACAAAGAGTTGACCTATGCTTAAAAAAATAATTATTGTCGGTGCAGGAGAAAATGGTCAGGTAATTGTAAACATATTAAAAAAGAAATATGCAGTGTCTGGATTCCTTGATGACAGCAAACACGGGGGGAAAATTATCGGAAAAATATCCGCATATACAAGGCTGATTAAGGGGCATTCCTTTTTTGTCAATATCGGAAATAATGCCGTTAGAAAACGAATATATTTGAAATTAAAGGCCAGCGGCGCGAAATTTGTTAACGCAATTCATCCCTTGTCTTTTGTAGAAAATACTGCTAAAATTGGTGAAAATGTTTTTATTGGAGCATTCACCTACGTAAACGTAAATTCTCAAATTGGCGATAATGTTTTTATAAACAACGGGTGTATTATTGAACACGATAATCTGATTTCATCACATGCGCATGTTGCACCAGGAGTGGTTACCGGCGGAAAAGTCGTTATTGGCACACAATCTTTCATTGGCCTGGGCAGTCGAATAAATGACCACGTCAGTATAGGAAATCAGGTCACTATAGGTTCAGGATCAGTCGTCATCAAAAATATTTCGAATTCCGTTACAGCAGTAGGCATTCCTGCCCGTATAATTAAAAAATTATGAAAAAATTTCCAGTAGCAAAACCTTTTATTGACCAGAACGACATCTCCGAGGTAGTGAAAGTCATGAAATCAGGTGTTCTTTCGTTAGGTCCTAAATATATTAAATTCGAAAATGATATCGCTAAATATGCCGGTACCAAATATGCCTGCGCAGTATCTAATGGAACGTGCGGACTTCACTTAGCGGTCAAAGCTCTCAACCTGCGCCCTGGAGACGAGGTAATCACCTCTCCTTTTTCTTTTATTTCTTCCTCCAACTGCCTATTGTTTGAACGGGTGGTTCCAAAATTTGTAGACATACAAGAAACTACGTTTAATATGGATCCTGCATATCTCGAGAAATCCCTTACTAAAAAAACAAAGGCAATTCTTGTGGTTCATATTTTTGGGCAATCCGCAGATATGACAGAAATAACTCGTTTTGCCAAACGGCACAACCTGCGCATCATCGAAGATTCCTGCGAGAGCCTTGGATCGACGTATAAAGAAAAGATGACTGGTACCATAGGAGATGTCGGCGTGTATGCTTTTTATCCGAATAAGCAGATGACGACCGGAGAGGGAGGAATATTAGTCACGAACTCAAAAAAAATACGTGACATGTGCGTGAGCTTGCGAAATCAAGGGCGCAACACCCGTAATGACTGGCTTGTTCACGAAAGAATGGGCTACAACTATCGAATCGACGAGATGAGCGCATCATTGGGCGTAACACAGCTTAAGAAACTTAACTGGATGATTAACGAGAAAAGAAAGATTGCTTCGTGGTATTCGGCTGCATTGGGAGCGCACCCCTCAATTCGTGTCCCGGTGATCGGTGCCAAACGAACGCATTCCTGGTTCGTATACGTTATTAGACTCATCAATGGTTCCCGAGACGCTGTTATGGAAAAACTGGAAACTGAACATATTTCTACAAAACCATATCTGCCAGTTATACACCTTCAGCCCTTCATGAAAAAAAAGTTCGGTTACCGTCCCGGATCCTTTCCTATTGCAGAAAAAATATCATCACAAACGCTGGCACTCCCCTTCTACATCGGTCTTACACGAGCAGACGTAGCATACATCTCAAAGAAAATTATAAACGCAACCGAAAAATATGATTAAATACTTTCAGAACAAAATTATTCTTGTCACCGGCGGGACAGGCTCAATCGGTTCTGAACTCGTGAAGCAGCTCATCAAGTATAAACCTAAACAGCTGAGAATACTTTCACGTGACGAAAGCAAACAATACTACTTAATGGAGCAAATTAACCATCCAGGGAATGTTCGATTTTTTATCGGAGATGTCAGAGACCAGGAGCGCCTTGATATGGCATTTCAAGATGTTGATATTGTTTTTCATGCCGCTGCCATGAAACATGTACCGTTATGCGAGTACAACCCATTTGAAGCGGTAAAAACAAACATCATGGGATCGCAAAATGTCATCAACGCCGCACTCAGGCACAATGTAGACAAAGTTATCGCCATCTCTACTGATAAGGCGGCTAATCCCAGCAACGTCATGGGAACTTCAAAGCTCATGATGGAAAAACTGATAATAAACGCAAATTTTTACCGCGGATGGTCTAGGACTAAATTTTCGTGTGTGCGTTTTGGTAATGTTGCATGGGCAAGGGGCTCCGTGCTTCCGCTGTGGAAAAAACAAGTAGAACGGGATAATACTATAAAAATTACAAATCCTAAAATGACCCGTTTTTTCATGTCCATACCTCAATCAATCGACCTGGTCCTCAAGACGGCTAAACTGACCTACGGAGGCGAGATTTTTATTTTGAAAATGTCATCAATTAAAATTTCTGATTTAGCGACCATTTTTGTGAAAAAGTACTGTAAGGGCAAAAAAATAAAAATAATAAACACCGGGAATCGTTTGGGGGAAAAAATGCATGAAGACCTCTATGTACCTAATTTGAAACCAAAGGCAATTTTTGAAGATAAAGAAATATTGATCATTATCCCTGAGTTGGAAATATATGATCTGAAGCAACCGGAAAGAGCATACGAAGGGTTTACACAGAAAAAAATGTATAAGGATTATTGCTCTGACAAATCCATTAATATCAACAAAATCAAGAGTATCGTATAAACACACTGGTTATTAATGAAAAAAGGACTTAACATACGAATAATACCAAAACTCGACATCAAGGGCCCAAACTTAGTTAAAGGAATACATCTAGAGGGTCTGAGGGTTCTTGGTAAACCGGAGGACTTTGCTCGTCACTACTATCAGATGGGCGCAGATGAACTCATCTACATTGACGTTGTAGCAAGTTTGTATAATCGAAATAGCCTTCATGAAATTATTTCGAGAACTGCAAAAGAGATATTCATTCCGATGACAGTGGGGGGCGGACTACGCACCATAGATGATATTAAGTCAGTGCTTCGTGCAGGCGCTGACAAGGTTTCGCTAAATACCGCTGCCATAAAAAATCCAGATATCATTAAAGAAGCTGCAACAATTTTTGGCTCTTCAACAATCACTATCGCCATCGAAGCAATAAAACAACCAACTGGGGAATACCTGGCTTATACTGACAACGGGCGCGAATTTACTGGCATCGAAGTACTTGGATGGGCAAAAAGGGCTGAGTCACTTGGCGCGGGTGAAATTTTACTTACATCAATTGACAGGGAAGGCACCGGCAAAGGGTACGATCTTGAATTGGTCAAACGCATAGCATCAGCGGTTTCAATTCCAGTGATTGCATGCGGAGGTGCTGGAACACTGGAGCACATACACGAGGTTATTGAAAAATCAGAGGCCGATGCCGTTGCAATTGCCTCGATGCTTCACTACGATTTTGTCACCAAAAATCAAAGCAGCTCCGAATACACCGGAGAAGGAAACACAGAATTTTTAAAAAGAAAAACCGAGATTTTTGGTAAAATTAATAATATTGATCTCAACACAATTAAAAAATATTTATTCCACCATGGTATTCCTTGCCGGTATAAAGAAATAGCCTTATTTCCATGAAAGTTGCAATAGTTGATTACAAATTAAGCAATCTATTCAGCGTACAACATGCTTGTGAATACGTAGGAATGACCGCTGAGATAACATCATCCCCTGAAAAAGTACTCAATGCTGACGGCGTTATCCTACCAGGAGTCGGCGCCTTTGCGGATGCCATGAAAAATCTTGAGAATTTTGGCCTCCTTGAGGCCATAAAAACATTCATTAAGTCAGGCAAGCCTTTTATGGGAATCTGCCTCGGGCTTCAATTACTCTTCAGCGAAAGTGAAGAATTCGGTACTCATCGAGGCTTAGACATTATTCCCGGAAAAGTTATTAAGTTTCCTTTAAAAAATCATCAGGCCCAAATAACAAAAATTCCACAAATAGGCTGGAACAGTATCAACAAGCCACATTCTTCGCCTGATATATGGGATCATACGCCTCTTACCGAAATAAAAGAGGGGGAGCTTATGTATTTTGTACATTCATACTACGTCCTCCCTGAACATAATAAGCATATCCTCACTCTGACCACATACGACGGCACGACATACGCATCTGGCATTCTCCGGGAAAATGTAGTTGCCTTTCAGTTCCATCCGGAAAAAAGCGGCCCCGACGGTGTAAGTATATATCGACATTGGGCTAAAAATATCTAATCATTTTTCCTTTATGCAAACCATGAAATCAACCGCCACAATGTTTGGGCTCCCAGAAAAAGTGATCTTTTGTAAACGCTGTGTTATGTCGAATCAGCGACCAGCATCAACTGCTGAATTTCGCCATTCATCGCAAAGCAAAAAAGTAACCATGAATATTGATGCCGAAGGCATATGCGACGCCTGCAGACAGGCCGAAAAGAAAGAAAAGATTGACTGGGAGGACCGTGAAAAACAACTCCGCAAGCTCCTGGATATTTACAGGAAAAACGATGGTAGCTATGACTGTTTAGTTCCGGGCAGTGGTGGGAAAGATAGCGCATACCAAGCGCATATTTTAAAGTATAAATACGGTATGCACCCCCTTACATGCACGTGGCCCCCAATCATGTATACGGATTACGGGTATAAAAATTTCAAAAATTGGATTGAAATTGGCGGCTTCGACAACGTTACGTTTAAGCAAAATGGCAGAGTCATGAAACTGCTAACAAGATTGTCGATTCAAAATATCCTTCATCCATTTCAAACATTTATTCTGGGACAAAAAAATCTTGCGCCTAAGTTAGCGCTACGCTTTAATATTCCACTGATTTTCTACGGTGAGAATGAAGCAGAATACGGTAACCCCATAGGCGACAATGCGAGCTCTCTACGCGACAAATCATACTATGCCATGAATAATCTTGATGAAATATTTTTAGGCGGAGTTTCAGTTGCTGATCTTCAGAAAAAACACAACATCCCGCTTGCAGATCTTATGGCATTTCTCCCCGCACACGCGTCAGAACTTGAAAAATCAAATATTGAGGTACACTATCTCGGATACTACCTCAAATGGACCCCTCAGGAAGTGTACTACTACGCCGTTGAAAATACTGGTTTTCAAGCCCGACCATTTCGTACACAAGGAACATACAGTAAATACAATAGTATTGATGACAAAATTGATGACCTTCACTACTACACTACCTTTATGAAGTTTGGAATCGGCCGCGCTACCTACGATGCTTCTCAGGAAATACGGAACAGGCATATCACCCGAGAAGAAGGGCAGGCGCTTGTAAAACGTTTTGACGGCGAGTTTCCGGATCGTTACTTTCAGGAAATCATGGAATACATTGAAATGAAACCGCAGGAATTTTTTGATGTATGTGATAAAAATCGGCCTGGCCACCTGTGGAAAAAAGTTGATGGGGAGTGGAAATTGCGCCATACGGTCAATAATGACGGAACCGATGATTAACAGTGCCAAAGTTTTGGTGATTTAAAAGGTTTTCTATAATAACGATGAAAGTAATCCACCCAACGCCATGAACAGAAAAAAAGTATACATTATTGGAGCAGGACAGCTTGGCAGCAGACATTTGCAGGCTCTCAAGGGTGTCGGCATACCCCTTACAATCACGGTAATCGATCCTAGTAGCGCTTCTCTTGCCACCGCTAAAGAAAGATATAAAACATATGAAGTTTCAGAAGTCTTGAACCACGAAGTAACCTTTTCCCAAACCATCCCAGCATCCAAGGATGCGGTCGACCTCGTCATAATCCCCACAAACTCCAATGTCCGACGAAAAGTTATTGAAGAAGTTCTCAAGGGCAATGCTGTTCGATATTTTATATTGGAAAAGCTTCTTTTTCAAAATTTTACTGATTATAGCGATGTAGCAAACCTTTTGAAACAAAATACAAGCACAGCATGGGTAAACTGCAGTATGAGAACAATGCCGTATTATCAAAAGCTCCGTGCCCATTTTCATGACCGGCCTCTTACCTATTCCGTGACTGGCAGCCAATACGGACTTATTACAAATGCCATCCATTACCTTGATCATGTGGCATATCTTACCGGAAGTACCGACTTTTTTGTTAATACCGACTACCTCGACCCAAACCCCATCGCAAGTAAACGGGCAGGATTTTTGGAGTTAAATGGCACATTACTTGCCAAATATAAGAACGGGAGCATGGCTATGCTCACCTGTTACCCTGAAGGAGATGCGCCAGTTACCGTTGAAATCTTCAACGAAACATACCGCTGTATATCGCGTGAATCCGAAAAAACTGCCTGGGTATCAAGTCAAAGTGCAAAATGGTTATGGACAGAGGAGTCAACTAATCTTCCTTACCAGAGCGCAATGACAACAAAAGTTGTGGAAGAAATACTTGAAAAAGGTTCGTGCCCCCTCACCCCCTACTCTGAGTCAGTCGCAATACATAAACAGTTACTGCCTCCCCTACTTGAATTTCTGAAAAAAAAGAGTGAAAAAAATTATGATTATTATCCATTTACCTAAATGAAAAAAACTGTACGTCCGGATATTTTACTCGTCGGCACGGGTCCCATTGGAATTGAGTATGCAAAAATTTTGTTAAAGCTCAAAAAAAAATTTGTTGCAGTTGGCCGTAGTAAATCTTCGTGTCAAAACTTTTTGGCCCAAACCGGCATCACCGCACATCCAGGAGGTATACAGCAATGGTTATACATGCAGAGCAAACTCGGCGAAGATTTACCGGCTAAAGCTATCATAGCGGCAAGCGAAAATGAACTCGGTATCGTTACGCTCCTTTGTCTCAAATCCGGGGTACGGAATATTCTAGTTGAAAAACCCGGAGGACTGAACGTCAACGAGATAAAGCAGGTTGCGAAAGAATCCATGAAAAAAAACGCTAAAGTTTTTATCGGATATAATCGTCGCCAGTATGCTTCGGTCAAAATGTGCAAAAAGCTGCTCAAACAAGACGGAGGAGTAACTTCGTTTAATTTTGAGTTTACGGAATGGGGTCATGTCATTAAAAAGATCAAAAAAGCGCCGGGAGTAAAAGAACAATGGTTTCTCCACAATTCTACCCATGTCATCGATTTAGCCTTTTTTCTTGGAGGCATCCCAAAAAAAATAATCACTTTTTCTAAAGGATCACTTCCATGGCACCCTGCTGGAGCAATATTTACAGGGGCGGGAGAAACCGCAAGCGGAGCCTTATTTTCTTATCAAGCCAATTGGGCAGCGCCGGGAAGATGGGGCGTTGAGATATTGACGAAAAAACATCGATATATATTTCGGCCCCTAGAAAAACTCCAAGTACAACAGCTTGGTTCGGTAGAAATTTCAGAAATTCCACTTTCTAATAATTATGATAGCTCTTTTAAGCCCGGCTTTTTTGAACAAACACGCGCCTTCATTTTAGGGCAGTACAAAACATTGTGCACGATTGAAGAGCAAAAAAAACATTGTGTTGTATACACAAAAATATTACGTAACTCTTCAAAAGGACTATGATTGCAGCTGACCTCGGGTGTGGAGTAAATAAAACGAGGGATACCATCGGTATCGATCGGTTTCCACTTGACGGCGTCGATGTCGTAGTTGACCTACAAAAATTCCCCTACCCATTTGCTGACAATTCCTTTGACGCATTCTACCTTAATGACATTATTGAGCATCTTCCCGATACAGTCGCGGTTATGGAGGAGCTCTACAGGCTCTGTAAACCGGACGCACACCTCTACATTCGTGTGATTAATTGGAACAGCAAATATAACGCGGAGGATCCTACACATGTCAAAATGTTCACTGAGCATACGTTTGATTTTTTTGGCACATACGCGTTACGCTCATACTACAGTAAGGCACGTTTTAAGGTACTTTCATGCGAATATCAGTTCAATGCCAGCGTTGAAAAATGGTTAAAAAGTAGGCGTCTCATGAAATTTTTGGGAACCTACCTAAATAATATTTCCGAAGGACTACATTTCGATCTGCAATGTGTCAAGGAAACATCGAATGTCGCACAAAAGGAGTATGACTTAGGAAAAGATATTTTTTCGATTATTCGATGTCCCTTTTGCGTTCGCGACGAAAAAACAAAGGGCACCGCAACGTTACACATTAGCGAAAAGACACGACTGGTCTGCAATAACAAGGATTGTGGCAGAACGTATGAAATCAAAAATGGAACACCAATTTTAACTCTTTTGGAAAAATAAAAAAATAAGCAAAATTATTTACTCGCAGCATGACGACTCCACAATCAATTTTTCATCAATACTACTCAAAAGAAAATTTTACCGATAAATTTTCTACTGATTCTTCGGCGGGCGTTGATGTAATCATTCCCATCATGCACACAAATGAATTATGGGAAAAGAACTTGATTTCAATGTACCGCGAAATCCCAATTCATCGTCTTCTCGTCGGTGATGGCGGTTGCGTCGACAATTCAATTGAAATAGCAAAAAAATTTCCGCGAGTTACGATTTATGACCATCGTGCATATACGTCACTCGGGTACAGCATACGAAAGTTGATCGAAGAAACTACTACGGAGTGGTTTGTTTATCTTCATTCCGACGTGTACATTCCCGAGGGATGGTATAATGAAATGTCAAAAAACAAAAATCGTTACGATTGGTTTGAATGTAATCAACGAATTACCGCGTTGGTTGAATATCCGCTTGATTATACGGGTGTGGAGCGACCGTTCTCAGGAAGTCAAATGGGTCGTAAAGAAATCTTTTCCTCGATACTCAAAAAAATTGACGATGATTTCCTGTACCGTAACGAAGACATCATACTTGCGGATCTTGTAAAAAAAAGTGGGTATCGCTACGGCAGAGTCAATTCGACATTTCATTATCATCAATTGATGTATAAACAAAGCCAGTGGAAACGCAGAATATCTTCTATTGATTTTATGATAGAAAAATCTGATGAGGAGGAGTTTAGAGAATCAAATATGCAAGTAAAAGGCATCATTAAATACCTTGAGCCGACAAAGGCCAATGCCAACATGATACAGATCCATATTTCAAAACTGATGTCAAAACGACTGCTTGATAAAAAAACTTTTTTATACTGGATCAAGCAGACGAACCCGGCTTGGGAGCACCTTATACGTCAACGGTTGGTACGGATAGCCATAACTGGCATAATAAAGAAGTTCTACTCGATGCTGCCGGCGTGGTTCCGCTAGCTCACAACAACTATGAAACAGAATGTTCTCATTGTTATTCATTCCAACACTTACTTCAACGAACTCTATAAGCTTTCGTTGCTCCTGCTACATTCGAAGCAATTCGAGCCTGTAGTATTGTTTCCGATAAATTATTCCCGAAAGAATGACAATATTCTTTTGTGCATACATCAAGGACTACAATGTCTCGATGAAAATGGTCATGCCATTAATGCAGAAACAGCGGAAATCGCCGTTCGACAGTCTAAACTTGCCGCATCTGCCACACAGCATCCCACGTCACTGCGATCGAATACGCTAAAGATACTGAGATTCCTACAAATAGACTTTGTGTTTGGAATTCTCTACATGGTGGTGTACTTAAAAAAACGCATCGCATTTGCCCGAAATGTTATTCAGAATCATAGCATTTCACTTGTTGTGCTCGGAGGTGACTTAGTGCACTATGATTCATCGGCGTTTATTCGCGCCGGACATGAACTCGGGATTAAATCAGTTATTGTCCCATGTACAATGTCAAATGCCCTCGAAATGGCTGAATCGTACTACTACGATCAACGTTACAACACTAAGACCCTTGGCAACTGGCTCGCTGCAAAACTTATGCCGGAATGGATGTACGAACACAAAGGAAAAAAACTGCTTCGTACACCGGCAGACCGCGCATTTGCTATGTACATCATGCGCCTTTCTCCTCCCTTCCCCTGGATCAATAATAGCTCATTTGCAGATGCGATTGCGGCAGAAAGTGAAATGATGAAGTTGTATTATACCCGTGAGGGAATCCCTGCAACTCAAATCACCGTCACCGGATCGCCCTCTCATGATATACTGGCAAGTGGGAGAACAGATTTTGAAGCACGAAAAAGAAATGTATTATCTACACTGGGTCTTGATCCAGGTAAACCGCTGATTCTTTCTCCCTTAGTTCCAAACCAGCATTACCTTGAGGGTGGCAGACCTGATTGCACGTTTGACACGTATGAACATCTAGTTGAATTTTGGATGCACGCTGTATCCAAACTATCCCCCCATTATTCCGTTGTAGTCAATCTGCACCCTTCTGTTAAAATTGCTGACTACAAAAAATATGAAAAGTACGGTCTGTTAGTGACCGACAATGACATTGCTTCGCTCATTCCGTACTGCGATTTTTTTGTAGCGAGCGTTTCGTCTATCATTCGATGGGCGATCGCCTGTGGTAAACCCGTATTGAACTACGACGTATACAAATTCAGATATACTGACTATCTGTACCAACCTGGCGTCATAACCGTTGAAGACAAAGAAGAATTTGCCGAATTACTTCAAAAATTTGGATTCGACTCATCATACCTCGCAGAACTCCGTATTAAACAGGAAATTTTTGCTAACAAGTGGGGCATACTCGATGCACACGCACATTCCCGGTTGATTAAGCTTTTTTCTTCACTCACCCAAAAAGGCAATACATGAGTAAGCGCATCTTGTTTGTCGTTAACACCAACACCTACTTCAGGGGTTTGTTTAATATTGCCCGAAAGTTACAAGAAAGATCATTTGAAGCGCATATTGTTTTTGACGCCCCGTATCCCACAATCGAACAAGATCTTAAACTGTGTGCGACTGCGAAGATTTCCTACTCAACGAGAGACGAGTTTAGATTTTCAAAAAATGCTTTTATCCGCATTTTTCAATCTGTATTGCAGAGAGGGAAGCTGGGAAATTTTTTTAAGCCATTGATTCAAACACTCCATGATTTACGCTCAATAGGAAAACTCCTGAAAGATTATAAACCGTCACTACTCGCCCTGGCTGCTGACCACATTGCGTATTCGACTGGAATATACATTAAACTGGCTCACCGGCTTGGCGTGAAATCAGTTAGTTTCCCCCAATGGCTCGCTAACGAAAAAGAGCCGGCAGAGTTCATATACCATGACCCGTCTTATGAAATAAAATCTCTGTGGAGTAGATTCATTGGGAAGTTTTTTCCAGAATGGGTCTTGAACTATAAAGGGAAAAAATTACTTCGCCTCCCCCCTTCAAAGATCATTATAAAAAAGCTTTTACAGATTTCCCCTCCCCATCCATGGATATTGCACAGCGGGCGCGCTGACTGTATTGCGCTAGAGAGCAAAGCGATGAACATGATCGCGCAGAATTTAGGGCTTCCAAAACATCAAACAATTGTAACCGGATCGTTAGAACATGATATCCTATATACTACTCAGAATAGCCAGAGTGAATTTCAAAAAAAATTGTACAAAAAATATGGCTTTTCTGAATCAAAGCCTTTAATAGTAACAGCTTTACCGCCGAATTTTCTTACATATACCGGCGGAAGGCCTCAGTGTGAATTTAAAACATACGAAGAATTAGTTCGCAAATGGATTGATGCACTAGACATAGACGAGAAGGCAAATATACTTATTTGTGTCCACCCATCTGTTGAAAAAAATCTATTCACCCACGAGGAGAAATTAAACATCCGGGTTTGCGATGAACAGCTTGTCAACGTGCTTGCTTTGGCAGATCTTTTTGTAGCAAGCGTGTCTGCAACGATACAATGGGCAATATGCTCGAATATACCAGTAATTAACTATGACGTATACCAGTATGACTATGATGAATACAAAGATGTGCCCGGAGTGACCTTAATAAATGACTTTAACAGTTTTCATCAGACTATTGACCAATTAATCCATAATCCGCTAGAAATTCATTCACTAAAAAATGAACAAAAAAAAGTGAGCTCCTTGTGGGGAGCTCTTGATGGCCAAGCATCTGATCGTATAGTACAATTAGTCCATTCATTGGATAACGTATGACTGCATATATTGCCAGATTCATTATAGACCTCGCTAACATTCTTACTTCATGTATCAAGGTTCTGTTGTTTTCACATTTAGGGCGTCCAATCAAGCGGATCCACATTGATTCATCAAAACCTGCGGTCATTCTTGGTAACGGACCCTCTCTTTTACCCACGCTTTCAACATACTTGGATTTTTTTAAAAACAAGAACTGCATTTGTGTCAATGATTTTGCAGCATCAGATTATTTCGAAAAAATCAAACCAGGGATTTACGTATTTACCGATCCGGCATACTGGACGAGATCAACATCCGAAAGAATTAGGAAACAACTTGAACTCTACCGAAAAAAAATGATTCAGAACGTCGACTGGGACATGACAATAATAATGCCGTATGCTGCAAAAAAATGGAATTACTTCAATGACCTGCCCCAAAAAAACAATAAGATTTCAATTTGCTACATTAACACGACTGAAATAAACTGTAATAAGCGTTTGCGTTTTTTCCTCTACAAAAAGAATTTAGCAATTCCGCCGATGCAAAATGTTATTGTCGCTGCATTATTTGTCTCAATTAATGTCGGCATACGACAGTCATACCTTGTGGGCGCAGATCATTCTTGGCATGAAAGTTTTTTTGTAGGAAACGACAATATACTCTACCTAAAGAATAAACGTTTCCAAGACAAAGAAGAGGCGCATTTTTCTCCTTTTTTTCAAGATCCTGGTGAGTCGGTTCCCTACCGTATGGATAATCTGCTTTTTGCATTAGCGAAAATGTTTCAGGGATACCGCGAGTTAGATGAATATTCAAAAAAACAGGGTGCAAAAATATATAATGCGAGCACTAAATCGTACATCGATGCATTTGAACGTCTCAAGTTGTCATAATCACTCATTATGAAGAAACTTTTCTTAAACCCGGTCACCATTTACGTCAAGCGACTCCTTGTGGCGCTTGCGCTTGAATGGTCGAATTTTGGTAATCACCTTTCTATCGGAAATATGGCGGTCATTAAAAATTGTCGATTTGGAAAATATAACACGATATATGAACATGTACACCTTACAGACACTACGATAGATGATTTTACTTATCTCGCACCTCATGCACATATTCACAATTCGCACATAGGTAAATTCTGCTCAATTGGACCCGAGGTCATGTGTGGACTTGGATCGCATCCCATATCCAATGTATCTACTCATCCGGCTTTTTATTCGACTCAAGGGCAATCTCAAATATCATTGGTTACTAAAAATTTGTTTGAAGAACATAAAACAACAGTCATTGGAAATGACGTATGGATAGGCGCACGCGCGATACTGCTTGATGGAGTTACTATCGGCGATGGCGCGATTATTGCCGCCGGTGCTGTGGTAACTAAGGATGTTGAACCCTACGCAATTGTTGGCGGAGTACCTGCCCGCATTATCAAATTCCGATTTGAAAAAGAAAGGATACTCCTCCTGCAACAAAAACAATGGTGGAATCAAGATATTGCCTGGTTGAAAAAAAACGCCATTCGATTTACAGATGTTTCTGAACTCTACGACACTGTACTAGAAGGCCAAAAACCCAAAAAAACAACGGACCGGTAATCTTCACCTCCCGTTTTGGGCATGGACTCTCAAGAACTGTGTAATAATTTTTGACGTTTTTTTTCAATACGTACGCTGATATCGTACCCAAAAAGAATAACGGCAATCCCTCTCAAGAGGTAAAAATACTGAAGTACCCGTATACCAAGTCCTTTTGAATATTTTTTTTGAAGTTGAAAAGATTCAAAAAGATGTTTCATGGTTTTTGTCGCACTTTTTGTCTCCATGTAGTACCGTGCATTAGAAATAACAAAAGGTATTGTTATTGGATCTTCAGTAGCAGACATTCTAAGCCATAGATCGTAATCCATTGAAAGGTGCAGCTTCTCATCAATCAATCCGCTTTTTAGAAAAAAATCTCTCTTATAGAAGCAACTTGGTTGCACAATTGTATCAAAACATAGTAACTTTGTTTTAGAATACGACATAGGAATTCTTGAAATATACTCGCGTCCCTCTAAATCAACAAACTTCCATCCTCCAAAACCCCACTGAGCATGAGGAAATTCTGTAAATGCCTTTACTACTTCACCAAGAACATTAGGCTCATAGTAATCATCAGAATTTAAGTAGGTCAGCAATTCACCTGTTGCAAGCTTAGAGCCTTTATTAATAGCATCTGATTGCCCACGATCGGGCTCCGAAATAAATTTAAACCGGATGCCTTTTTTTTCAATCAACGACCGATATTTTTCTACTATGCCTGCAGTCCCATCAGTTGACTTTGCATCTACAATAATAAACTCCAAATCCAATCCAGAGGGCTGATTAAGTATGCTCTCAATAGTTTGAGCAATAAATCGACCCTGATTAAATGACGGCGTAATAATCGACAATCGCATATGTATATTAATTATCTAGATTAATTTAAATAATTCAACTCCCTCTCCGCTGAAAATAGATGTGTAATACTGATTTTTATACTGTGAAATCAGCACATCAAGCTTTCCGTTTCCCTCGTAGCTGTTTTTTAGAAAAAGAAAATACCTAATATTGTTGTTTTTGAAAAAATGAATACTTGATGCCTCTGTGGGAGTATTCAATGCAATACACCTAGAATCATTGGTACGACACAGGCTAAGACTAGTCGAAAAATAGTAAATATCACGATCGCTCAGCATGCTATCATGATATGTCTCAGAAACGGCATTGATATTTGAGTACACTATATCGTTCTTGTCAGAAACACTCTTAAGAAGTTGTAATGCTTTAATCTGGGGTTCGGTGATTTTATTGGAGGCATCGTAGAGACTGCTCATTCTGTTCCCAGCCAAGGAAACAATTAAAATGACAAACATGAAAGTAACCACAATCACGTACCTCTTGCTTAGCCGCATCTGAAGTAAGTGTGCCATAAAATAGGTTGCAAAAATGGCAATGAACGTCCCGGCAAGAAAAACAACTCGTTCAAAGTAAAAATTTACTCCGATATGGTATGTTTGAGATAATATTGCAATAATGACAAAAAATAAGGCTGGCAATAAACGAGAGGACTTCATGTTTCTTTTGTACTGTAATACATAAAATAAAAGCCCAAGCATACCAAGTGTGAATATAAAGTGTCCAAGATGTTTATGAAATTCCGATAGCGGGATTATCCCCATGAACTTATTCGAGGAAACTGACTGCCAAAATACATTTTTTGCTTCTTTAAAAATCGGTATATACAGCTTCAAAAAATATGAAAACGCCATGACGATCGCAATCAGGCTTGCTGTTCGGACTTTTATATTGATGCTTAAAAAAGTTTTTTTTATCATACTCCTCAGTTCACTATTCATGATAAAAAGTAAACATACATATACCGCATATGAAAAGATGAAGATCGGCGCGGTCAAATAATTGTGGGTCAGATAAAGCGAAACTAAAAGTAAAATGATGAGTACTAGGTATGCCTTTTTCCTCTTGGTAAAATATGCGTGCGAAAAATAATAAATAAAACCGATGTACGTAAAGGCTAAAAGGTTTGATACTGTAGATCCAATAAAGAGACGACCAATTGAAAAACTACCCAGCACGGCAACGGGTAATAATACGGAAAAAAAATTTCCATATATGCGTCCCACCAGATAGCAGCTTATAACTAGAAGCAGAATTAAAAATAGCTGATACAGCGAGAAAAGTGGAAAAACGACATCAAGGCCCGTGATTAGGGCAAGGAGTGAGAGATTCAAGTCCGTCAGCGGTGCAGTATACGCACCAGACCCGTGATATGTCACTTGGTAAGGTGCGGGAAGCGTGCCATGATCTATGATCCAGTGCACATCATTAATATATACTGCCGCATCAACACCAGGAGGAACTGGCTTCAGAACAGGATACAAAAAAATCAATATGCCGAGGCAAACAGAAAAGAAAAGGGTGTATGCAACTATACTTTTTTTATGTTTTTTGTAAAAATCCATATTTCTTAACAGATAGAGAAGCGCTTTTATCCTGCGTTATTAATTACAGATGCATATATATTCTCTAATTGTTCTGCGATGAGATTCCATGTGTACTGAGTACGTACTTTTTCATATCCGGCTTTCCCCATTTTTTGCGCATACGCTTTATTTGAAATTAATGAATTAATTTTTTCTGAAAGCTGGGATTTATTCCCCTGCTCGAATAAAAGTCCATCGACACCGTCATGCACAACAGAGGCTAGGGCGGGTAAATTGCTCACTACAACGGGTTTTTTTACTGCAAAAGCCTCAATAATGACCATGCCGAATGATTCATTGTCAGACGGTAAAACTAAAAGGTCGCAAGCATCTAAATACCTCGCGATTTTACTGTTCATAACACCACCCACAAATATAATACGTTGAAGCAAACCCAGCCGTTTTGCCAATTTTTCATAGGTATGACGCATATCTCCATCACCAATGACAAGTAGATATGCCTCTTCACGCAGCAACGGAACAGTTTCTATGAGTAAATCAAGTCTTTTATAAAAATGCGCCCGATCAAGAGCACCGATAAAACACACTACTGCCGCGGATTCAGGAATCCCATAATTGTTTCTTAACTTACGTCTTTCATATACACCCAAAAAGTCACTTAGCAGTACACCGTTCGGCACAACCTCAATTTTTTCTGCAAGACATTTCATAGTAGAAATCTGAGAATTACGTATATGCGCATCAGTGAGTGCAAGAACTTTTTTTGAATCGTCAATCATTTTTTTTCTGAATAATCGATTGTAAAGAAAAAAAATAGTCTTCCGTAATATCGTGTCTCCAGAAATATCCACGTGGTAAGTCATAACATACGGTATGTCGTATTTTCGTGCAGCCCATCGTACAAAAATATCTCCTCCAAAAAACGGATAGTGCAGATGAATGATATCAAAACCGTGCAATGCTCCACGAAGACTGGGAATAAAACTGGCATTACCTACGCTAAAAATCGGTTTAACATATTTTACCGTAAACGGATAATACGTCCGCTTCTCCGTTTTATTCGCTTGAGGTACAAATACCGTTACTGTATGGCCGCGCTCACTTAGGCTTCGCGCTTGATGCAGGCAAACATTTCCAATCCCACCTTCATAAGGTGGGAACGTCGACGTGACATGAGCAATTTTCAAACCACGCATACGCTATTCAGCAAGACTTAGCTCGTGTGCAGACATAGAAAAGCGCTTTAGCAAGTCAACCCTTTGTCCGTGAGTAATTCTGGTATAATTAGAAAGCGTTTTTCTTTTTTTAAACATCCTTGGCAACCCTAGTAAAGCAAAAAACCACGCTTTTAAAACAATTCCCACGACACTCATTTTTGAAACATTATCAGCTAATTTTGCCGCTGAACCCTTTTTAGAAAAAACACCGTAAACTTGGTAACCATATCTAAGTCCCGTATACAAAAAACTTAAAAAAATTAACGACGGAGAAAAAAGTTTAGCGACAAGCCATACCCTGTTTCGTTCAACAAGAAATGCCTTGCGTGCAGAGTATTTACCTATCGTTGAAGAATACATATGGTACACCCTTGCCTCAGGAACATAGATACATTTCCAACCTGCTAATCGACCGCGCAATCCAAGATCGCTGTCTTCAAGAAAAAACTCGAAATCCTCATCAAACAAACCAATCGCATCGAGCATCACTTTTCTATAGAGCCCAGCGCATCCGCTAGGGAAAAATACCTCCTCTTCGGCGTCAAACCGTCCGTCATCCTTCTGCATTCGTCCTCGTCCCCTGCTAATCCCATCACCATACATAGCTAAACCGGCACTATCGATAGTGGCACGCTCATAGTAATTGAGAATTTTTGATGCCCACATCCCAACCCCCGAACTAGATTTTTCTGCCACAGCTACGAGTTTTTGCAGGAAATCTTCTTGCAACTCAACGTCGTTATTAAGAGTAAGTACATACTTACCACGGGATTTGCGTATACCCGCATTATTGCCCGCTGAAAAACTATTAGTTGAGCAGGACAAGGTCATAATACTACGCGAGTACTGTGAAAGAAACTGTAATGAATCGTCTGTTGATCCCGTATCGACGACAATAGTTTCAAAAAAAGTGAATGTCTGACGCAAAAGGGAGGGTATGAGCACCTCTAAAAACTTTTTGCCATTGTAATTTAAAATAATAACGGAAACAAGCGGATCTGCGCGCATAATGTGTTTATTTCTTCACGCCCTTCAAACTTTCCTCCCGTGTAAATTCTTCAACTCTTTTTTCAATTCTTTTCACTATAACGTAATTTCTGAATGTCACACCAAATGACACTACGATACCGATAACCACAACGAGATCAAAGGTGCGGGATATACTGAACGCACGCAAAATAAATCGGACACTTTGCGGGTAAATCACTACTACACCCAAGCCGACCCATAGAATTTGCCATAATGCAAATTCAATTTTTCCAAACTCACCTCTGCGAAAATGCAAAAAACTCAAATAGATCATCCCCAGTGCAAAAATAATCGCTACAATTTGAATACCAATCATATTATTCGCCACATTAATATATTAAGAAATATTCGGATACCATCTATAAATGTCGTCCCTTTATAATTGTCGTGGTAGATGGTTTCAATTTCTACTTCAGCAAATTTCAGCTTGTGTTTCCCAGCATTCACGATCATCTCAGTTTCGACAGAATACCTTCGAGAATCCCATTTGATTTTGGAATACACATCCGCACGGAAACTTCTAAAACCGCTTTGCGTATCTGAAATACGTATTCCAAAAAGTACAGATGTAAGACGAGATAAAAATGCGTTCCCTATCATCATCACCAACGGCATCGCTCTTCCAATTTTCCTCGATCCAAAAACAATATCTACATTTTGTGTTTCCATTTTTTTTAATAGTCGCGGTATATCAGATGCTTTATGCTGTCCGTCGGAATCCATCAATACAACCCGATCAGCATGCAGACGTAAAGCTGCTTCGCAACCGGTCTTGAGCGCCGAGCCTTTTCCTAGGTTTAAACGATGGCGCAGTGCTATGACCCCCTGTCCTGCACGTTGAGCGACGTCATAGGTGTGATCTGATGAGCCATCGTCGACTACAACGACCTGCTCAGCGTAACGAAGCACCTCACGGAGAAGCATTGAAATTCTTTGCTCTTCATTCAACGCTGGAATAACCACGACAGTCTTCATTTCTTTATCTGTTTGGGTTCAGTTACGATAATTAAATTACAAAAATGTTGATCTACGCATGATTCTCATCCTTTTCCGGTCACAACCAACGGATCTGCGAAATACCCTCTCCCAATCGCCCTATAGGTTATCCCCAGGGCAGCCATACGCCGGGGATCAAATATATTCCTCCCATCAATGATATTGGGTTTTTTCATGATTCGTTTCACCTTGTTTAAATCGAGCTTCCGGTACTCAGGCCATTCAGTAACGATGCCCATAATGTCAGCCCCACGAAGCGCAGAGTACGGGTTCGTATAGTACCGAATTGTATCACCAAATAGCTTTTTAACGTGAGGAATTGCAACAGGGTCATGTACGCGTACATGCGCTCCGCCGCGCATCAACATGCGGATAACATCAAGCGAGGGAGCATCCCGAATATCATCTGTCTTGGGCTTAAATGAAAGTCCAAGAATGGCTATGTGTTTCCCTTTGAGCCTCTTCACCACCGATCGTATTTTATTGACAAAAAATGTACGCTGTTCCTTATTTACTTTTTCTATAACGCTCAAATAATCAAAGTGATAACCGATCCGTTGAGAAATTTTGATTAGGGCGCGCACATCTTTAGGAAAACATAACCCGCCGTATCCGATCCCTGCGCTCAAAAATGCGCGCTCGCCAATACGTTTATCCGCACGTAATGCCCTTGAAATAATATCTACGTCTGCGCCAATTTCTTCGCATAGACGCGCGATGCTGTTAATAAAAGAAATTTGGCCGGCAAGATAGACATTTGCCGCGTACTTAATAAGTTCAGCAGAACGATTATCCGTTTCAATAACGGGCGCCTTGATGCGCTGATAGACCCGAGACATGCGCTGAACCGCCCATCGCGGGACATTACTTTCATACCCGAGTATGATTCGATCAGGGCGGACAAAAGACTCAATAGCGCGCGCTTCCTGCAAAAACTCCGGATTTGAAACAACTGAGAAATCTCCCGTAAATGTTTTGGAAATCAGTCGCCGTATTACGACTGCTGTACCGATAGGGACGGTGCTTTTTGAGACAATGACATCCCGAGACTTCATATACGGCGCAAGCATGCGCACGGCGGACTTCACGTACTTCATATCAACACTCCCGTCGCTTCGTGAAGGAGTGCCGACAGTAATGAAATAGGTATCAGTATGAGCTGTCATTTCACGAATATCAGAAGTAAAATGAAGCTTCTTCCGAGCTACATTCTTTTTTACCAATTGGCGCAAGCCCGGTTCAAAAAAAGGCATAATCCCTTTTTTGAGATTGGCAATTTTTTTTCTATCCACGTCAAAGCCCCATACCTCATGACCTAGATCCGCGAAACTGGCCCCGGTCACTAAACCGACATATCCCGTACCGACAATCGCAACGCCTTTCTCCATTTATGCCAATTTAGTACGCCACCACTCGAGCGTATCGGGAAGGGTCTTTTTCATATAATCAATTTCGGGCTTCCAACCGGTCGTTTTTTGAAACAACGAGAAATCCCCGATAAGCACCGGCACGTCAGAGGGGCGCATGCGTGATGGATCCTGTTGAATTTTAATGTTCTTTACTGTCGAAAGACTGATTAAATGATTTAACACATCAGATATCTTGTATGCTGTCCCTGAAGCGATATTATACACTTCCCCCGCTTCGCATTTTTGTACGGCAAGCCAGTATGCCCGTACGATATCTCGCACATCGGTAAAATCCCTCAGTGCCTCAAGATTGCCGACATGGATGACCGGCTCTTTCATGCCGCGTTCAATTTCAACAATTTGCTTTGCAAAATTGCTGTCAACAAACACCTCTCCGCGACGGGGTCCGGAGTGATTAAAAGCCCGTGTGCGAATCACGCGTAATCCGTGTGAGCGCGCATATTGGTACCCTAAGTAGTCCTGACCTATTTTTGAAACCGCATACGGCGACAACGGACGTAATGGATTCGTTTCTTTGATCGGAACTTCATTTTCGTACACCAGTCCGTATTCCTCCGACGAACAGGCGATTTGAATCACAGGATCATATCCGGAATCACGGAGTTTCACGACCGCTTCAAACAGGTTGCACTGACCGACAATGTTTATCTCGAGTGTTTCAGCGGGAGACGCCCAGGAAGTGGGAACAAAACTTTGCGCAGCAAGATGAAAAATAATATCCGGTCGAATAGTCTCGATAACCTGGTATACGTTATGCGGATCCTTAAGGTCACATTCATGGAACTCCACCTTCCCTTCCAGCTGTCCGATGATATCAACTTTACTCCTCCAGCGTTTAATGCCGTGGAGTTCAAGACCTTGTAGCAGAGGATCTTTACTATTCAAAAGAAAATCAGCAAGGTGACTGCCGACAAAACCGGTAATGCCCGTGATAAGAATCTTCATAGTACGAAATAATTCATTAATAATTACGATTTATAATTTAACTTCATCCATGCTCACTGACCGGCTTCCGCGCATATATTCAATAGTCGCCGTCAGTCCTTCTTCGGGGGAGACAACAGGAAACCATCCTAACCGTTCTTTTGCGATGGTAATATCGGGAATCCCCTGTTTCGCAGAATACGGCAAGGGATCTTCAAGAACGATATCTGATGACGATTCTGCAAGTTTGATGACTAAACGCGCAATATCGACAACGGGTAACGATTCCGAGCTTCCGAGATTGATCGGGCCCTGTTCACTTGATCTCATAACCCGAGTGATCCCTTCAATCATGTCGGTAATATAACAGAATGTGCTGATGTCCTTTTCGGTACCGTAAATGCCGATCGGCTCGTTTTTGAGCGCCTGACTGATAAAATCAGGTATCATTCTTCCATCCGTAAGTCTCATCCTCGGGCCGTAGGTATTAAATATGCGCACAATCTTTGCATCGATGCCAAACGCATTTCGATATTGTGTCACCATAGTTTCCGCAAAACGTTTTCCTTCGTTGTACGGACTCCGCGGTCCGAGCGGATCAATGTACCCCCAGTATGTTTCCGGAAAAGGCCCTTGTTCCAGGGGTTCGCCGTATACTGCAGACGTGGAAAAGTGAAGAATTTTCGCTTTATACTTCACGGCAATATCAAGCGCATTCTTGGTGCCGTGGCTATTAGCCAGAAGCGTATCAATAGGAAACGCATTGTATTGCTTCGGAGAAGTGGGACACGCAAGGTTGTATATCTCATGAATTCCGACATACGGTACTTTCATCGGAGCAAGTTCAACATAGGACTCAAGATCAAGAGGCTCGGTGATATCGTGTTTGATAAACTTAAAATTAGCATTTTCAAGCAGCGGGGCAATATTCTCAATCGTGCTTGTACTGAAATTATCCACACAAATAACATTGTGTTGCTTTACCAGTTCAAAGCATAAATGAGAGCCGATAAACCCGGCTCCGCCGATGATAAGTATATTACGTTTTTTTTGTTCCATACAGTTAGCTAAAAATGAAACGAAGCCGCAGGGCCACTAATGTTTTTAAAATCTTCAGACTGCTCCAGATTGCTTTTATCGGTGATAGCGGTATTGTCGAGCTCATGCGGTCGACCCAAACCGTCGGCACTTCTTTTACCCGAAATCCATTTTTCTTGGCAAGCCACAGCATCTCAACGTCAATTGCCATATTGGCGACCCGCAGCATGGGAGCAATGGTATCCGTGACTTTCTTTCTAAAAATTTTTGCCCCGCACTGAGTGTCGCGGTACGGCAGACCAAACAGTATTTTTTGCACCGCTACAAACCCGGGACTCATCACTTTTCGAAATCCTCCCCTATTCTTTACCACTGAACCGGGCATCCATCGCGAAGCGATCACACCGTCGACTCCGTCTATTGCATCAATTAGCTTCGCGAATTCCTCAGGCGCAGTTGACTCATCTCCGTCCACAAAACCGACCAGTTCACCTTCAGCGTGCAAAAAACCTTCCTTTAGCGCAGCTCCTTTTGCCCCTACCGCCAAATTCCTGATCGACAGCTTTCCTGGAAATCTCTGCGCATATTCTTTTACAATCCTCTCTGTGCCGTCAGTGCAACCGTTCAACACAACCAAAAATTTTACGTTATCTCGAAAAAAATTGAGATAGTGCTCAAGCGTCCTGCCAATCCGCGCCTCCTCATTGAATGCGGGAATAACGATCGTAATCATAAAGACAGAATATGTTTAGCAAAACACTCAGCTTCGACCTCTACTATACAACATATTGCATAAAACCACAAGTCATTCCGTGTCAGGTTTTGCCGTGGAAGGAGCGCGAAAAATGAGATATTTGTTGATAAAGAAATTCCAAAAAAGCGAGATTGAAATTGCGCAAGCCTTAGCTAAAATATCATTTACCTCGGCGCTGTGAACCAGCGCATAGAGGATGAGCTCGTTGATACCGAGCGCGACCAGGTTTGAAAGAATAAATTTCGGAAATTGAATAACCGCAACCGAGTGCGTATCCCGAAAAGTCCATCGCCTGTTGAGCACATAACTATTCGAAACCGCAACGGTAAAAGAAATTGCATTCGCCGTTAGTATGTGCGCGCCAAAAAAAGGAATAAAGCGGGTAAGTGCAATATATATAGTGAAGTCTACTGCTGTGTTTGCGGCGCCGACAAGACAAAACTTAATAAACTGCTGCATGTGAGGTTTCCGCAACAGTACCATTGGCCAATAGGAAAAAAATTTAGCAGAAAAATTTACCTGCATAAGAGTATCCTACTCATTGAGACAACCCGTGGACGAAGATGCCTGAACGCAACGTGGATTCAAAGGCAAAAAATTGTCCCAGTACACCGGCATGTGAATTAAATATGCGTACCTGCGGACCGCCTCCGGGTCCGGTACCGACTATGATCTCATCGATCCCATCTTCATCTACGTCGAAACTTCCAACGGTAACTCCCCCGCGAAATGTTGTGGCGTACGCGAAAAATGATCCGAGCAATACACCTTTGTCGGAAAAAATGCGTACCTGCGGACCACCGCCGTTCCCAGCGCCGGCAATGATCTCCGCAGTACCGTTGCCATCCAAATCGCCTGTTGCAACATTCACGCCGCCTCTAAACTTTTGGTCATATGCGAAAAATGATCCGAGCAATACACCTTTGTCGGAAAAAATGCGTACCTGCGGACCACCGCCGTTCCCAGCGCCGGCAATGATCTCCGCAGTACCGTTG
>JBAZCI010000006.1:0-49750 GCA_041671025.1 Patescibacteria group bacterium | reverse complement strand
CGTACTCGGGAAATGACAGTACGGCAGTTAAGGGAGCCGCGTCCAGATAGCCGTTTGTTCCTGTCCCGATAACCGTCGTCACTGCAGATGTCGCGATATCAATTTTGCGGATGCGTTGATTATTTGTATCAGCTACATACAGATACTTACCGGTGGGATCAATAGCAATGCCGAACGGCTTATTAAACTTCGCCGCCGTACCTGTACCGTCAGCAAACCCTGCATCACCTGAACCTGCGACAAGTGATGTCTGGCCGTCAGAAATGCGAACTTTGCGAACCCGGTTATTTCCGGTGTCCGTTACATAGAGATACGCGTTACTCGGATCAATCACAATACCGGCAGGATTTTTGAAATACGCGCACCCCGAAACACCCGTGGTTAATTGATCGGCACATTTTATCCCCTCTTGATAGCCATTGTCCTGTGTGCCGTTTGTATTAATGCCGCCCGCACCGGTGATCAAATAGGCGTTCACCGGACTGGCTTCCAGGTTGACGCCGCGGATACGGTTATTCCACCGGTCGGCCACATACATGCGCGTTCCGGTTGAATTAACCGTGATGCCGAACGGCCCGCTAAACCGCATGGGCAGTGTATCAACATCAGAACCTTCGCGATAATTATCCACGGTATCACCGATGACATGCGTCACCGCGCCCGTTGCTTTATTGAACTTGCGTATTTTGTTATTTTCTGAAAAATAGACATACGTTCCGTCAGGCGCAGGAACCATATCGAGTGGGCGCCCCATCAACGCATCAGATCCTGTCCGATTCTGAAATCGCTCTTTGCCGGCATATACTGAATGCACGGTCGCATCGGATAACTGAAAACCGTGAATCGTCCCAAGTCCGGTCATTAACGCATAAAGTTGTCCGTTGTGCGTCACCAGCGCCCCCGGATAGATCATCGTTGCCTGCTGTTGATCGGCCGCAAACAGGCTAGTTGCGCCCGTAGTGAGATTTATCGTGCGAATCCGGTCGGTGACAAATCCGTCATGATCAGTAACATACAGCGTATTGTCATCACGTACAATTCCCCATACATTTTGAAATTGTGCGTTGCCTGCCGTACCTTCCGCATATCCCGAAGTTCCCGAACCCGCAACTCCCGTAACCGCTCCTCCGGATGTTGTCACGGAAAGCACGCGAGATGAACCGTTGTCAGCAACGTATAACAGCGACCCGTCAGCGCTTGAGGCAAGCTTGCGGGGATCACTCACACCCGTGGTTAATGTTGATACCGTTCCTCCGCTCACAGACACGTATTTAATCGCATTATTCCCGGAATCGGAAATATACAGCGTAGATCCGACGACATGCACGCCCAACGGCGTATTGAGACCAGAGCTGACCAGCGTTGATACCGTTCCTCCGCTTATTTTTCGAATGACATTATTGCCCGCATCTGCGATATAGATATTGCCGCTGTCATCAAGCGCAATGCCGCGAGGAAGATAAAATTCTGCTGACGCAGTGGCGCCGTTCGTAAGACCTGCGGATCCCGTGCCGGCAACCGTACTCACAATCCCGGCGGTATCAATTTTTCTAATAACATTATTGTATGTATCCGCAATATAAAAATTTCCCGAACCGTCAGCGACCACATCATCAGGAAAATCAAAGTATGCGTCGACTGCCTGACCTCCGTCCCCTTCGTACGGTTTCCCGATAAACGTGGTCACGTCGCCATACGCGGCCTGAGAAACCGGAACACCAAAAACAGCTGAGACAATGCCTATCCCAAATATGAGACTGACTACTACTTTCCTCATCATGATTTTTATTGTTATTTTTGTTTTTACTTCCTCTATTATATCACATTTGAACAAAAAAATCAACCACGCCATAAATAGAGGTTATCATTGTATGCAGAGCCCAGGTCTCCAGACCTGGGCTATCACCTACCTATTTTATTCTCTTAAATATTTTCACCTCACCATTATCGTACACCTGCTGTAATATTTTTGATGAGGAGAAATCGATCGTCTGATTTCTCAATTCATACGGTCCATAAACGACATACGTGATGCCGCGATCAATCACCAGCCGATCGCGTTCAGACATCGGTGTAAAAAAAGAAAAAAACTTTTCCGCCTCGGCTGATTTGCGTCCTGCTTTATACGTTTGCGCCCCGTGGCCTATATAGGTCACTGACCCGGTCAGCCGCGGAATAAACGAACCGGTGGCCCACGCCGAGAGAATGACATCATCAGGTGATGCCTGATCGTCCAGCCATGTCATGCTTTCTCCTATCGTTTTCGGAATAACATACGGATATGACGGATGTTGAGCCCGTTTCAGATCATCAGAAAACAGAGAGACGACGGTCAACATGGAAATAAGCACCACAGCCGACATCCCGCCCCATACCGTCCACCGGTACAGAACACGGTGGGTTGGATGGAATGATCTGAGTATCTGCCATATCGTTTGCATGCCAAGAACGGCGAGGATCCCGTACGCCACGATTCCTCCTTCTATCATTCTTCGCTGAAAATTAACAGGCGCATACAACAGCAACGGCAGGACTCCCGCCCAGACAATCGGCAACAGCCAGTCAGACTTTTTTTGATATCGGGAACCAAGGAGTATCACGACAGCGCCGATGACGGCTAATGGCACAAGAACGCCAAACCCGCCAAGATACGCGACAGGATTGGGCGATGACATATCAAACGTGCTATGTCCGCGAAACACCGGATCAATAAGCAACACGGCGTGATACAGCGTCGGCAGAATGACAATGCATACATATGCGATGACCGTCGGGATGCGTCCGAACCCGTATCGAATAATTGTATACAGCCCCGCTACTGACGCGATGATGCCGGCGTCATACGGATGTATGAGACTCACCGCAAACCCGGCTGCCGCCGCACCGTAAAAATATTTCCGCTGAGGTGATTCAAGATACCGCATATACATGAGAAAGCTCCAGAGAATGAGCACGACGGAAAAACAGAAGATAAACGGCCAGGAGATCGACCGTGCGAGCGTTGTTTCTGTCATGCTGATATCTGCAGGGGTCCAGAGCGTTACGGCATTTCTATCCAGCAAAAAGTGGAGAAACCCCAAGCCTCCCGCTAAGCTCATAAACGCGAGTCCGAATCGTCTCGACGCGACACGTATAAAGAATCGGGATATGAATACATACAGCGTCCACACAAGCAGAAGAATACTCAAGACTTGTGTGCCATACCACACTCCCGCCAGCGGGATGCCCGCTTTAACCAAAAGCCCCATGCTGAGAAAAATGGGATGAAAAAGTGCCCGAATATGCGCTTCGCTGGAATATTTGAAATTGAAAAAGAAATGACCGTCCGTCGCCTGACGAATCCAGGTGAAATAAGAATTCGTGTCATCCGGTACGGGATACAACGTCATCATATACTGACCGTCTGCAGGAGCATGACGGAAAGCGACAATCTGCGGTATGAACGCAATCGCACACAGTACAATCGCTATGATTACAACAAACACCCATTCACGCTTTTGAATTCGTATGTCCAACATACCCGTATCCTACCTGGTTTTTGAGAATAAAAAAAGGGCGCCGTACACAAAGTGTGTCGACGCCCGAGACTCATAAATGTTCCTTATTTTGAATTTTGTACTAATAACGTGTCTGGAAATGGAATCCTTCTGCGTTATCTCCGAAGTTCTCTTCCCGGATGCCGATTTCGATCGGTCCTCCTGATGGGAGATCGATTTCAGCCACGTATACACCATCGTAGAGAGGAGCCCACTCTATCCTTTCCTTCCGGATAGGTTGAGGATCCCCAATTACCTGCGGACTTTGAACTACGCGATACAATTCTCCATAGTTGAGCACCTGGGAGAATCCGTTATTTAAGTCTTTCGTTGCTTGCTGGCCAGCGTATCCGAATGGGCCATTAGTCATTATCTTCGGATCAATATAGATCGACCCGTCGACAATTACTTGCACCTTTCCAGGCGGAAATGGACCCAACTGGATTGTTTTCGGATTATCACCGGCAAGGAAGTAATCCTGCACGGGTTGTGCATAGACCACCCGTGGGATCTCCCGCGGGACATACGTCTGCGACGGAACCACCGGTTGACCTGCGTCCTCCTGCTGTTGGATCGCGTAGGAGCGGTCAACAGCGTCCTGAGGAATACGGTCGTCGATTGATACATACCCTTCTTCGTCATCCGGGGGTTCTTGAGCAACTTGCTCAGATTCATCGCTCGCTACCGCAACCGCAGGAATTAATTCTCCCTTGGTTTGATAGACGGGCTTTGAACCACTGCCAGCGATATATCTCGCGATTTGTGCCGAATCATAAAGATCGACATTGAAATCACCTGATACGTCACCGACTGGTTGATTGTAGGAACCGACTGTCCGACGAAGCTTCCATTCGCGAACGGCTACAGGATATCCTTTAGCTGTATCGACACCCACTACCGGATATTGGGATGAGAACTCACTCAAATCGTTCACATTGATCTTACCGTCATCATTGATGTCGGCAAGCCGAAGAGCGTTGTCGGTATCATCGACGAAACCGTCGCCGTTGAAATCCCCTGCAGTCGCTTCGTGCTTATTGCCCCTGACATAATTCACAGGCATCATAACCACGTAGACCGCACCCTCACAAATCTGAGCGACGGCATTACGAGCAGGCGTGCCGTCAGCCTCTTTGTCTATACCGTTCATCCAGTAGTAACCGAGACCAATCAGGAAAAACAGCGCGACACTTCCGATAAGAACAGCTTCAGCATAATCGCCGATAGTCGTCTTACCTTGACGGCCTCTTTTGCTGGAATCTTTTGTCAACAGAACTGCGAACAGAGCAAAATTCCAGCAGAAGAACAACTTAAGCGACAACCATGGTTCGAGCCACATTCCGAAGAACATGTACATGACGACCCACAGAATCCCTTTTGCAAACGCTCCGCGCAAACTCTTCTGCTCTTCATTATATTCGGCAAGCTGGCGTTGACCTTCAGCTGAACTGCGGTCAATGTTTGCCAACTTCTCCTTGCCAATAATCAGTCTGATTAATGACTGGATTACGACGAGAAAGACAAAGAATGTTGCAATACCGAATGCGGCGAAAAGTCCGGCAAAAAAGATCAGGATTGATGAATCCCAAGTTGTCACGTAACTCCAGCCGAAGGAAAACAGGTATAACCCGAATCCCATCGTAAGAAACGTCAGAGTAATCATCAGGACTCTCTTTACAATTGTCCGGATTCTTTCGTAAACGTTCTTTGCGACAGCGGTGCCGAGAAGCATTGTTGTTTCTCCAGTGGCCGTCCCGCCAAAAAACCAGAGCACCAGGCCGACGATGATAAGAAGCCGTGCCGACACGCCTTCTTTCAATGAATCAAGGATCGCATCTGCGGCTCCTCCCATGCGGTCACTGAATTTGCTGAAAAATCCACCGATACCGCCATCTTTTGAACTCTCATCATTCATTGCTGATTGATCTTGAGCTTCTGTATTATGCACTTCAGACATTGACTACCTCCTACCGATTGAGAACACAGGCAGAACATACCATTTCCGCCTGCAATTTAACTTCCGACCAAAGCATGCGAGCGGACCGAATCCGTACCGTGTGCGCTCTGCTCTCTGGTATACCGTGTTCTGATTCACCTGAGGAATCAGGGGGCGAAGATTTCTCGCGAAAAGTTCGTCCTTCACGCTCAGCCAAACTTTGAGCTGAGCCGCTTTCTCATACACTTCTTTTTTCACAGCAAGAACACCGTTCTTACCGCGATCGAAAAAGTGATCGAGATGCTCACTGACCTGTTCGATCAGTTGTTGGCGATGAATCGCGTCCAATTTTTTCAGATTGGGATCACTATTCATCGCATCCTTCAGGCTACTGACGACGATTTTGGCAGAAGCCAAACCGACAATCCACAGCACTATGAGCTCTGTCGTACTCCGATCCTTAGGCAACTCACGAATGAATTGCCCGATACCTTCCCAAAATCCTGAAACGTTATCGTCGGAATTTGAAGAAGATTTCTTGGACTTAGCATCGGAGGATTGCTTTTGAGTCCTTGTGTCATCGGCAGCCGGAGAATCGTTTCCAGCACCAACTTCGCCGGTTTTTTTATTATCGGCCATTTTCAACTAACCTTTCCGTATTTGGTTGCAGGAACGATAGCTACCGACTCAGGCTTACCCCAGCGTCGCTTACGTTCTGCCACCATCTGTTCAAGTTCAAGCTCTTCCTGACGAATTTCTTCGTCAGTAATTCCAGACACTTCGTCAGGATTGAGCGCACGAGTAATTTTACCAACTACCTGCATACCAATATTTGGCATTATGCCGATTGCATTCGCCAAATCCATAATCGGGCGTGTGGTAAAATCTTCCAGCACAAGTCCGGCCGTTGCGATTTCTTCATCAGTACCTTCACCATAAAAACCGGCAAGATATGAATAGAAACTTTCACGGTCATCGGGCGTGTCGGCCTTTCCCAACACTTTCACCAACATCTTTCTGATATGTTGAGGCAGTCGCGCAAGAAGTCTGTTACTTTTTTCAACATTCTTAATCGACGTTTTCCCCTTTTCTACTTTGTCTTCAAGCTGTTGCCTGTCGATACCTATCGCGGCGTAAATATCCGCTTTATCGGCATCATAGGCAAGATTGATTGCAAGCGCTTTTAACGCCGGCCCGGTATATTCAGCTAATTTGCTTAATGCAATAAGCTGAAACGCCATGGCCTTTTTTGCAAGCTGCTGATTAATAATGCTAGAATACGCACCATCCAGCGCAGCGATTGAATGACGAGCCTTCGCAATCTGATCGCCTTTTGGTTGATCTCCTTGCTTCGGCTGATTTGGTTTGCCTTTTGGGGGCATGTTATCCTCCACTTGTTCAAGCTTGAGCGAAAAGAAAAGCTCTTCGACTAAAGGGTTTATTGCAGCCCTGAGTCGACTGTTACGGATACTATCAACGTACTCTCGAATAGCATTTCGTGCTATTCCGCCACCAGGCTGTTCAAAAAGTCTGTTGATTTCCCGCAACGCCTTTCTCGCTCCCGGATGTGTGTAGAGGGACTCCAAGAATGGAACCCCTAGTTTTTCAATCGCGGTCCTGAGGCCAATGTTCAAAAACTTCTCCATCCTCAGTACTCCTTTCTTGAAAATAAGGGTTTCCAATTTGCCCACCTTCCCAGTACAGGGGGTGAATTGATTTTCCAGGTTGAAGGTGCCCTGGCGCACCGTGTATCCGAAGATACAGCGAACGTCAAAGCGTTCATAGAGTATTACTCCTTTCACACCCGCGTGGGGTGAGCAAAATTTATGGTTTATTGATTGATATTCCATTGTCAAAGTGCCTTTGAGAGGCTTTGTTTTTTTGCTTTATGATGATATTGGTACCACCACAAAGCCCACCATACTACCACAGGCGTGCATTTTTGTCAAGTGTGGCACGTGGTGAGCTTAAAATAGCCGATGTATAGCCTCCCAATTAATAAATTGATATGGGTGATGGCGATAATGCAAAGGTAAGCATGCTTTGATAGGATTGTATTCCACGTACCGGATTATTCTTTTTAAATATTCAGAATCATTCACAACGCGTGAATTAAAACGTGATTGAAATGGAGAAAGCGTAATTTTAAATTTTTTATATGCTGTCGTATAATAATACGATTTTATGCCATGTACTAATTGGGAAATGGTATAAAACCGAGCGCGGGCCGCTGTGCCCGCGGTCGGCCCCGTATTACCTCCACGCGCACCCACAGCGGGGTGCGCTGGAACAATATTACAGATCAACATGTGCACATGATCCGGCATGATTTGATATATAAGGATTTGAAAATTTTTTATTCGACATGTTTGAAAAATGACATCCGACAATATTTTTGCACATGTCACATTATCAAATGTACAAAACCCGCGTCGGGTGTTAAATGTGACAAAATACGGATACTGCGTCTGATATATCCTCCTCTGCGTCATATGTTTATTTTTCCGTCTTCACTCCAATTTTTTCCCCATCCGAAATCACCCATATCATCCCCTGCTGATCGTTGCGCAAAATATGGATGTCTCGCGACTGTAATCGTTCGATAACCTCGGGATGCGGATGACCAAAATCATTATCAATTTCCGACTGGATTATTGCGTACTTCGGCGAAACAGCATCAATGAATTTTTCGGATGTGGACGTCCGACTGCCATGATGCCCGACTTTTAATATATCCGCATCGAGAGAGATACTCTGGGAGAGCATCTGCTTCTCAACATCCACCGATGCATCCCCGGTAAAAATCGCCACTGTATCTGCATATGTCATTTTCATAACAACTGACGTGCCGTTAATATCTTCAACCGACTTACCGGCGAAAGATTCAAAGGGAAAAAGAACAGTGAATGTTATGTTGTCGTCAAATACGAATGTATTCCCCGCTTCTGCGAAAGTCGTAGAGATACTCTTTTGCGCAATCAATTCCTCAAAAGCTTCATACGCAGAATTTGATCCCTCAACGCCGGTGTATGTTACGTGTCGAACATTGAACCGTTTGAGAACGTCAACCAATCCGACCACATGGTCTGCGTCCGGGTGGGTAAGAACAACCATATCTATGCGCCGTTGATAAAAAGGCAATGCGTCGCCCAACTCCGAAAGTACTGAACGATCAGGTCCACCGTCAATCAGCACAGCGCGACCTTGGGGAGTCCGTACGAGTATGCTGTCCCCCTGCCCTACATCGAGAAATATCATGCATAGCTTTTGTCTGCACGGATCACGAAGAACGAAAAAAAATCCGAGACCTCCTGCAATCGTTATGATGATGAGAATGATTCTCAATGTATGAAGATTTTTTTTGATCATACTGCGTAAAAATATATATAATTGTTGCTTGACATATGAAAAGACAAGTCTGTACTATTACTGCATATTGATTACATAACACAAAATGTATGAGCGCATTTCCGTTGACATTCTCGGTTATCAAAGCTGACGTTGGATCGGTCGGCGGACACACTCGCCCTTCCCAGGCGATGATGGACATTGCCCGCAAAGAACTGGCAAAAGCGGTTGATGCAAAGGTCCTCATTGACGCATACTGCACATTTACCGGCGACGATATCTGTCTTATTTCTTCGCATACGCACGGCTCCGGATCTGAACTGGTGCATAAACTCTGCTGGGATATTTTTATCAAAGCGGCTCAACAGGCGGAAGTGGAAGGCGATTACGGGTACGGGCAGGATCTGCTCGCCGATGCGCCTTCGGGAAATATCCGGGGAGCAGGACCGGCGGTCGCTGAAATTACGTTTGAACACGACTTCGGCAAGCACAACAAGGTCCGTCCCGTAGAAAGTATTATGGTATTTGCCGCTGACAAATGCGGCCCGGGCGCATATAACTTTCCCATCTTTTCAGCGTTTGCCGATCCGCGATTTTGCGGAGGACTCCTGCTTTCTCCAAAAATGACTAAAGGATTCACCTTTCGCATTATTGACATGGATCACACCGACGGTGACCGCATCATCGAATTGAACGCTCCGGATGATTACTACAAAATCGTCGCTCTGCTCCGGGACAACGAGCGTTTCGGCATCGAAAGCATCTCATCCCGGGAATATCCCGATCAGCAGTGCGCATCGATTTCCGCCATGCGTCTCCACAGTATTGCCGGCACCTACACGGGCAAAGATGATCCCATTGCACTGATCAGAAATCAGGGCATCTTCCCCGCGCCCGAAGAAATCGTCTCACCGTGGACCATCGGCCACTTTGTCGGCGGCGATGCGCGCGGGAGCCATGTCATGCCAATCATGCCCGTTGCCATTGAAACACCCGTTACCGGCCCGTATTGCCTCCCGCTCGTTTCGGCAATCGGCTTTTCTGTCGATGCCAAGGGCATATTCAGCAACGCGATCGTGGACTTCTTCGGAAATGTCGCGTGGGACCAGGTACGCCTGAACGTCCAGAAAAAAGGAATTGACATGCGCCAACAGGGATGGTCAGGCGCGGCCATGCTTCCGTACAGCGAACTTGAATACGGCGGCATCGCTCAAATTATGAAAGATCTGGAATCGCAATTCACCATTCGAAAATCCTAGTACACTGATCAGACTCACGAAGCGGCCGCAGATCCATGCGGCCGTTTTCTATTCAACCACAATATCAGGCAGAGTATGACGAGCGTTGCAATTGAAACACCGCCTGCATATGCTCCCGCGTCCATCGACGCATACGGTAACATCGCGCACCACTGGATCACTTTGCGGATCGTGTGGAGAATGAGCCAGGCTGGCGCGCTTGCCAGCATCCCGACGGTACTGCCAAAAAAAGCTGCGCATCCGGCGCAAAGCGCAAAAAGCATCGCCCAGGAAATAAACGGGACAACGATAATATTCACCAGCGGCGCAACCAGGGACAGTCGTCCGAATGTGGAGAGAATAAGCGGTGTTGTCATAATCTGCGCTGAGAGCGACGCGGCCGCGGTTGACCGTATCGTCATCACCTCCGGCAAAAATCGAAGCCAGCGTTCCGTTTGCGGTGATACATAGATGAGTCCGACCGTGGCGAGAAACGACAGCTGAAATCCGGCATCATACCTCACCACCATCGGATTGATCGCAACCATAACGCTTGCGGCAAATACGAGCGCATTAGTTATGCGTGAGACACGCCCAATCTGCCGCGCAATAAGCACCACCAATCCCATAATCCCCGCCCGCACGACTGACGCCTGTGCGCCGGTCATAATAATAAACAAGGCGATTGCGCCGCACGATATCCAAAATGCCCGTCTCCTGTTGATGCCGATGGCTATGCATACATTTAATATCGCTGCGGCAATAATCGTAATATTAAATCCTGACAGCGCGATAATATGCGACGTGCCGGTTGCCTGAAATGCCTGCAAAAGGTCAGTCGGCATCCCCCGCTTCGCACCGAGCAGCAACCCTCCCGCAAATGCCGCTTCAGGTTCGGTCAATACATTCCCGAGCCGATCGACAAATCCGCTCTTGAATTCAAAAATCTTTTCGACCAGCCAATTTCCTTTACTTTGCGCTAGTACCGTTATCCGAGGAAAGCCGCATACAGCCAAAATACCCTGCCGCTCCAGATATTTATCATACGCAAAATCTTCGACCGGTTCGGGTCTGCGGAGACTGCATGTAACCTTGAGTTCATCACCGTATTCATACTGCGGATATAGCGACGTTGATACGAGCACTTTTCCCTCCGTCGTTTGAAACCTCTTGTCGCGGATCACCGAAATATGTCCAAGCGTCAGTTTCACTTGATTTTGCCTTGTATCTGGTTCTGCAATAACGATCCCCTGAAATTCAACTTTGCCGTGATCAGCAAACGAAGCAATTGAATTTTGACTATTTTTAGTGCCCATTAACGCTACACGAAAAAACCCTAGCGCGCACGAAATTCCGAGGAGACTAATGATGAGTATTTTTTTATCTTTGTAAAAAAACAATAAACCGACGGCTGAGCCGACGGCGATACTAATGGGTAACAAAAAAGGAACAGGCACAAATGAAGCAATGCTTATTCCTCCTAAAAAACCAATCATGCAAAACAAAAACGACTTCGCGGGACCCATAGGGAGCGAAAAAATAAATGCGTTAGTTTTTGTAGATTATCACAATTTCACAAGAAGTGCAAAAAATGTTTGTCTTTGCGAGGAGTCGCCACGGGCGACGACGAAGCAATCCGGCGAGGCCGTCCCAAGTATTTGTGAGGGGCCTGGTTGTTCTGTACGCCACCGGATTGCCACGGCCCTGGCTCCGCCGGGCCTCGCAATGGGGTGATAATATAGCATTCCATCGCGAGGGACCCCGAGATCGCCCATGGCGATCGACGGGGACCGTGGCGATCCCGAAGTATCACACGATTTGACTGTATATGACTTATCTCCTAAGATGACCGAACATACACCGATCTTTGCAAAAAGATCATTAACAACACACATACCCGACAGGGTTCCTGGACACAGGAGGATACAATGGACACACCAGTGTCAAACATCAGCGCTCACGATCTGATACGAGGATCGGACAAGATGCACGAAATGGAAGAGGTAATCAAGAGAACGTTTTCTATCATCTTTGGATTTGTTGGAAGAAGCCGTCTCAAGTCAAAAGAGATCCGATCTTCAACTTATAGAGAGGTTTACTTTACGATCAAAGAAACTAAGTGGTTACTTTCTGGCGAAATATACCACCCCATGTGTACGATAGAGTTTCCACATGAGGAACAGACGTTCCCTAGTTCTAACGAAGTAACCTTCTCACCGAAGCCAGAAGGTTCTGGACTTTTCATTTCATTCCGACACATCATTCCAGTATATGAGTCTCTGCCAGCGTTCATTGAACATATGATCGAGAAATTTCCCCACCTTAAGGAGCACCTCGACATACTGTTGACGGCGGCTAAATATCAAATGCCCGCCTGATAACATGCGGCTCCCGCCAAAATTCACCTAGCTCGACGAATCATCGCCGAGCTTTTTTTAAATCTTCTGTACCCGCACTTTTCCATTCCTTTCTTCTTAGCGACTTCAGTCGCGTACCGGTTATAAACAACCAACCCGACTTCAGCCAAAGGCTGATCCGCCTCTGGCGGAAAAGTCGGTTAGAAGTATGTAGTACTGTCAAACATTTCGCTTAACCTGCATCACCTACTTCTTCCACCGCAAAAAGCTTTCCATAAACCCCTCGAGCTCCCCGTTCAACACCTTATCCGGATTATTCTCCTCATACTTTGTGCGATGATCCTTTACCATTTGATACGGTTGTAACACATATGACCGGATCTGACTCCCCCATTCTGCTGACTGGAATTCGCCCCGTAACTGCTGTTTTTCCTGTTGCTGTTTCTCAATCGACAATTTGTGTAATTTGCTTTTCAGCACTTTCATCGCGGTCATTTTGTTTTGCAGCTGTGAACGCTCATTCTGACAGGTCACGGTGATGCCTGTGGGAATGTGCACGATACGAACAGCGGAATAGGTCGTGTTTACGCTCTGCCCGCCATGCCCGCCGGACATATACGTATCAATCCGCAAATCTTTGTCGTCAATCTGAACTTCTTCAATCTCCTCCAACTCCGGCAATACTTCCGCCAGTGCAAAAGAAGTGTGACGCATTTTTTCTGCGTCAAACGGGGAAATGCGGACCAACCGGTGGACTCCCGCTTCAGACTTTAAATAGCCGTATGCCCATCTTCCCTTCACTTCAAACATAACGCTTTTGATACCGGCTTCCTGCCCCTCGGATTTCTCGATAATGCGGATCGTCCACCCCTTGCGTTCGCAAAAACGCATATACATCCTGAGCAACATGTCAGCCCAGTCCTGCGAATCCGTTCCGCCCGCGCCGGCATGAATCGCCATGATTGCATTCCGCTGATCGTACCGATCTGAAAACAGGACAAAAAATTCCATCCGGGTAAATTTGTCTGTCAGTTCTCTCGCTTTTCTTGAAATGTCCGCCTCTACGGATTTGTCCTTTTCATGTTCCGCAAGACGTGCAAATTCAATGAGGTCGCTTACTTCTGCGCGCAGACTTTCCCACGTCGAAACTTCCGTGCGCAATTCATCAAGCTCGCGGCTTTTGTCTTTTGCTGTCTGCGTATCATTCCAAAAATCGGGCTGGGACGCCTGTTCCTCTAATTCAAGGATTTTTTGCTTCGTTTGATCAACGTCAAAGAAACCCCCAGGTGTGGGCGATTTTTGTATTCAGTCCTTCGAGCTGCCCAATAATCTCTTTCATAGATACATTATGCCGCGCGTTCTAATTCTGTTCGTTGCTCCTGCGCGGTTTTAAACAATGCGTATATTTTTTGCGATTCACCGGCCGCAACTTTTGGATTAGTGCATAAGGCAATAAAATATTTTTTGTCATGGATGGCCGCAAGATCAATCATGTCGGTAATAGCCTTATGCATATGCTCCTCATCCAGCCCGGCAAGCTCAAGCGACGATTGGAAAAAATTCAGATGACCTGCACGGCGTAGCTCTTTGACCATGTGACGGACACCCTCTTTAGTTTCACGGTCTTTTTTGGGAATCGTTTCTGATGTCTCCCAAATAAACTCAAGCGTTTCTTTTACCTCGCTCCAATACTTGCCGTCCTCTTTTGAGTCAACGTCTTCTTCGGGCAACTCTACGACATCGACATCTTCTGGTGTAGATGGCAGGGATGCCGCGACCTCTGCATTTTTTTCTTCATTCATTCCTGTTTCGGTCATATTCATTTGCTTATTGAGTAAATTCCTCTAAAACCAATATTACTTCCTTTTCATCGCCGTCGTGAAGAACCTTCAGTGTCACTTCGTCTCCCGGCGCATACGAACGGATCATCGATGAAAGGCTGTTGTTTTCATCTATTTTTTTACCGTTAATCTCCAAAATAATGTCATTCTCGACGAGACCCGCTTTGTCCGCCGGACTGCCGGGTACTACTGCGAGATCTGTCGCGCTCTGACCCTTGACCACCAACGCCCCGTATTGTACGGGTAAATCGTTGGCTGTGGCAAGCGCCTCGTCAATGAGCGAATAGCGGACGCCAATATACGGACGGACAATCTTTCCGTTTTTTTGTACGCTGTCGATAACAGTCTTTGCCTGGTTGATCGGGATAGCAAAGCCGATGAGCTGTCCCTGCTGACTGATTGCGGTATTAACGCCAATCACCTGCCCCGCCAAATTTATCAGCGGTCCGCCCGAATTGCCGAAATTGATTGCCGCATCGGTTTGAATAATATTCTCTAAAGTTTCCGATGAACCGTTGTTGTCTCCTGCGGTAATCGTCCGGGACAACCCCGAGACAACACCCTTGGTCACGGTGTTTGTAAACTCACCGAGCGCATTGCCGATCGCAACGACAGTTTGTCCGATCTGGACGCTTTCAGAATCGCCAAGCTCAACTGTCGGCAGACCCGTCGCTTCGATTTTAACTATCGCCAAATCATTGAACGGGTCGGTATCGACAACCGTCGCGTCATACGTTGTGCCGTCATTTAAGACCACGGTATATTCCGGATTCACTCCGGCGTCGGTCGATGAGACGACATGCTTATTCGTCACAATCATGCCGTCAGAAGTAATAATAAATCCCGAGCCGGCGCCCACCTCCTGCTTGCCCTCCGGAATGCTTTGACGGAAAGGAAATCCAAAGAAGTTGTTGAACGGATCGGTTGAATCAGAGAGTGCGCTTAAATCCTGCTTCACGACAATATTGACAACAGCGGGGGCAACCTCTTTAACGACATCAATTGTCGCAGACTCTTCCTCAACCTTAAGCGTCCCCTGATCCGCTATGCGGTTTGATGTTGCGGAGAGCGATGAACTGTTAAGGATATGCCGTTGAACCCATGTGGAGACCTGGGGTTGTGTCACCGCAAGAACGCCAAACACCCCTCCGGATATGCCGCCAATAATAAAACTTGCCACAAGAGCGGCGGTGATAAGATTTTTAGAAAATGAACCTTCGTTGTGCTGTTCCATATATATGTATATTAACTATTACACTATGTAGTAGTCAGTATAGTGCGCAAGGTGTGAATTGTCAATTCCCAGGACTTCCCTATCCTCCGGCCCGAGCACGGTCAAGGCATGCCACGTATGCATCTGTCGGATCCCACCGGCATTCCCCTTCAGTGCACCCGCATGTGGTCTGTTTAACGCATGCATATGCATCTTTGTATTCACATGTCGTGGCGACACCATCTACTTTTATTTTTCGTCCGCACAAGTGGGCAGAACATCCCCAAACGATACAGTCAGAATCTGTAGAACAACCGATAGTCAGGGACTCACCTTCTTCCGCACCCGCGTTGATCGGACCTTCGATAGGCGAATTCACTATCGTGTTTGTCTGAGTATTCAACGGCTGTGTTTCAACGGACTCATCTTTTTGTAAGATCGCGTAGATGCTTATCCCGATAACAAGAACCGCGATTGAAATAATAACTGTATTCAATGCGGAAGATGGCCGTTGAGTCATGAGCGTGCGTTATACTTAGACACCGTAATCATGAACCGGCAAAGAGCGCCGGTAAATCGACAAGCGTATACCCCTGGCTTTTCAAACCGGCAATAACCGGCGCAAGAATTTCCGCTGTAATACTGTTCCCGCCTTGCATCAGAATAATCGCCCCGTTTGCAGCCTTACTCAAAACACGTTCCTGTGAACTTGTCGCCGTACTCTCCGAACTCCAATCAAGCGCATCGACGGTCCATGTCACCGGGCACCATCCCGCAGCTTTTGAAGCCGCTACGACATCGGCATCTACCGATCCGTACGGCGGACGGAAAAATGGTTTTGTGCTTTTATTGGTTACCGCAGAAATACTTGTCTCCGCTTCAGTCAACTGCTCGGTAATACCGTCCTCAGGCAGGTCGGTGAAATGCACCAAGCTGTTTCCAAAATTATATATCGGGAATCCTGCGGAAGAAATCTTTGTCACCAGCTCCGCATTTCCCGTTGCAACATCTCCGGTAATAAAAAATGCCGCGGGCACGCCTGCATTCGTTAAGGCTGTCAGTACCGCTTCAATGCTTCCCTCTTTTGTCGTACCTACATTAAATGTGAGGGCGATATTTTTTTCACTACTCTTTCCCCGGGACAACGCGCCAGTACATGCATCAGCGACTGAGAAAATTTTCCCTGAAGCGGAAACAGCTGTATTTGTTGCATTCACTGAGTTAGAAATTGTCCCGTTCGTATTCACGCCATTCGTATTTTCATTTGAAGTTCCGCTGATGTTTGTCGCCGCCTCATTCACCGGCGTATTCGTATCGGTTTCACCACCGCCTCCAAAAATCGCCCGTGAAATCAGATAGATAAACACGAACGCTACGAGGACAAGGACAACCTTACCCACGCGAAGACGCGGATCGGCCGGTTCTTTTCGGTATCTCCGATATTGCTGATAAGTGGCCATATGCGATTACACCCAAAAACTCTTGAAATGAAGTATACCATATTTTACCCGGCCTGAACATTGCAAAACGCTCGCCATGTGGCGAGCGAAATGTGTATACTGTCGAGTTGTTTAGACAACCGTTTGCCTTCGAAATGAAAGGATTTTTTCCTTATGGAGCACGGCTTCGTAGACGCCAAAGAGCAGTGCCGTATAGACAAGGTCGCCGATAAGCATATTCCTGAAAAAGGGTATGCCGGCGACATAGGACTGCATGAGCCCGGCAAGACTGTGCGGGTACATGACATCGAATTGCATGACAGCCCAGTTGGTGACGAGAAAAAAGAATACGGATCCCGCCAACGCGCTTCCCGCGATTGTCCACGCTTGCTTCCGTTTGCGGAGCCACATTCCCAGAAGCGTCATGACCACGAACGATCCCCAGGTCACCAGTATCAAATTATGGAATCCGATAAAGATATCCGAGAGAACCATCGCTGCGAGCGGAATAGCAATCGCGTACCGTTTAGGCAAATACACGCCCGCAAAAAGTGCGACAGCCGTCATCGGCGTCATATTTGCGGCATGCGGAATAAACCGCACGATCATACCGACGGCAATCAGTACAATTGCAAACAGGAATGCGTGTTTTTTTTCTATCATACCCGGAGTGGACATTTATTGCGCGGCATCGTAACGGAATTCAATCGAATCGCCGGGTTGGACAACATACGCGTCCGCGCCTACCGTCGCCATCTTTCCGTTAATGTAGTAAATCCAATAATGACCTTCGGCAGTGCCGCCGCGGATACCGTCAATCGCTTCAACGGATACGCCAAAATCATACGACTTAGTTTCGACGACGAAATTCTCGCGCATACTTGCCCGGTTGAGCAGATCAAACGCAGTGGTGTTTCCGGCGAGTTCAAATACAAATGACCGGGGTGCAGTACCGGCATTGATAACAAGCGTCGCTTCTTGGCGAACGGTCTCTACGCCGGCAACGATGCCCGCAGAAGAATTCTCAATGCTTGTGTTGACATCCGCAACGTACGCCTTACCGACAAAAATCAATGACAGGGCCAACAGGGCGACAACGCCGAGACCGACAATATTTGTTTTGTGTTTTTTTGGTTCCGAAGAGAGAACAGATTCACTCATAGTAGTGTAGATTAATACATAAAATACCTATACATCCATGGGCAGCCGAGACATATAGGTAATGAATACCTTTTTTCGACCTTTCCCGAAGGGTTTGTCTTCTTCCTGCCCCGTGGCAGAAAAGGTGTCGGACTCTCCGCGTCGTCTAAGACGACGGGAATACCGTGGCGGGACCGTACCGGATTCTCACCGGCTTACCTACCTTAAATTGTGAAGGTGAGATAAGTGTACAGTACGTACTTTAAACGTCAACACAGTGGCAGTGTGGACAACTACCCTCTCATACATTCTATACGTTCCAGATACGTGATATTAGGTTTGTATTGAAAAATGCTAAAAAAAATCCGATCTGTCATTCAGTCGGAGATTAGAGAGCTTTCACAAATTCATCCCAAGGCGTGGCAAGCAAAGTTTCGGTGGTGGACCGACCCAAGGCACGAATGATCAGGACGGCCTTCTCGATTTGCTGGGGATCATCGGTCTCTACGATATCTACGACATCATAGCCCCCCATACAGCCATAACTTTGCACCCACGTCGCCTTCGGACATTCAACGCGTAACTTTTCTTTCACTGCGTTACAGATGCCTTTTAGGCCCTCGGGTGCTTGAAATGCGCCCGGTGTCAATTTGCTGAGAATAATGTACGTTGCCATGCTCTTACCTCCGTTGTATGGCGTATTTGTATTGTGTGAAAGATAAAGCAAAAACCCAATTGCGTCAATCCCTCTTCATGTTTGTCATGCCGGACTTGATCCGGCATCTTCATCAAGCATATTGGGTGACAAATCTTTCAACGAAGGATTCAAAGTCCGTATCAAATCCATTTTCCACTTCCTATGCCAATTTTTAAGTTGTTTTTCACGCTCTAATGCAGCCCATACATCAGTAGTTTCTTCCAGATAAATTAATTTATTCAAATGATACTTTTTTGAGAAACCTTCTCCTGTTCCCTGCCTGTGCTCCGCCATCCTCCTGTATATGTCACCAGTAACGCCAATATACAGTACCGTGTTAAAGCGATTAGTAATAATGTATACGTAATAATGCTTTTCTTTCATAAAATCGATATAAAGATCCCGATTCAAGTTCGGGATGACAAAGCAATACTTGGTGAATTTAAAAATCTACCCCTCTGACCGCCAGGAATCCGTCATAATACGGATGCTTCATCATCTTCATCTCCGTCACAAGATCGCACAGGGCAAGCACGGCAGGAAACCGCGTATGTCCGGTGAGCACGATATGCACCTTTTTTGCTTTGGCATGACGTGCGCGCTTGTTTATTAAAGCCGTTACACGGGCTACCGGAAATAATTTTTGTTCTAAGCACGAAATGACTTCATCAAGCACGACCAGGTCATACTGTCCCGAACTCACCACTCCCCATGCACGCTCAAGTGCCTGTACGGCTGCGACTGTATGTTCTGATCTTTTTTTACGATCACCGAGAATACCGACAAACCCTTTGCCTAAAACCTCTACGTGAACGCCGAGCTTCTTAAGTGCGCTACGCTCTCCCGACGGCCATTCGAGACTCTTATAAAACTGCAGAAACGCAACACGCATTCCGTACCCGCGCGCGCGAACTGCCGCGCCAACTGCCGCGGTCGTTTTGCCTTTGCCGTCCCCGATATAGGCAATCGTAAGACCTCGGGGAAATACTTTGAATTTTTTTACCTTTACCTGTGCCATATGCATAGTATACAGCATAATGCTCAGTATAAAAAAACACCCTCAGTATTGAGAGTGCGGTATTGCTACCTTTGAGAAAACAAACTTACAGCCAGGTCGTGCAGTATACCTTGACGCCATCCATGCCTCCGTCACTGAATAGCGTTGAAAATGCGACTCGCACATACCCCCGCTCATACGAGTCTTTCTCGCTTTGCAATATATGCAACCGGAACCCCAGTTCGACCGCATGCACAAGATGGACCGGATTTTCCAGCCGATAGAACGTCGTATTGAAGACGATCTGTTCTTCATGCGATGCCGTATAGCCGATAAACGGTTCTGCAAGCCTGCCCGCCGACCATCCGACATGCGAATAGTAGAGGGATCCTTCCCAGCTTTTGCTTGCCAACGCGTCGCCGACATCAAATTCAAACCAAACGAACGAACACGACACGCGGCCGAACTCCTGATTATGCTGGCTGAGCGTTTGAATGTGGAAATTCTGATTCCTCACGACACGCGTAGGAATCAAAAGGGACTTCCACCCGGAACGGGTCAGTATGCCGCACACATCCGGATTCAGAGATTTGCCTCCAAACGACGCCATCCCCAGAAAATATTTACTTCCGGGCTTTTGTCGCCAGGTCAGATACATGCCGGGTGCCCAGATTCTGTCATCGTCATATTGAACCGGTCGAGCATACGCGACCATCCACGCCGATCGATCTGCATCAAATGACAAAGGATCACAGCCTATACTGATATCCCCGGGAACACCTGACCATGTTGCTCCAACAATGGAACGTCTATACGGAAAAGGACCGTTGCCATTTTCTTCGTATCGATGTTCAGATATTCCGGCGCCGATGCTTGAAAGCGGCGATGCAGAAGGCCGATGGTTAATAAATCCGTACACAATTTCAGGGGATTCATCTAGGAATGTTTCAGCGCCGACCTCCATTTTCGTTTGACTGGAAAATGTGTACTCACTATACACGCCTAACGCTTCGACAGCTTCAAGGCTCCCGGCCTCGATCAGACTGTTGTAGGCAACGCGCACGCTGAACGAGGAATAAAATGGAATCCGCACACCGACAAGCAGTGTCCGTACATTGTCGGTAATGCCCGACATATTCACGGACTTCAGATCGCTTCCGGATGCGCTGATGCTCACCAGCGACTGATGATTGCCGCCGATATCCAGTGCAAATCGTTCACTCCAATACCTCCCCCGACATTGATCGCCGACATACTTGTCAACGTGCGCCGCTCCAATGCTCAACCGGTACGTATCAAGGCGCAAACGTTCTCCTCCTCCAGCAGATGGATGCTGTCCATAGACCGCAGGGGCTATAACAACAATCACCGCCACTGCAAAATGGCAAAACAGATTTCTCATGAGACCCTCCTGTCTCCATATAAAGGCTACTACCGTAAATTAGTAAGGTTCAATTTATCACGCAACCTTAGCAAATTTTTTCGCTTCATGTCAACACACTCTTGACATACTGAGGCCGCTTTGCTATACTCTGCTGTTTTACGATTAACCACCTGAAATATATGGAAGAGCTCAAAAAACATATCAACGAACTTGGCGCAGTACATACTGACTTAGGATTTGACGGAGTTGCTGATTCACTTTCAAAATTGCGTCAGCAAATTGATAAGTTCGACGAAAGTCAGATATATTCTCAAGAAGAACGGGCGTAACATACGCCGTTTGAACACACAAAAAGGTCCTGGTTCTTGTTGGCACCGGGACTTTTTTGCATACGCAGAATCCTTCAGCTATTGACAAATCCGCCCGATCTGATAGTGTTCCTGAAAACAGAAATAAACCACCGAACACTCATAACACTTCACGGAGGGAATCGTGCACGTATCAACCCACGTCAAAAATTTTGAGCATCAACTGCTCAATTCAAATCTTACCGGCGAGAAAAAATGCGGGATCTTCACACTGGCGTTAAGCAACACTGACACGCCGACGACACCCGAAGAACAAGTCGCAATGTATCGAATCCTTGCCGATTCGAAACACGCCGGACCCGTTGCCGCCATGCAGACCGTCTTGAAGGCGACCGGGGCAATATCAGATTTTGTCGCTGGTGGGATATTTTTCCTCTTCGCGGCAAGTGACCGCGTCACCTGTGAAGATATCCTTGCAGTAAAGGCCGAATGCCTGAGCAACGGCCTGCGGCCCGAACTTACAACTACCGTGAACACCGCTCTGCACCGTTTCCACGATGTCGTCCACGCTGCCCCTGCCGGTATTTCACACTAATTCGCCCTGCCCGGATAACAACCCCTTTCATACGAAAGGGCTTTTTTATTGTAATTTACGGAGCGTAGGCGCAGAGCTTGCTCTGCATGTTAATCACAAACGTAATCGTTTAATTCAACAGCCCAGGTCAGGAGACCTGGGCTGCGTGATATACATGATTACCGCGCGCAGAGGCAAGCTCTGCGCCTACTCCTGCTTACTAGCTACAACCGCTTGTCGCTCCGCAATTCATGCACTTGTAGCATGCGGCGTTACGCACCATGATCGAGCCGCACGTTGAACACGCGGGCGCATCTTCCTGGTTGTTGAATGCAAGCTTCTGCTGGTTTGCAGACGCGGCTTCTACGGGTGCCTCTGCTTTGACGTCATGATTGCCGTTGTCCGCAATGGGTTTCGCGGATTGCTGGACAGCTTCGGCGTGTTCTTCCTGTGGGAGAAACTTTTTACCCATCCAACGGAAAATATAGTCAATAATCGACTTTGCAATAGGAATATCAGGGTTGCCGGTAAATCCGGACGGTTCAAATCGCATGTGTGAAAACTTGTTAACCATCGTCTTCAGCGGAACACCGTATTGCAGTCCGATGGACGTCGATGTTGCGAACGCATCCATCAATCCTGAAATGGTCGAGCCTTCCTTCGCCATCGTGATAAATACTTCCCCGGCAGTACCGTCGTCATACAATCCTACAGTAATATATCCTTCGTGGCCGCCAACGGAAAACTTGTGCGTGATCGATTTGCGCTCATCGGATAACCGGCGGCGCAGAGACACCTGCTTGTTCTCCCGCGTCTTTTGCTTGCTGTCGTCATCAGATGTTGAAAGCGGCTGTGTGCGCTTTGATCCGTCGCGATAGATTGCAAGCGCTTTCAAACCCAGCTTCCACCCTTCCGTGTACGCGTCCATAATATCCTCAACCTTTGCATCCTTGGGGAGATTGACCGTCTTGGAAATAGCGCCTGAGATAAACGGCTGGACCGCACCCATCATACGCAAATGACCCATGTACTGAATAAACCGGGAACCATTGACCGGCATAAATGCGCAGTCAAACACGGCGAGATCCTCTTCTTTCAATCCCGGTGCACCTTCGATCGTACCCTGTGCATCAATATGGCCGATGATATCGGCAATTTGCTGTTGGGTATACCCGAGCCGGCGAAGCGCGCGAGGAACAGTCTGATTAACGATTTTCATGACGCCGCCGCCGACCAGATTCTTGTACTTCACCAGTGCGATATCAGGTTCAATGCCCGTCGTATCGCAGTCCATTAAAAAGCTAATCGTTCCCGTAGGCGCCAGGACGCTTACCTGAGAATTTCGAACGCCGTACTGTTTGCCAAGCTCGAGCGCATCGCTCCAGGATTTTTCGGCTGCACGATACAGTTCCTGCGGAACATACTGCTGGGCGATAGTATCGAGATGAAATTTATGCTTAGCGATCACATTGATCATCGGCTCTTTATTCCGCTCATACCCCGCAAACGGACCTACGGCCGATGCAATACGAGCCGACTCTGCATACGCCTCTCCGGTCATCAGTGCGGTGATCGCTGCCGATACGGCGCGCCCTCCGTCAGAATCATACGGCAAGCCCCATGACATCAAAAGCGCGCCGAGATTGGCGTACCCGAGTCCGAGCTCACGGTAGTCTTTGGCATTTTTGGTGATTTCAGTCGTAGGATAGCTGGAAAAGCCGACCAGGATTTCCTGAGCAAACAGCATGATATCAACAGCCCTGGTGAAACCGGCAACATCAAATGTGTCGTCGTCATTGAGGAATTTCATCAGGTTGATAGACGCCAAATTGCACGCTGAGTCATCCAGGTGCATGTACTCAGAACACGGATTTGATGCGTTAATCCGACCGGTATTGGAACAGGTGTGCCAGGCATTGATCGTTGTGTCATACTGCACGCCCGGATCGCCGCAAATCCACGTCGCTTCGGCAATCTGCCGGAGTATATCCCGCGCGCGGAACGATTCGATAGGCTGACCGGTAGACACGCCCTTTGTGTGAAATAAGCCGTCATTTTCAACAGCGTGCATAAATTCATCCGTCACACGAACGGAATTATTTGCATTCTGGAATTGAATGGATTTCCATGCCTCGCCGTTCATCGACATATCGTATCCCTGCTCTCCGAGCGCCCAGGCTTTCTTTTCTTCAACTTCTTTGCAATGGATAAATTCTAAGATATCGGGATGTTCAACATTAAGGACAACCATCTTTGCGGCACGACGGGTGGTGCCTCCGGATTTAATCGAGCCGGCTGATGCATCTGCTCCCCTCATAAACGAGACGGGACCGGACGCATATCCGCCGCCGGATAGCTGCTCTTTTGAAGAACGGAGCGTAGAGAGGTTAATACCCGATCCTGATCCGCCTTTGAAGATCATGCCTTCCTTTTTCAACCAATCAAGTATGGAGTCCATCGAATCTTCGATCGAGAGAATAAAGCAAGCAGAACATTGCGGATGTTCATGCACGCCCACATTGAACCAGACCGGACTGTTAAAAGCCGCCTTTTGGTAGACCAAGAGGTGTGTAAGTTCCATCCGGAATGTCTCTGCATCTGCATCCGTTGCAAAATATCCACCCTGTGTTCCCCATTTTGCAATGTTGTCCGCAACCCGGCTGATCATCTGCCGTACGCTCGTTTCCCGTTCAGGCGATCCGAGACGTCCGCGAAAATATTTTGACACCACGACGTTTGTTGCAAGCTGTGACCATGATGTCGGCAGTTCAGCGTCCTTTTGTTCAAACACTACCTTCCCGTCGTTTCCGGCGATCTTGGCTTCCCGTCGTTCCCAAGCGATTTCGTCAAAGGGATGCACTCCCGGCTTCGCAAAAAAATACTCAATATGCAAACCTTTGCCTGAAGGCGGAGTCGCCTGCGCGCGCGTAGCGCCTACCGTCGAATGTGCAACCTGCGAAGTGGTGAGAGTGGAAACGTCGGGTGTGGACATATGGATTATGTGATTTTTTTAATTTCTTGTTTAAAAGAATCGATATCTTCAAATGATTTATAGACCGAGGCGAACCGGATATATGCGACTTTGTCCACTTTTTTCAGATGACGCATAATGATCTCACCGATCTGACTGCTTGTCACCTCATCAGATTTCGCTTCAGTCTGTATTTCACGCTCAATATTGATGATGAGCATATGAAACCGCTCTTTGGTGATCGGACGTTTTTCCAGAGCCTTTCGCAACCCGCGTTCAACCTTCTCCCGAGAATAGGGCTCCCGAGAAGCGTCCCTCTTCACCACCGATAAATTGAGAATTTCCACCTCTTCATATGTGGAAAAGCGAAACTCGCACTTTTGGCACTCCCGACGCCGCCGAATGGCCATTCCTTCATCAACGACACGGGAATCCGTCACTTTTGTATCTTCAAACCCACAGGCGAGACAATTCATAGAGTACTTATAAACACAACATCTAGTATCCTATCTCTTATTATACTACAATATATAGATTTGTCAATCGGGTGGGGAAAAGTCATTTTTTGCGCTAATGTTGTTATGAAAATAAGCGTCGGAAAATATTTTTTATAGTACCCCCAGAAAACACTTCCTGTGGATACTCATTTTTTCATCTCCAAAAAAACGGAAACTGAGGTGTCCGATCGTTATACTTTCAAACAGCTGTACCACTCAAGTACCTTCCCTTGCCAGCATGAACCACCGCCGCCAGAATCTGATCGGCCTCGGTAATAATAAAGGAAGATCGGAGTATTGTAAAATTTTTCTACCACCTATAACAAAAAACGTCCCTGGCTATACCAGAGACGTCTGTTTTCACTATATACATTCAGGAGCTTTACATCATTTTCTTACGGATAAATGCGGGGATATCCAGTTCATCATTTTCTACAGGCTTCTTAGGCTGTTCCATAGCGGGCTTTGGCCGTGGCTGAACAATCGGCTGAGTTACCGACGGTTTCGCAGACTGCATCGGCCGGAGAGGCTGCATAACGGGCTCAATACGCCGTTCCTGCTGTGAAGGTGTGATGCGCTTTGTCTTCGAACGCTCACCGAATCCCGCGGCAATAACGGTAATCTTTACTTCGTCCTTCATATCCTCATCAATGACTGTTCCAAAAATGACGCGGGCATTTGGATCGGCCGAACCGGTAATAACACGAGCCGCTTCATTGACTTCATACATGCCGAGATTCGGTCCGCCTGTGACCGTAAAGAGAATCCCCTTCGCCCCGTCGATAGAAAGTTCAAGCAACGGACTGTCCACAGCGGCCTTGGCGGCTTCGACAGCGCGGTTTTCACCTGTCCCTCTGCCGATACCCATGAGCGCAGAACCGGCACCTTCCATAATCGATTTGACATCGGCAAAGTCTACGTTGATTAATCCGGGAATCGTAATAAGTTCAGAGATGCCCTGCACGCCCTGGCGTAGCACATCGTCAACTATACCGAACGCTTCAAGAAGTGACGTTTTCTTGTCGACAATCTGAAGAATACGATCGTTGGGTATCAAAATAATGGTATCCACGCGGTCCGCAAGTTCATGATATCCGGAATCCGCAATCGATTTACGTTGTGCGCCTTCAAATGAAAAAGGTTTTGTAACGACTGAAACCGTTAATGCCCCGACTTCCTTCGCAATTTCGGCAATAACCGGTGCGGCTCCTGTGCCCGTGCCGCCGCCGAGTCCGCAGGTAATAAATACCATGTCCGCCCCTTTGAGGGCTTCATGAATCTCATCTCGGCTCTCTTCCGCAGCTTTTGCGCCAACTTCGGGGTCCATGCCTGCGCCAAGCCCTTTTGTCGTTGTTTTGCCGATATGGATGCGCTGCGGAGCCCTGGAGTGATGAAGTGCCTGGGCATCCGTGTTTACAGCAATAAAATCAACTCCGCGAATTTTTTCAAAAATCATCCGATCAATAGCTGATCCGCCTGATCCACCAACGCCGACCACTTTTATCTTTGCAAAAGTTTCGATGTCCGGTTTTATTTCAACGTTGTTGAGATTGCCATTGAATCGTTTCATAGCGCGTTAGTGAGTAGACCTTTTTTAAGGTATTAACGATTTAAACCATTTACGCATCTTACCTGTTACATCGGCTACAGACGAAAATCTCGGCATCGTCAGTCCGCCGCCCTGCTTTGTAGCCAGCGAGGCTCCCCAGACGACCAATCCCACTGCCGTAGACCATGACGGATCATTAATCTTATCAACAGGCGTCTGTGCGATATTTTGAGGATACCCGACAAATGCCGGCAGACGAAATTCGCGTTTGGCAATTTCCACCAGGCCGGGCAGTTTTGCGCCGCCACCGGTAAGAACGATGCCGGCCGGAAGAAGTCCCGAACGGTCAACTTTTACCAATTCCTTTTCAACCATTTTGAAAATTTCTTCACAGCGTGCTTCAATAATTTCCGCGACATGCTTACGCTCGACGACTCCGTTTTCCTGTTCACTGAATTCTTCAAGTCGTATCTCCTCGCGCTTCGGTACATCGTTCACGAGCGCGGTACCGTACTCCAGTTTGATACGCTCGGCGATATCAATTGATGTGCGCAATCCGATCGCAATATCATTTGTGATGTGCGCAGCGCCAATCGGTAAGATCGCGGCGTGCAGAACGTCACCCTCTTCAAAGACCAGTACGCTGGTTGTTGCTCCTCCAAGATTAACCAACGCAACGCCCAGATCCTTTTGCCGTTTCGTCAGCACAGATTCAGATGCGGCAAGAACGCCGACAACAACATCGCTGATATCTACGCCGGTCCGGTATACACACTTTGTAATATTTTTCACTTGTGCGGATAAACCCTGAATAATCTGCGCATCAACTTCAAGACGGATCCCAGTCATTCCGACGGGGTCCTTGATCCCTTTTTGATTATCTACGGTAAAACTTCTCGGCAATACATGCAAGATTTCATAGTTAGGCGGAGTCGCGACTGCCTGGGCGGCCTCAACAACACGCTCAATATCTTCTTCTTTGATTTCGCCGTCAGCCTTTGAAACAGCAACAACGCCGTGACTCTCCTGCGCGGAAATATGCGTGCCGCCGATTCCTAAATACGCATGTTCAACGGGTATACCCGTCATGCGTTCAACAGCCTCAAGTGCGGATGAAACAGAGGACACCGCATCTTCGATACTGGTGACCGATCCTTTGTTCAAACCGTCAGCGGGCGCTTCAGCTACCCCAAGAATCTGTATACCCCGACCATTCACATCTAACTGACCCATCGCAACGCGAACCATTGAGGATCCGATATCCAAGCCAGTGATAATTTCTTCTCGTGCCATATATAATATAGTGTATAGTATAGGATAAATGGTGTAAATGCGCAACGCCTGCTGTACAGATTTTGTGTTCAGTCACGTTGGGCGTACCGGACTGATGGATTTACTTAAAAATGTAAGGAAAAAAAATCAAAACGCCGATAATGAGGGCGGAAACCGAGGCGACAAGCACTGCCGCCGCCATGATATCCTTGATCACCTGCGCCAAGTGATGGATACGGGGCTGGAGCATGTCAACCAGACTCTCAAAAATCGTATTAATGAGCTCAAGAACAAGCACGGATGCAATAACCAAAAAGAGGACGACAGCTTCCTTGAGCGTCACATGAAGGAACAGCATAAGACCCACAACAACGAGTGATGCAAATATATGGATCCTAAACGTTTGCTCCTGAAGCACAACATACTTCAACCCGCGGAATGCGTATCGAAAACTATTTGAAAGCTGGTGAAAACGGAAGAAAGGCATAGAAAAATTACTGATACATCGAAAGATGTGTTATTTATGATTCAGTCCTTGACCCTGACATGCCCAGGACGCTGTTTTCCAATCTTCGCATACGGGTTGCCTGGCGCTGAGTTGCGTGATCAAAACCTACAATATGGAGAAACCCGTGTACAGCAAGCAGGGTGATTTCCTTTAACAGTGAGTGGCCGTATTGCTTTGCCTGAGCGCGCGCCTGCGGGACACAGATAACAATCTCACCCGCCCACGGCGCGGTACGAACATCGGGCGGATATGAAAACGAAAGTACGTCCGTCGGCGCATTAATCCCCCGGTGCCGGCGGTTAAGCGCCCGGATAACTTTCCGGTCGGTGAATACGACGGTAAGTTCCAGCGGCTTTGTGGTCCGCACCAAACGCTGAGCCTTGCGTATAGCTGGTTTTACATACGACGCGCGTATACGTGCGCGTCCGACTGAACGCAGGTCAATGTGCAACAACTCGTTGCTAGAGCGAGGCGCCATTCACGGTTGAATTGCTAGTGGTCGACGTGTTGGTATTTGTATTGCTATTCGATGAGTTTGTCGTATTCGTTGCTGTTCCCGCCAAATTGATGGAAAAACTTTTATACATGAGTTGAAATGTCGAACGAAAATTTGCGGCGCTCAACAGATTTGTATTATAAGAAATGGCGTATGCACGTTCGCCGCTGGTATAATACGCCGTCTGTCCGTTGGGACTCAACACGCCCACGAGAGTTTTTGCGGTATTTTGGATCGTGGCGAGTGATTGCGTGTTCACTGAGGGCGCAAGCTTCACGTACCAGTCCCGTGCTGAAAGCTTTGCGGGATTGTTTTCAACCGTTACATTAATGAATTCTCCCGTTGACGTCGAAAAAATCATGCCATTAGCGGTTTGCGGATCAGCATTCGCTGTCCACGATGTCGGGTACAGTACAGTATATGCCATAACGGTATGTGTAAAGCTTTTCACCAGATTTGTACCCTCTAATTTTTCAGGACCGCGTGGACTGTACCCGCTGGTTAATTCAATACCGTCGGCAAACGTATCCCCATCGGTATCCGCAGTATCGCGCCCTGTTCCATAAAGGTTTTCCTCTACATCGGTAAGACCGTCCGCATCTGCGTCCGGTGAATTCGGGATAACCGTTGTGTTGGTGTTGACTGCGGTATTGGTATTACCGTTAAATACCGCATTCGTTGCACCGTTCACATTGACGGCCGAATTGGCATTTGACGTATTAACATTGGTATTTGTATTGACCACGACATTCGTATTTGCATTTGCGTTATCATTTGTCGGACGGTTAATCGTCGGGTTCGAATTCGTGATGTTCGTGTTCTGAGTCGTATTCGTATTGGCATTTGTATTGCCGAACATGCCCTGAGTCAGGAAAAAAGCCGCACCAAGCCCCAAGGCGATAACAAAAAGGATGACAAGAACGATCAGCGCACCCTTAGATGATTTGACAGGTTTTTTCCCCAAATAATACTTATCGGGAATCGTGTGAATTTGAACTTCTTTTTTTTGTTCATCTGGCATAGGTAGTGGATACTATAGCATTCAGTATATAAAGGGCATAGCGCCGGTTACCCTGCGCTATGCATGACTCATGCACCGTTGTTCAATCCCTCGATCCCCTGCTGTAAATCCCGCAGTATTCCCGTCCCCTTAGGATTTTGACCCGTACTAACTTCCTCACCGTCTTTGAGACCGTCTCCATCAGTATCTGCTTTTAACGGATCGGTAAAATATATTTTTACCTCTTCCTTGTCAAAAAGCTGGTCGCCGTCAGAATCAGCATTTTCAGCATTTGTTTTCAGTTGCGCTTCTTCGCTGTCAGATAACCCGTCACTATCCTTGTCGCCGGGCGTCCCTGCAGGTGGAGTTACTTTTTGCGGCAAAATTGACGGCTCGTTGCTTATCGTCTGATTTGTATTCGTCGTCGTATTTTTTGCGAACGGGTCGAGCGTAATAATAATCGCAGCACCGGCTAATGCGACAAGCAGAATGACAAGACCGATAACCACGAACCGGCGGGAAAATACTGATGGACGGGAAGAAGGTTGACTTGGGAGGGTATTTTGGATAGGCATACGATCTATAAATTACCTGTACCGATCGGATTAAAACCGCCCCTCACTTCCACGCCATCTTCGAACCCATCTTCATCGGTATCTTTTTTGCTAGGATCGGAAAACCAGACCAACACTTCGTCTCCGTCAAGGATACCGTCTCCGTCCGTATCCGGATTTTGAGAATCGGCTCCGTGCTCTGCCTCTTCTGAGTCATACAGGCGATCCCCGTCTGTGTCAGCGGGCTGATTCGTAATGACGAGCTCATCGCTGACAACACCATTTACATTTTTTGCAACGATCTCCCCTTCTACCTCTGGGCGTATGCCCAGCTGCACCCGATCCACCTCTGTCAGAGCATGGCGATTCACCACTTCTCCGTTATTTGTGAGCGTATTGGTCGTATTTGTTGATGACTCCTTTTTGTAATTCCGGTATAGCAGATATCCGCCGGCTACAATAACCGCTATAATCAGAAACCCAAGAACAAACCAGAGGATAGTTTTATTGTTTGCCGAGGGCGCAAATGGTTGTTGATTGTAATTTTCGTTTGGCATAATTACTGACAGGTCATAAGATCAGGGCCGAGACAACTTGAAATCATACACTGAGGACTTGGATCAGTAGGCGGACCTACGGGCTGATTTCGAGCACAAACACACACATACCCTCCAGGAAATACTAGATTCGAGGAACCTTGCACCTGACTACAGCATCTTCCCGTTTGCGGATTAGGGCCAAAGTTAGGTCGATACTGTCCGCATGCACCACTCCCGCCAACGCATTGAGGTGTAGCAGTACCTCCGGCAAGCGTGGGACGGAAGCATGAACTGTCACTTATATACCCGGGCTGGACCAAAAATCCGGTACAATTGCCAACGCTATCACAGTAGTTAGCGCTACAGAATTGCTGACATGCCACAAACTCGGGATTACAATCTGTATTGGCCGCTGAGTAATTATCAATATCGTCGCACGTTGCAGATCCGGGCGTTGTCACCTCGCACGTGCCGTTTCCTGCACATGGCACCTGCGCACACACATTCGACGAGTTGCAGAAACCTGACTGACACTGATTCCCGTCGGCACAGCAGTAATTATCCGGAGCGGCATATGGAACAGACGGCAACGCCACGCCCGTCACGGGAAATTCAGTCGGTCTCAACATCCGGTTTCCGGTGGCAAGCGTAAAAGCATTATTTGAAACAAATCCCATTTCCGAAACCTGCCATACCGGGTATTGCGGATTATTCGTGCAAACACCCGTAGGTTGGAACGTCGTCACAGCTCCCGAGGGGATATTGGTAATACGAACACGGGCATCAACCGGAATACCCGCGGCAGTCGGAAATGTCGAATAACTCTGTACATAAATTTGGAACGGAACTTGAGGGACGGTATATACATCGATAATCTCTCGATGCGTAGTCGCGGTGCCGTTACCACCGTGCACCATACCTTCAATAATTGTCCCGGCGTTACCCCAATAATATCGACGATCAGCAGTGGTGCCATTGTCCCTAAATACATTCAAATCAAGATCAACATTGCTTGTCCACGTCAATTCAATTGTTTGGTACTTCACCCGACATATGCCCGATAAACATACGCCATTCAGCGATCCGACCGTGCATGCCGTACCGTCCGGAACAGCCGGATGTGAAGTTGAGCAGGACGCTCCCGCACAGCTATCCGTTGTACACGGATTATTATCGCTACAATTGGCGCACACGCTTGAATTTGCGCCGCATTGCGCCTCACTTGTTGAGGTAATGCACGATGATGAACCTTGAGCACCCGAACAACAGCCCGCACAAGTATTCAAGCCGCAATCAAGGTCGGTGCATCGGTTGCATCCCGCCGGACACGCTCCATCAGTCGTCGTTCCACTACATGTCTGCGCCTGGCAAAAGGAATTACACGTACCCGGGCTTATGCATGTTTGGCCGGCTCCGCATGATCCGGTTGTACACCCCGGTGCGCGACATACCTCTGTACAGCAAATATTTGATCCTCCGGCTCCGTCGCAGTCAGTATTGTCAGCCTGGCCGACGCAGCTGGTCGGACAAACCGTTCCGGGCGTGCAGACGCGCGGCACCGTGCCGCAACATACGCTTCCGGGTGTTCCCGGACATGCATTGCCAGCAGGAACATTACCGCCAGGCGTACATACACCGCTTACACAGGTATCAGCCGTCGTGCACGCATTACCGTCATTACAAGCTCCTCCTCGCGGATTATGCCGACAAATTTGACTGACACATATATCGCTTGTACATTGGTTACTGTCGTCCGTACATGTATAACCATCAGGCCGACCCACGCATTCACCGCACGTTGTACCCGCAACACAAGTTACCGGACTTCCACAGCATACCTGGTTTGATCCGCAGCTTGTTCCCTGCGCGACACCAGAATGCTGACACACGGTACCCTGACACATATCCGTAGTACATGCATTGTTGTCTGATGTACAAGCTGTATTCGCGGGCACCGCCTGATGAACACACGCGTTACTTTGACATGTGTCGTTTGTACATTCGTTATTATCAGTGGAGCAGGCAGTTCCATCTGGTTGGCCAGTGCATTCGTTACCGCATCGGGTATTATAATATGCTGTCCACCCGTTGTTGGTTGCCGCTGTCTGACATGCCGGGGTGCACTGAAATACCGCACCGTTACCCGATTCACAGTTCACCCGGTGTGGCGGAGATGTATCGGCACATTGAACATCATTAGCCGCCTGAAAACACGGCTGAAGAGCGTCACACACGCCTTTCCATGTATAGTTACCGCCCGCAGAAATAGCGGGAGTTGCTTGTTGACTATCATTGGAATACACGCATGCGGTAGTAGCCGAAGCGGGGGCAGTCGTTGTGCGCTGATTTCCCTGTGATCCTCCGCAGCGTATATCTCCAGAACAGGTTGGCGTCGTACATCCCGACGCTCCGGGGCACATCGAGCAGAAGTCACCGCATTTAGCCCCCGGAACAGCATCATACGCAGCCTTGGTCATAGAGCAGATGCTCGACTGACAGTATGCGCAGTGATCAGGTGAAAATTGCTGACATGTCCCTGCACCACCGGAACAATTCAGTGTGTATTGGCAACTACAGGTACCCGCACTACATGAGGCCGTACTCGAACAGGTGCCAAAAGATGATGGCGGACAACTGGCTACATTGCCACCTTCACATTGTTCACTGCATCCGGGTACATTTTGCACGTTTCCGTCACCGCATGATCCTGCGACGCATGATGCCGTCCCAAGCGACTGGCAGTCAGACGCGCAGGTGAGTTGTCCGCAGTAGAATCCCTGTGAAGCGCAGCTTACTCCTGCAGGCAGTGCCGATCCGTCGCACAACTCGCCGCTGTCTATAATATTATTACCGCACACCGGCTGACCGGAACAATCAGACGGGAATGTTGTAGTCTCCTGACACTGACCTGATGTTGCATTATTTTGACAAATGCCGTCTCCATGCGAATCCGTCCATTGGCCGTTACGGCAGACCATGTCAGCAGTACCAAACGCGAGACAAATACCCTGAGGGCAACACCCGTTCGGACACGCGGCACTTGCCTGGCCGCTCGGACACTCCGTCGGCGCGCATGCGCCCGCAGGAAGATTCGGATTGCGGATATTGACATGTATTGTCGCGGAAGACGTTCTGCCGACTGCGTCATAGGCTATGGCGGTTACGGCAACTGACGGCGGGCTGTTGGGGCTCTTCGTCGTATCCCACTGCCATTCATACCGCGTCAAATTTCCCGTGCCGTCGTCATCTCCAACGGTGTCTGAAAATTTGAACGCTCCGTTTATATAAAATTCTACACGGGCAACGCCGACATTATCCGTCGCGGTAGCTCGTACCGTTGTTGAATATATAACATCAGCATTATCCGCAGGTTCGGTGATGCTTACACCCGGGTTCTGATTATCAGTGTTATCTACGTTTACATTAAGCTCTCTGCGGGTGACCCGTCCGTCACTGTCAGTGGCAACTGCCGCAAAAATATAATCACCGTTCTCTGCCGAAGTGGAATTCCACCCGGCGCCGGGCCAATCGCAGATAACGCTCTTATCGCTTGCTCCGCCTGCAAGACACGTATTTGTAAAAATTGCGGTGCCTTTACGTATTTCAAGAACTACCTGAGCAACATCTGCGTTATCGGTCGTGATCGTTTTAAATTCAACATTGCCGCCCTCACTCACTCCGTCGACCGGTGTACTGATAAATATGTCAGGTGCAAGACATCCCGGACACGCATTGTCGAGTATAACAGGCCACTCCGCGCGCGGCGTCGTGCGGTTGCCTATATTATCCAGCGCAGTAATTCCCAATGTATGCGGTCCGTCAGCATACTGACTTGAGTTCATATTCCATCGCCACCCGTCCGAACCGTCCGTATCGGTAAATTGCCTGATGCCATCAAGGAAAAACTCTACTTCTTTGACTCCCGCCGGGGCATCAATTGCGCCGCTGTCGATAATTGTTCCTGAAACCGTCGGAAATGGCGGAGGGAAACCGTTAATTAGTGGAGTCAACTGAGGCGGTGTACGATCAATAGTCGAACCAGAACCTAGGTTTACATAGTTTGCACACGTGCAGTCAGACCCATTGAGTGGATTGCAATCAAAAAGCGTGTTTGGGGGATTTGTCGCCCATTGGTTCAACGGGTCGCGTAAATTGGCATATAGCCGAGCCTGCTGACCGTTCGGATCAACTTCGTACTGGTATACATGAGAATCATCCTGGCAGACATACCTCTTGTCTTCTTCGCGCCAGCACGGACCGGCGTCATACCCGTCAGGACATCCGCTAAACGCATTTACCGGATCCTGTGGCAATGTCGCTCCGACTGCCGGACCAAGCGTCTCAGTCCATGACGGCCATCTCGAAGTCGACATACCGCTCAAATACGTCCCACCTTGTAATAACGGGAAAGTGCTATTATCCGCTTTGTAATCAAGAAGCGCTGTTTCAATCGTTTCTAAATCTTGAATACGTTTGATATCTTCCTGAATATCAGCTTTTTCATTGGGGATATTGGTATTAAAACTCCAATTCGCGCGCAATTGAGAGAAGACTTCCAATGTATCATCGCTCCCATTCTGGGGATACGACATGAGGTAGACTAAATGAACAAGGTCATTATTGTATACAAGTCCTGAGATACTCGTATCATAATTTGTTGCAGCCACGTAGGTTGTTCGTCCTTCGTGAACGGCCGCGTACCCGTCAACATTGAGCAGACTCGGCGCAGGCGCCGCCTTGCCGGCTTGCGTATAGTACCAGTCGACCGGCGACAACCCATGGTTATCGGCCTGGTCATATCCGTAATTTTCATATATCCGGATACCGATGGCATCGCTCGATCCGTCGTCAACAAAGAAAAGGAACTGCTTGATAAGATCATTCGTGTTACTCGGAACCGTACGGAACGTTCCGTCATATTTTACATTTGTCGCGCCCTGGTTGATTCCGGGCAAATCATCAGCGGTACTATTCGGATCTCCGCGGTCGCGGCAGTAATATAATGAAAAATTCGTTGCGAGCGATCCGGCAGGACCCCATACCTGATGAGGTGCCGCTGCCTGGTCGGTAAACGGAAATGGTTCGGCTGCAGTAGCCGCCGGCCACGGATTCTTGCAGACAAATGTCCGGAATCGAGCCGCTGCGTTTGATTTGCCGAGCGTAGCACCGCCGTCCGCGGTCAGCGTTACCGCCTCCGCACCGTCACCGAGCTTATTCGTTGCATACCGCTGATTGTCCCCTCCACCACCAATTGCTCCGACATCAACAATATCAGGTCCGCTCTCTCCGTACGACCATGTGAAGCCGGCCGGATCGAGTAAGACACCGTTTCGATCTAACGGCATGCCCTGGAAGTAATGTTGATTTCCGTTGGATGAAGAAATTTCCTGGTCTCCAAAACAGGAGAAAAAGCCTCCCGTGGCACGGGCGACACTCGTATCGGTAGGATTGCCTTCGCACCGGAACATGTCATCACTACGCGCTTCGGGAGGATTTGCCGTATCATCCGATTTCATCTCCACCCTGATCGACGACACTTTGCATAGTGTCGCTCCGCCCGCAACTGAAAATGTCCAGTTTGCATCGGCGAGCATGCCGATACCCCACTGATTCAACACACCTGTTGATCCTCCGCGTACCTGCACCGTATATGTGGAATTCGGAACCAATGGAGTCGACGGACTTACAGCGAATCCATTCGGAGCAACAAAATTGACGCGCGCAGGAACAGCGACACCGTTCCGCAACAGCGTAATAGTCGTCGTACTGACAGAGGACTGAAGAATATTTTGAGTAAAGGATGCACCGATATACCCGTTGGTACATGAAAGCGTTGATCCTGAAACAGGAACGGGATTCTGCATTTGCGGACGCGGATGGCAACATCGTGAAGAATCATACGCCGCACTTGCACAGGCAACCGTGCCGGTGCTACCCGGATCGCACTGAAGATCATTTGTACAACCACAGTATAATCCGCGTTCTCCCCCCGAACATGTCGCCTGATTGGCTACACAGGTAAGGCCGGTGGAGCTGATATCACCCGGCGTACAGCAGAATCGGCAGTCGGAACCAAAGAGTTGTGTAGCGGTTTCCGGTGGCGGTGGAATAAGAGAACTGGTATCACCTGTATCGCTCATGCAATCATAGTCGCCGACAGTCCCCGGAGGAACTCCGGGTCCTGTGGCACAATTCGGATTTTCGGGTGTTTGAGCAGTTGCAGGATTATCAACAATCGCGCACAGCGATCCCGGTCCGCCGGTGCTACACAGCGAAGCCTCAACGCAAACGCCCTGGCGACAACATTCGCCTGAAAGACACTGGGAGGTATTCGTACACGAAATGCCAAAACTGACGCTTGGATTTGACGGACAGCTGTCCGCGACAACACGCAACGGACCGGTGCGTGAGCCGTTCGGGACCTGTATGCTGTCAATCTGCGAACTATTCCACGTCCCTGAACCGATAAGTGTGCTGGTTTGAATATCGACTGGAGTCGACGTAAATTCGACTGCATTCGATGTTGCACCAAGAGACTTCCCGGTGATCCGTACACCGTTACCCGGGCGACCGGCTGTCGGTGCGATTGAACAAATACCGGGAACGCCGCTTGCAGGTACCGCAACGAAACCGCCGCATGTCCCGCCCGAACACTGAACACCGTCCGTACATGATTCGCCTGCATTCCCTCCTCCGACACAGATACCGTCAGCCTGACAGAGATCAGTGATACCAAATGTTCGATCAATATTGCTTCGCTCTCCTGCTGCAGTAATAACCTGAAGATCATACGAACCAATCGGTGCATCAGGAACACCGGCGATAATACTCGTATTTCGCCACCCACTTGCGCATACATTTGTATCCGCTCCGTACCGAAGGCCTCCGCCGTCTATCAAATCAAGTACACCGCGTGTGTTTCCAAAGTAACACCCAAGCACGGTCATGAATGAATTTTTTGGACCGCCGGTCGGACCGACAGACTCTACCCATGGAGTACATACTTTTGTCGACACATTGCACTCCGATCCGTTACCTGCGAACGAACAGTTATTTTGACAATGTCGGTCCGTTTCGCAGTCACGGATCGTCAATCGACCAGCCCCGGTCGCATTTTCTGCAGGCGCGCTTATCTGGACGGCACGGGAAGAAATCGTCGCATATCCCGGCGGATCAGTGATCGTTTCCTGTGCAGCATTGACCGTCGCCGTGTTGAGATTGGAGGATGAGACAACGGCACGCACAGGTTTGTCAGATGACCATGTCCATGTGAATCCGCTCGGATGAAGCACCTGCCCGGAAGCATCGCACACATCAGGCAATCCGCGGGCGTGCGCAACGTATCCGGTATTCACGCTCACAACCGTTGACCTGTCGGGGGGCAACACTTCGACAGTTTCAATTGTGCATTCGGCATTACTGTTTCGTATCGTAAATTTCCAGGAAAAAGCCGGGTCACTCTCATATGTGTAATTAGTCCCTACGAGAACTCCTCCGTCCGTACCGATGACACCATTCGGCCCGCCGCGTACGATTACCCGATAGGATGTCGCGGCCTGATACGCCGGACTGCCGAGGTCAAGCATCGTCGGATCGGCAAGCGCGTTATACGACGGAAACCCGGCGCCCGGATCTAGCTCGGCACCGAGCGTGTCACATGTACTGTCAGTACATGAGAAAATTTTAACGTTATTTCTGTCTTCAACAGTCGTTTCGACCATTGGCATGGAGAACGTAACCCAGGTTGCAGCGTTAATACAGGCCTCATCACAAACCGCCGGACTGAATCCATTGATTTGCGGTCTCGGCGGAATCACATCAAACGAGACGGGATTACTCGCTCCGGCGTCATTCTGTATATACACCTGGTTATCGTTCATGATCGTCGCTGTCGCAGGAACCGTCGAACGAATCGTCGTATCATTCCATGACGAGTCTGCTACCGTATTTCCTCCGCCCTGGAACTCTACCCGTTGAGTGCTCTGCGATGCGGCGCTGCCAAAACGCGTTCCGCGTAACGTAACACCCGTATTTCTGATGCCGACAGTCGGGGCAATTGAATACAGACACGGACCGCTCGCCTGTCCCGTTCCGTTAATAAAGAAATCGGTGCCCGTATTTGTACTGCTCTGCGAACCGTACGCAGCTTCATCGTAGGTAATAGTCACCTGTGGCAAGGGACGATCATCAACAGAAAATACATTGGGAACGGTCGTTGTAATTTGAGTATTTGAATACCCTCCAACCGTCGCCTGATGGTCTGTACCTCCAAGTCGGAATACCAATCCGTTGTTGGGGATCTGCGCGGTATGACTCGACGTTCCCTGGAAACAGGTGCCGCGGATCGTGACGCATTGGCCGTTGAGCCCCTGATCAGGTTGAATCGTCGTTACGTAGGGCGTGCATGAGCATGAAGCGGGATCAGAGGTGGAAAAATTCCATGAATGTTGAAGCGTATTATTATTCACGTCAATAATCATGTCGGTCGTCACCGTCACGGTAAATGTGGAATCTAACGGAAGTGTCGGATTCGGCACAAACTCAAAAACACGGAATTTATTATCTACAGGTGTCGTGCCCGGATCGATGATGTCATTCACCTTCAGACTGCCACCCGCGCCAAACATTTCGTAGCTTGGATAGACGAAGTTTTCCGGCCGCATGCTTAATGTTATAGGGGCAATACCTCCAGGACCGTCATCGATCGCAAACGTAACATTGTTGTAGTACATTGACGTATTGAACGTCACGTATACGTGTGAGTCAGTGCACTGATTCGCTCCCTGAGGATACCAGCTGCTGATGCCTGGCGCTTTGTCGTTCGTTTGGAATTCCCATACCACAGGTACGGGACTCATCACATTACTGCACAGATCTTCAACTCCCGTTACCGTGATGCGGTACCAGCTGAAAGACTCGAGTGGAACGGCTGGATTCAAGTGGACACGAAAACCCAATGACGTATCCTCAACGGTCAGATCGGTGTTGGTATATGCGGCACCCTGCACTGCTCCGCCCTGACCATCAAGCCGCTCGAGCACGAAGTGTCCTGCAACAGGATGTCCGTCAACATCGGAAATGCTTACCGTATCAATCGGTTCACTGAAGCGTACGTCAACAACCGGCGCCCGCGACACATTCCTGTCCGGATACCCGACGCCGCCCATGGTCGGATACGTGCTAGTAATACTCGGCGCGACAGAATCTAGATCGTTTCCGGTAGTAAAATTCCATGTAATCGGGTCGCTAACATCGTCGCAACCGGGCACGCCGAGAGCATTGCATCCGAGTAGCTGTAGGCTCGGCAATCCTGCTGAACGCAGTGACTTAGGAATTTGCACCTGGTATTCCATATTGGGATCAAGAAGAGCGGACGGATCGTATGTCACTGACTTGCTCCGTGTCGTCCAGCTCCCCGCCACGTCAGCCGGAGTCCCTGCGGGATCTCTGACAACCTTTATCGTATTAGCGGTTACCGCAGCTTCCACGGTCGCTGAACTGACAGAGCGCGTGTAGAGAGATTTTACCTTTGAGCACAGATAAACGTCCTGCCGCGGATCCCCTGATCCGTTTGAATCTTGGAATTCGGTAATCCTGAACTGTGACTCGCCGCCGACACCCGAACACGGGCCGCATTCCAATCCGCAGTCAACCGGAGGCGTTCCACCCCTCGCAAAACAATCCTCACCCGCATCGCACAACCCGTTGTAGCAATGGTCGGGATAGGGATTCGGCGAGGTAACCCGGTCAATAAACCGGTTCACAAAGAGAACGATCGCCCACGCAAGCAGGACAATAACCAGTCCGATCGCCGCACGGGTAATAATCTGTTTCGCCTTGGTTACACGATCCATGTTGCCTGCAGCCGTCATCCAGACAAAACCGCCATAGATCATAAAACCAACTGCGACTAATCCTAAGAGCCCCAGTGCCCATTGGACAATGCGGATAACGACATCGACAAGATTGCTGGTGCCCAGGCCGAAGGTACTGCCAAATTCAGTGTTGATCAGCTCCGCGCTTGTCGGGGAAGAATCGGAAATCACTAGGACACCGAGACCGATAGCAACTACACCAACAAGAACACCGAGTGTTAAACCCGAGCTGAATGCCTTACGCGCTGAAAATGTTTTTTTTGATACGTGAAAAAAGGCACGGGCGCCAACCAAGCCCCTGCGTTTCCATTTTTTAAAAACACGGGCCACACTCGAGAGAAATAGTTTTTTTGTTTTTTGTCTCATGCGTTGGGTGACAAGCTACCGTCCCAGCACGAATTAAATAGTGTACCGACGAAACCAAATGCTACGTAAGCAATTCGCGTACAACCTCTGATACTACTTTGCCGTCAGCTTTCCCCTGAAGCGTCTGCATTGCCGCCTTCATCACGGTCCCAAAATTTCGCTGAGCGGCATCCGTCCCGTCAATTGCTTTCTGGACTTCTTGGACAACCACATCACGCGATACCTGTTGCGGAAGATACGCCTGTATCATCACAACTTCTTCACGTTCTTTTTCTGCAAGTTCGGGCCGTCCTCCTGTGACAAACATGTCAGCAGCGTCCTGACGTTTTTTCACTTCTTTGCGGAGCGTGGTCAATGCGATGTCATCAGTATAGGTACGATTGTTTGATATCTCCGCATTTTGCAACGCAGAAACAAGCATCCGAAGCGTCGATACTTTTTTTTGATCCTGGTCTTTCTGCGCCCGAGTAAGATCCTGCACTATCTGCTCGCGTATGGTCATGAAAAAGAAAAATTAACGGATCCTCGTTTTGAGAATTTTCTTCGCAATGCCGCGCTTACCGCGCCTTCCCTGTTTGGCTGCCTCAAGAATGTCGTCAAGCTTGCCGACTTTACGGAGAAATTCTTTTTTGGTTTGAATAAGATCGCGACGAGCAGCTTCCTCACGCACTTCACGGCGAGATTTATCATGTGAATAAAATCTTCCTTTTTTTGCGCGAATAAGCACTCCGCTTTGTTGAACACGTTTCGAAAAACGGCGCAATAAGCCTTCAAGCGATTCTCCTTCTTTTTTGCGTACTTCTACCACGGTATGAAACCCCCTTTCCAACCCCCGGATGCGAGACGATGCTCACACGCGGGATTAATGACTAAAGCAAGAGAACTATAACACATTTCAATCCAAGAAGTCAACACACACATACCAAAAAAACGCACGGTTTTAATAGGTATGTGCAAAAAACTGCCTTGATAGTCCTTACGGTCTCAAAAGAAGCAAAAAATGGGATTTTATACAAGCCCGCTTACCTTCCCGCCTCCTAATATATGGACATGAAGATGAAAAACAGTTTGTCCCGCTTCTGCGCCCGTATTGATTACCGTCTTATATGCGCCGGAAATATTCAACGCCCTGGCGACACGCGGAATACTCATAAGCAGCTCCCCAGCCTGGTTACTGTCCATTTCGTCAAATTCATTTAAGCTGGCGCGGTGAATTTTGGGAATAATGAGCACATGAACTGGAGCCTGCGGATGGATGTCATGTATTGCGACAACATGCGTATCCTCATACGCCTTTTGTGCGGAAACTCTACCGGAAACAATCTCGCAAAACACACAACTCATGCTAATCGTCTTCTTTTGATTTTTCTTCCGTCTCATGATCAGTGTGTTGCGATAGAGTAGCCTGAGGAATGCTGATGCTGTGATTACTTTTGAGAACAGACCTCTCGAGGCGTTTCGCCACTTCAGGAATGACTTTTTCAAAACTAATTGTTTCCTGAATACCGTTGTCCATGTCGCGAAGCAGAATGGTGCCGTCGATCATCTCTTTTTGTCCGAGGATAATCGTATATTTGACATGCATGCGGTTCGCCGCTTCCATCTGCTGTTTTATGCCGTCCTTTGCAAGCGCATGCGCCGCATGAATTCCGGCTTTACGAAGCTCCTCAAAAAGCTTCAAACATTTTTTTCGCGAAGCATCTCCAAGTTGAGCAATAAAAATACGGGGAGTTGGCGCCGCGGGCATCGGGATCTGTGCATCTCGCATTTTCATCAGCAAGCGTTCCAGTCCGAGAGCAAACCCGGCAGCGGGAGTAGGCTGTCCTCCGAGCATTTCAATCAAACCGTCGTATCGTCCGCCACCGCCAAGCGCCATGTGACCCTGCTCATCATCAGCAGACCATATTTCAAACACCGTTCGGTTATAATAGTCGAGTCCGCGCACCAGACGCGGATTGAGTACATACGGGATGTCCAATTCATCCAGGTGCTCCAAAACTTTTACAAAATGTGTATTCGCTTCCGCCGATAAAAAGTCGACGATCTGCGGCGCATCTTGAACAAGAATGCGGACTTCTTCTTCCTTGGCGTCAAGCACCCGCAGGGGATTTTTTTGGAGACGTTTTTTCACCTCTTCTGAAAGCTGGTTTCTCCGCGGCCGAAAATATTCCACCAGCGCTTTTTTATAGCGCTCACGATCTTCAGCATCACCGATACTGTTGATCTGTACTACCGGATCAAGTCCCAGTTCTTTAATCAGATGATACGCGATGACAATGAGTTCTGCATCAACAACCGGATGCGCCTCACCGAGTGTTTCAAAATCGCACTGCCACAGTTGGCGCAATCTGCCTGCCTGGGGTCGCTCATGGCGAAACAATGGCCCTACCCAATATAATTTGACAGGTTTGGGCTGATTCATAAAACCGTGCTCAATGTACGCCCGGGCAATGCCCGCAGTGGCCTCGGGACGCAATGTAATCTGATCCCCGCCCTGATCAACAAACGAAAACATTTCCTTTTCCACGATATCGGTTCCTTTTCCAATCGAGCGTACAAACAGGCTCGTTTGTTCCATAACCGGCGTGTCAATGCGCTGGAATCCGTAGCTTACCGAAAGCGCGTCAATATTTTTTCTCAAAAGATCCCACTGCGGCTGATCAGCGGGGGGAATATCTTTCATTCCCCGGAGCAGGTGGGGAGTCTTTGCGGATGTTTTTTCAGGCATATCGTATAGTAATCAGGTATCAGATAAATTATTACGGAGTGGCCGACGGATATGCCACTGAATCGAATACGTTAAAACGATCGAACGGCCACACGCGTACCCATGCTTTCCCAACGACATATTTTTTATTCACCGGACCGAATGAACGTGAGTCCAAACTCGCTTCACGGTTATCCCCCATGACAAAAAATTCATCCGACGATAATGTGACCCGCATATCTCCCGATGTATAGGTTGTTGCGGGCAGATAAGATTCATTGAGAATAAAGGCTCCCCCATTCGAGGTAATGACAATTTCATTCTGGTGAATTTCTACCGTTTCACCGGGGAGTCCAATAATGCGCTTGATAAAAAATTGAGAAGGATCTCGGGGAAACCGCACAACAGCAACATCTCCGCGATTGGGAGTATGTAGACGGTAGCCAATTTCATTCACCACCAAGTATTCATGGTCAAAAAAATTGGGCTCCATAGAAGCTCCCTTAACATAAAAAGGCTGGATCAAGAAAAATCGGATGACCAGTACTAGCGCAATTGCAATGATGACTGTTTTCGCGATTTCAAGAATAAAATCCGCGCCTGAAACAGATTCCGGAACCTGTTTCTTTTTTTTGGGAAAAATTTTTGAAAAAATGTTTTTCATGAAAAAAATGAGGAATGTTACATGGGCCCGAGAGGACTCGGTCACGAGTACATTTCCTGACGGAAATGTCTCGCCACCCCGCCCCCGCCTGCCAAAGTATTGTACGGCGGGCAGGTCGCCGTGCTCGCCTGTCGCCTTCGGCGACAACTCGCACATTGCTCCGGCTTTCTCGTCCTCGCGCCACGCAAGCAGTTGCGTGACTTCGGTCCTTACCAGCAGAGTCGTATATGCACTACTCAAATGTTCATAAACACTTGATGAACAATAACTCTTTATCACCATGGGCCCGAGAGGACTCGAACCTCTGACCTTACGGATGTGAACCGTACGCTCTAACCAGCTGAGCTACGAGCCCTTAGGGAATTGTCGCACCTTGTACTACACTTATTAATCGTTGACATCCGCTGAGTCCCGACGAGTCGCCAGAGGCGACTATCGGGATCCCGATTTCGCCCTTTCAGGGCGAACATCGGGACTACGAGCCCTCGTAAAACAGGCGAATGCACCATAGTATATCACGAAAAAAAGGGAAAATCAAGCCCGTCGTGATGACCGAAATGCAAGACGGAATACTGTTCGCAATGCCTGAAAAATCTCGCTGCGTGAAATTTTTGATGCTCCGCGTGTCCGGTTTTCAAATATGATAGGAACTTCTTCCATAGTAATATTCATCCGCGAGCAATACGTGAGCATTTCAATCAAAAAAGAATAGCCTTCGGATTTGACTTGCTGAGGGTCAATACGGGAAAACACGCTGCTCCTGTAACACCGGAATCCTGCCGTAGTGTCATGTGCGCGTATACGCAAAAGGATCCTGGCAAATGCGTTTGCACCCCTGCTCAGCATTTGACGTACAAATGTGCAGCCCCGCTGTCCCCCTCCCTCCACATACCGAGAACCAATGACAACATCTGCGCGTACAGCCGCTTGGAGCAGCGCGGGAAGATACCGCGGGTGATGAGAAAAATCGGCATCCATGGTTACTACCGCTTCACATCCGCGTTGCAAGGCTTCCTGAAACCCCGTGCGATACGCGCTCCCCAAACCTAACTTTCCCGAACGATGGATGCAGGTCACATGAGACATGCGACGCGAAAGATCGTCGACAAGCTTGCCTGTACCGTCAGGTGAAGCGTCATCGATCACAATGATTTCCACGTCCTCACCGAGACCTTGGCGATCAATCTCAGTAATGAGCGCAATGATATTTTCCGATTCGTTGTATGTAGGAATGAGTATTGCAGTTTTCATACTGGAGATGTTCGATCGTTATCTGACGCAGATGCGATAGTCGAAGATACCGGTGGGACAATAGGAGGCTGAGACGGGTGTACCGACATATGCGTAGCGGACTCTGTTCCTGATTGAGATGCGGGTGACGGAGGCGGGGGAACTGATGGTTGAACAGGCATCGGCGGGATCCGCGGGGGTGCAGGCGGAGCTGTGGGGCCCTGATTCATGGGCGGTTTTGTCATCTTCACGTCAATTGCCAGTACTTCCGCTCTTGAAAGCGTATACACGCGTGTTTTAACAACGCTGTACGGTGGCTTTGTTACGATGAGATAATACGCACCGGGCGGTACAAGAGCGGAAAATCGCCCCTGCGTATTCGTAATACGTGTCGCAACGACCGCAGATGTTTGTGCATTAAAAATACGTACAACGGCAAGCCCAAGCGGTGCATGTGTCACCTCATCAGTGATTGTTCCGTAGGAACGCAACGCTTTTCTGCTTCGGATCGTCTTCAGTACAACCAACAACGCATTCAAGGTGAGAATGAGCGTATTGAGTGTACCAGGAACAACGACGGCAGACCAGAGACTCACGCTGATACTCACAACCAACAGCGGCCAATTAACCCGGTCAAACACCAAAAGCATTCTATCGAGCATCCTGCGAACAATCAACTTACGATGTGAAACAAATTGCGTATCAGGGTCGAGGACAATAGTCACATTGATCTTTGACTTGTTGGTCTCCGTCACAGTAATATCCCCTCCCGCATATACATCTTCGTCACGCAGCAACGTAGAGGGAAAATGATATCCCTGTTTTTCAGCAGAGATGCTGTACATACCCGGTTCCACCAAGAAACCGAATCGTCCAAAAATGTCCGTCGTCTGCACTTCTTTCAGCTTATGAAATTCTGAAGCGAAAATACGGACCGATACCCCGCGAATCGGTTTGCGCGTCAAGCCGTCTATGACCCGACCCCACGCATGTTTGCCCTTGCGCAATAAAATCGGGGAGAAAAATACATAGAGAAATCTAAGCAATGAGAGTAATAGGTTGCCCAAGCTGATCGGTAATGTTGAAACAGCTGTCGCGACGCTTATCGCGGTTGCAGCGCGTGATATCGGCTGGACAACATCTTCCGTAGTTGACACTACCCCTTCGTCATTCCGGAGATCTTGAACAATATCGGTAATCGGTTGCGTAATCGTATTCACGATGTCGGGGACGGAATCAACGATACGCTCAATGATGGTTGCTGTTCGTATTTCTACAGATACAGTCGATTGCATTGAGTTCCCCGCCCTATCAATAGCTGTCAGTACAATGCGGTGAGCTCCGATACTCAGTTCCGGTAGAGTGATTCTCCCTCTATCCGTAAACGGAACGACGGATGCCTGCTGATTATCGATCGCTCGGATGATACGGTCGATCCCCGAGCCGCTGTCCGACGCTTCAATCTCGATATCCGGCGTCTGATCCGTGGTCAGCGTATCCCCAACAAGTGTTCCTGTGATCACCGGTGGGACAGTATCGATGCGCACCCGGAAATGTGCGGTATCACTCCAGCCGGCGTCATTTTTCCCTTTGATGTGAAAAGTCCATGTACCATCTGCAAGAGCGGAAAATGCCGCCTCTTTCAGCTGGGTTTCGCTGATGTCGTCAGGAAGAGTTGTCGGAAGGGCGTCCAAAGCATAGCTAAACTCAGTGACATCAGCCGATGCAGTCCATTGAAACACGGCGTCAGTTTGAGCATACCACTCCTGCTGATCAGGATGCGTGGGTGAAGTAACTGCGGGTGCGCTAGGTAACTGAACGATGTGTACCGTCGTACAGCCACTCGAACCAAGAACATCTGTCCCCAGTCCGTCGTTTGCCAACACCTCCCCATCTGTTGCACATATCTGCGCTGTACCGGTTGTGCGTGCCGTGAACGTCATTGTCAGTATTTTTCCTGCATTTCCGTTGAAGCCCGGATTTGGAAGACCCCCGCCAAACTCTACCGTTCCACCGGCTTGTGACGACGTCGGCCCGACTGCCCAATACGAAAAAATGCCCTCTTGCGACACCGAATCGATTTCGAGTAATGAACTCGGAAACGTCACGGTCGCCTGTGCGGCATTGATTGCTTGTCCTCCGGTATGCACGACAACTTCTGCAGAAAACTGAGTACCTGGCGAAACCGTTGAACTAGACGGTGTAATAAAGAGTTCCGCGGGAGCAGCATACACAACACGAGCAATGCCAAAAACGGCGACTGCGCACACCGCCAGGAGAACACCTGCGACGAGTATGTTGGAACGCCTTACTGGATCGGCTCTTCTTTCTTTCGTAAAAACCATACTATTACGAGCACACATACCGCGACGAACAACGCCCCTGCCACAATCCAGCCGATCGCTAACTTCCGTACAGCTGTTTCCTCACGAATCACAACTTCCGACGTATTTCCCGCCTGATCAATGGCGCGGATTCGAAGACCGGTCTGTTCTAATTGGTCGAGCAGCACATAGGGGCTTGTAGCCGGACGTGTAGCTGTCGAGCCTTCAATCACTTCATACTGCGCGATACCTGATGCGGTATCAAACGAAGAAAAAGCGACAAAGCGCTTGCCTTCAAACAGTGATGCATCCTGCCCGATTGCATACTGGGGAATGGACGGGGGCGTACCATCTACACGCACTCTTCGGCGGCCGACAATCTTCCACGGGCTTCCCGGTATCCGACGCTTAAGTATAAAATAATGAACGCCGTCATCCAGATTCTCAAAAGTGACCTGTCCGACAGGAGTATCGGGAAAATCATCGGGAATTTCAAACGGATTCTTGGTAACTACATAGCTCCATTCTTCATTTGCCGTTATAGGCCATGTGGCGGTAAAAACGCGCGACCGGTACCATGTATACTCTTCCGGATGCGTCGGCGATGTAATGACTAACGGATCTGCGACCGAATCGATAATATGATACGTTCCGGCTGTGGTCGTAAGTTCGGCTTGCGTGCCGCGGCCGTCATTTCGAAATACTGCAGAAGTATGCGGATCGATTGTCACGGTCGCCGTTCCCTGGGTCAGCGCTCGAAAAGTAATAGTCAGCGCCTTGCCGCCAATCACGTAGCTTCCTCGTTCAATGCCCCCGGTAAATGTAATGACACCTGCTAATGCGTCATCATCCGGTTCTTCAGCCCAAAGATGTAAAAATGACCCGCGAGACGATAAGTCTTCTACGCGTAACAGATCGGGCGGATAGACGATCCGTGCCTTCACGACATTCACTGAGTCAAACTTGCCGTCTACGCGAACCTCAACGGTAATCGTGTCTCCGGGAACAATATCGTATTCCTGCGGATACACGTATAATTCGGCTGCGTGAGCAGCGTGCGCATAAACGCCCACGCTGAACAATATTGCCAGTCCGAAAAAAAAGCTTATATGGAGTAATCGATTTTTCATAGTTACCCTGTCCAATAGAATAGCATAATACTGAAATCAGGTTCATCTACCCTCCCGTTA